>CBFCWO010000122.1:0-7080 GCA_965601625.1 uncultured Flavobacteriaceae bacterium | reverse complement strand
CATTGAAATTGTCGCCTGGGTCAGCTCTGTCGGCCATCAGGATGCGGGCGATATCGATCTGGCAACAATAACTCGCGAGCAGGTTGATGCCAGCGATGTTCGCTGTCCCGACAGTGCTGCCGCTGCGAAAATGACCGAGGAAATTGTTGCTGCCCGCGCCGATAAAGATTCAATCGGTGGTGTGGTCACTTGCGTCTGCCGCAATCTTCCGGCGGGAGATCCTTTTTGCAGGAAAGTATGCTCAGAAATAAAAGTAAAAGGCAGATGGCACGTCTCATGTTCTTTGCGTTAAGATTCTCAGAAAGATAGGGAATTCCTGTCCATATCCCTACCTGAATAACACCAACATCATTAGCGGAACCTGACCTTTGAACACAAATCCCCGACATGAAATACCTTTTTATGACCCATGTCGATGCCGCTGTAAAATAAAAATCCCCGGAAAATAATTCCCGGGGATCATAAGCTGTGGTGCTAAAGGTTAATCCTCCCCTTTGATATATGGGGCACCTGCACTTTTAAACTTCTGTGACAGGGCAGGGATCATCTGATCCGAAATGCGATTGACCTCAGGTTCTATCTCCGCCAGCATGGCCTTGGCAATGTCAAGGCTACGGCGGTGCAGGGCCGTAGGGCCGTACGTGGTGGTCATACCTCTGTAAGCGGTACTGAAATGGGACTGGATCGACGGTGGGTTGCGCTCTCCGATCTCATTTCTGGCCGGGCTTCCTTCCGTCTTGATCTGAACGGCCCTTATGGCCTTTTCCAATTCAGTTACATCTGCGGCCAGGCCAGCTGGCGAGCTGGGTGTCCTGGGCAGGGCTTTTTTGAAACCTTTGAGTGCCGTCTCTGATTGCTCGAAACGATCCTGGAGGACCTCCAGTTGCCGCTGTACGGTCTCCAGCTCATTGCGGTATGCCGTGTAGCTCTCATAGTCCATCCCACCGAGAACGCCTTCCCGGACGGGTTTTACCTCAAAGGAGACAGCCTCACCCAGGGGAGTGACTTTTCCGTCCTTCTCCAGTGCCAGAGTAGCCGTATAGGTTCCCGGAATCGCCAAAGGCCCCCGGCTGAACCAACCGCCCCGCGAAGGGCTTTCCGGGTCGATGGCCCGTGTACTGGCATGTCGCAGGTCCCAGGCCATCCGGTGGGTCCCTTTGGCAGCCTTTTCATGCAGGTGCCGGATCACATTGCCCTGGGCATCCTTAATGGTGATCCAAACCTGTGCAGGCTGTTCGCTGTTCTCCGCATCCAGGGCTTCATACCCGGGGAAAGGGATATTTGCCCCTTCCTTATTGGCTTCTTTTTCTGCCTTCTTGCGTTGTTGCTTCGCGGTAGCAAAATCACCAGACAGGTGGTAGGTGAATACCGCGCCGAAATCGGGGTTCTTCGCGATATAGTAATCCGCCCCCGTATTTCCCAGATTGCTGCGGGGCACGTACCATTTGGCCGTCCGCGGTGCAAAAAGTGTCCCTTCTGCTTTCAGGGCCTCCGGGCTCATGTCCCGCAGGGCACTGTAATCGTCCAGCACATAAAAACCGCGGCCGAAAGAGGCAGCCACCAAATCATTCTCCCGTTTCTGGATGACCAGGTCGCGGAAGCCCATATTGGGCGTTCCGGGCAATTTCTGCCAGTTGGCCCCGCCATCCAGGGAAGTATATACGCCAAATTCCGTGGCCAGGAAAAAGAGATCCGGATCCACATGGTCCTGTACAATCCTCCAGAGCAGTGTGCGCTCCGGCAGGGTTGAGGAAAGCTTGGTCCAGGACTTGCCCCGGTCCGCACTCTTGAACAGGTAGGGATTGAAATCACCTTCCTTGTGGTTGTCCAGGACAACATATACCGTATTGGCATCGTGCAGGTCTGCCTTGATGTCATTGACGAAGCTGCGTGCGGGAAGCCCCAGGCGGGTTACCGGAATGCGATCCCACGCACCCCCACCATCGCTGCTGACCGCGATATAACCGTCGTCCGTACCGGCGTAAAGCAGGCCTTCCTGCACCGGGGATTCGCTCAGGGATGTAATCGTGTTGTAGTTGGACATGGCTCCCACGTCCCAGGCGTTATCCCAGGATTGCTGCCGCCCCATGATGGGCAGGGCGAGCCGCTCTTCATTCCGGGTGAGGTCTTCGGAGATGGGTGTCCAGTCATCCCCACGGGTCTCGGATTTCCACACACGGTAGGAAGCGAAATACAGCCGCGCCGGGTTGTGTGGAGATACCAGGATGGGTGCATCCCAGTTAAAGCGTTCATGCGGGTCCCCTTTGAGGGCCTGGGGCTGTATAAATACCTGTTCCCCCGTAGTGAGGTCCACCCGGTGCAAGCCTCCCTGCTGGGTTTCCGCGTATACGATATCGTTGTACTCAGGATCCGTTGCAGACTGATGCCCATCGGCAAAAAGGGTCTTGTACCAGTGCTTGTTGCTGATGCCTTCCCGTTCATCGGTGGCAGAGGGGCCTCCGGCAGATCCGTTATCCTGAGTGCCCCCGAAAATGTGGTAAAAGGGTTCGGCGTTGTTGACCGCCACCTTGTAGAATTGGGTCAGGGGGAGGTTTTTGTGGTATTTCCAGGTTTCCGCCAGGTCAAAGCTTTCATAGATCCCGGCATCTGTCCCCAGCATGAGATAGTCGGGGTCGTCTTTTTTGAAAACCATGGCGTGGTTGTCCGAGTGCTTGTCTTCCTCCTTGAGCTGCACGAAGGTCTTCCCTCCGTCTTCCGAGGTCAGTACACGGACGTTCATCAGGTAGAGGCGGTCAAATTTGTGGGGGCTCGCATACAGCTCCTGATAGTAGTGCGGTCCGGTGGCCCCCGAAACCGTGTTGGACATCTTTTTCCAGGAGGCCCCCCCGTCCGCAGAACGGAAGACTCCCCCGGTGGTGCGGTCCAGCTCAATAGCTGCATAGACCACGTCGGGTTTCTGGGGCGAGATGGCCAGGCCGATCTTTCCCTTGTTGGACTTCGGTATTCCATTGGTAAGCTCTGTCCACGTTTCTCCCCCGTCAGTGGATTTGTGGATCCCGGTACCAGGGCCTCCACCCATCAGGGCAGCTACGGTACGATGGCGATCCCAGGTGGCTGCGTACAGTACCTGTGGATCCCTTGGGTCCATGACCAGGTCGGTGGCACCGGTCCATTCGGAATTCCCAAGGACCTGGTTCCAGGTTTGTCCACCATCCGTGGTTTTGTAGACCCCGCGTTCGCCTCCCTTATTCCAGAGTGGTCCCTGGGCGGCAACCCAAACCACATCACTGTTGTCTGGGTGTACAAGGATCCGGGCGATATGCTGGGTGTCTTTCAGGCCGAGGTTCTCCCAGGTCTTGCCTCCATCCTTTGACCGGTAGACCCCATCTCCATAGGCTACGTGGCGTCCGCCAACATCTTCCCCGGATCCAACCCAGATGGTTGAAGGATTGTTGGGGTCGATGGTGACGCAACCTGTGGAATAGGAACTTTGTGAATCAAAAAGGGGTGTCCAGGTGGTCCCGGCGTTCACCGTTTTCCAGACTCCGCCTGAACCCACGGCCACATACCATACATTGTCGTCTTCCGGATGCACGGCAATATCCGCGATTCGGCCGGAAAGGAAGGCTGGCCCGATGTTTCGTAATTTAAACGCCTGAAGCGGCAGCTGTGCTTCTTTTTTGTCCTGCTCATTCTTCTTCTTTCGTTGAGCGTTGGTGGTTCCCTGAAATGCAAACAGGGCGCATAGCAATAACAGTAGTAATCGTCTCATAATTAATGGAAAGTTTATATCCCGATAAATGTAGCAAATTAATACGCGTTCCAAATCATATTTTAAAGGAAAGGGGCGCTACGGCCCCCGGATTGGATTCATTGGCGCAGGCAGCCTGGCAGCCCTGCCGTTGATCACTGGCTATACTGCTCCGGCCCGAGCAAGAAATTCAAAGCATGCCTCGGAGGACTACAGGATAACCCTCGTCCTCAATGGGTATTTCCTGGAGCCCAAACAGTTCATCCAAAAGCTGGGTGAGATCGAGGCTGAATCCGGCATCACCGGGGATTTCTATTCCACAGGGGGTGTCGTAACCCAATAGGAGCAGGATTTTTACTGGGTAGCAGGAAAAGGAAAAACAGGAAAAAGAGGTAAATAAGGATGTCCAAAAACTACTTGTCCAGGGTTTTCCTGATCCTGGAAAGATGGTGAAAACTATGGCGAAGGGCATGGTCCTCAATAAAAAACTGGGCGGTAAGGGGTGCGTCCCCGTATAATGAGACTGTAGCCGCATTATCAAGGGCTTCATCTGAAAAACTTCGTATAGCCTCAGCCGCAGCTTTGCTATGCTTTTCCAGCAATTCAAGTGTTTCTTCTTTGCTGATGGCGGCATTATTCCTGGCGTGCTCGGCATTCATCGTATTGATCACTTCCATGGTGACACCGGTAATAGGACTGCCTGAGGCAAGCACCTGGGCGAGTTCCACCTCTACCGGATAAACACTTGCCACGTGATGCACTACCACGCCCACGGGACGGCCATCCCCTGTCACTGGGGTGTTCCACGCTGCTTCTGATAATCCTGAAGCAAATTCGGCCAGGGACCTGGCGCCCTGGATCAATCGGTTTGCAAGCGCATCTGCGCGTTTTCCTGATGCTTGTTCTGAACTACTCATGGCTTAAATATTCTTTAGTGAGAAATTGAATACATCTGTCCTGGCGTAATGCCCAACCACATCAAACATCCTTTTGGCCTCTGATATGGTATTTAAATCAATCTCGGCGTAAAGGATCCCTTCTTCCGCCTCAAGGGGGCCTGCGATGATCTGTCCTTTCGGATTTACAATGCAACTATTCCCCGTATTGATCCATTCCCTGCCCTCGGGATACAATTCTTTAAATGCATAGCGGTCCGGAAGGTCGTCGATCTTTATCGCCATGCAGGTGCTGATCACGAATACCCCTCCCTCCCGGGCAATATGCTGCATGGACTGCCGCCAGTTAGGGCTTTTATCCCAGGTGGGGGCAGCGAGGATCTGAATGCCGGCTTCATACAGGGCAATCCTGGCCAGGGGCATATAATTCTCCCAGCAAATAAGCCCCCCCAGCCTGCCTGCTTTGGTGTCAAAGGATCTGAGATCAGAGCCGTCCCCCTGGGCCCAGACAAGACGCTCCCCTCCGGTGGGTATGAGTTTTCGGTGCTTCCCCATGATGGAACCCTGGTCATCGATAAACAGCAACGAATTATACAAGCTGCTCCCACTGGTCTCGGTATTGCGTTCATGCAGGCCCATGACCACATGGATTCCAGCTTTTTTTGCGGCTTTGCACAGGACCTCCGTAGTTGCATCCGGTATGGCTACCGCATTCTCAACCAGTTCTGCATAAAGTGCGTTCAATTCCGCTCCCTTGCTATTCGGGATCAACCACACCCAATCCGGGTATCCGGGGATAAAAGCCTCCGGGAACACAATGATCTTTGCCCCTTTTTCACCTGCCTCCTGAATGGCATGGCAGGCCTTCTCCACCGTTTTTTCCCTGTTGAGGAACACGGGTGTGAGCTGTGCTGCCGCAATAATGTTTTTACCCTCCATAGATTCCTTAGAAGATACCATTAATAAAGCTCCCCCGCAATAATATTTTTGAAAACCAGTGATTTAGATTCGTAATTTAGGATTTGGAATGCCTGTCTGAACCGCTGGGGGTACTCCAAGAAAAAGCCGCTGCCTTTTGTGAATAGTCTCATTTTAGATATGAAGTACCCTCCAATGATGAAGTCCTGTCTGGTCATATCCTTATCCCTGATCGTATTGGCTTCCTGCAACATCGGAAGCGAGAAAAAGGAGAGGCAGGAAGGCACCTCTGACCCCTTGGAGGAACCCTACCTCAGCATCTCGCGTGAAAATTACAGGGATCAATTATACGGCTTTTGGTTGGGGCAATGCATTGCGAACTGGACAGGACTGGTGACGGAGATGGACAAAATCGGCAACATCGGGGAGATAAAAACCGGGGCCTTCTACACCCGGGAGGACTGGGGTAACCCGGACCAACCCAGCATTTGGGGGGAAGGAGTCCCCAGTGACCTGTCTCCCACCATAGACTTTGTCTTCAGGGAGCCGGATGAAATCTGGGGGGCAGATGACGATACGGATATTGAGTATATGTACCAGCACCTCCTCTATACCCATAAGCGCAGTTTCTTATCCCCCAAACAAATTCGCGAAGGATGGCTGAGGCATATAAGGCCTGAAGAAGAAAATTATTTATGGGTCTCCAATCAAAAAGCCTTTGATTTAATGAAAGAAGGGGTGCTCCCTCCCGAAACAGGCAGCCCGGAGCGGAACGAGCATTATGAAATGATCGATGCGCAGTTGACCACCGAGATATTTGGTTTATTCGCCCCGGCAAGGCCCGATATCGCAGTGAGGATGGCGCACCTGCCCATTCAAACCACTGCCAGGCACGAAGCTGAGGATATATCCAAGTTTTATGTAAGCATGCATGCTTTGGCTTCTTTAAAGACAGGCGAAACGATGGGCCAAAGAATACACTGGATGGCCAATAAAGCCAGGGAGGTGCTCCCGGACAGTGCGTACCCGGCTCACATGTATGATTACACCTATAAACTATACAGAAGCGGGATCCCCTGGGAACAAACCAGGGATTCGATCTACCACAGGTACCAGGTCCAACAAGAAGACGGGTATGATATCACCTCCAGGAAGTTGTATTGCAATGGATGCTTTGCGGCAGGGATCAACTTTGCAGCAAGCCTGGTCAGCCTGTTTTATGGAGAAGGTGACCTGAAAAAAACGATACAAATCGGAGCCCTCACAGGGTGGGATTCCGATAATCCCACGGCCACCTGGGGTGGGTTGCTGGGCTTTATGCTTGGAAAGGAAGGCATTGAAGAAACGTTCGGCAGGCAATTCTCCAACCGATTCCACATTCACAGAACCCGGCAAAATTTTCCCGATGAGGGAATGGATACTTTTGAGAACATGGCCCAAAAGGGACTACTGGTGACGGACCGGGTGGTAAAAGAAGAAATGGGGGGAACTGTTGATCCGAAAACAGATTCCTGGATTATTCCGCTGAAGATGGAATAGGACCAGGAGTATGGC
>CBFCWO010000121.1:0-7084 GCA_965601625.1 uncultured Flavobacteriaceae bacterium | reverse complement strand
CCCAGGTAGATAGGGAAGTCCAAAAGCTTTATGCCTTTGTCGTGGTTCCCAAAGGGTACATTCCAGGAACTCAGCTTGTTTTGAACTTAGCGCAATACAGTGCGAGCGCAGCCAACACGCAATTACTCCTTGTGAAAACCTACCTCTTTCGGGCTAATCAGGATCCCATGGACACTCCGGTCGATAACCAGACATCAGGGAATTCTGCTCTGACCAATACGGTAGCCAATCAGGTCAGAAAAACTCTGGTGGATTTGACCGATACCTCCGGAGAGGTGGGGTCTACTCCAGTTAATGAGGATGACATGCTTTTGCTTGAGCTTTACCGCTCTACTTCCGATACGGATAGCGATGACGTTCGCTTCCTGCCCGGGGGATCCAGCATAGAGGTGTTTTAGGACTAGTTTTGTACTGTAAGAGCTCTAAATGGGGAGATAAACAAATGAAATCATTATTAAAAACAGTGCCGTTTTTGCTTTTCCTGCTGGTTTTGGGGTCTTGCACCCTTGGGGGGAGCGTAGATCAGGAGCTTCAATATCAAAATGTCATTACCAATGGGGGGTTCGAAAACGCACGGGCCTTGTGGACAGCATCCGGCCCAGGGGGAGCAACCTTTGCCCTGGAAAGTACAGCGGCCAATGTTTCCAAAGGGAAATATTCCGGAGCTTACACGGCATCAGCAGCCAGTCAGTTTCTTTTAAATGATGGGGTGGATGTCCCGGACGGATTGAAGGGCCGGGACTGCTTGGTTACAGCAGTTTATAAAACAGCGGAGGCGGTAAACCTCTATGACCTTGTGATTCACGATGCGGTTAGCACGGTTTTGGCAAGTGCTTCTCTGGCAACATCTGCCTCCGGATTTACCAAGGCAAGCGCAAATGTCACCTGTCCATCAAGCGGAAAGATTACGGTTGGACTAAGGTCAACCGGAAGTGCGGCAGTCATCTATGTCGATGAATTTTATCTGGGAGAAAATTACCTCGCTTCAATAATCGCTGGAGATGGGCTTGTTTCTTCTGGAGCAAATACCATTGCTGCAAATCCAGACAATGTTACTATTGAAATTTCTTCTGATCAGATAAAAGTTAAAGAAGTAGGAACTTCTGAAATAGCGGATGGGTCCGTAACCGATCCTAAATTGGCAAGCAAAAGTGTATATTGCTCGGCTATTACTGGCAGTGTTTTCACTAGCTCGGCGACATATGTTCCTCTTGCCACGACTTCCTCGATTACCGCATCAGGAAACAGGCCCATTGCTGTTTGGATTCAAAGTGGCACTACGGAACGGGAATTATATTGTTTAAATTCATCAAATGGAGCAACCTTTTGTGATTTAAAATTTGTAAGAACTTCAACTGCAACGTCTTTTAATGCAACCAAAATTGGAGGTGAAACCGTTCAAAACGCTGGGACTCAACAGCATAATGATGGGACTTCTTTGTTTGCCACAGATAATCCTGGGGCTGGTAGTACCACGTATCAATTGCAAGGCAAGGTTAATGGGCTTACCCAGTTGCACTATAGTTTTCTCCAGATTTGTGCCATGGAAATATGATTATTACTCTTCCGTTTAAGATATGGGGTAAGTTTGTAGGGATAACTTTATGGCCATTCATATTCATCACCAAAGGAAATCGCACCGATAGGATTGTAAACCACGAAAGGATTCATCTTAGACAGCAGACCGAGTGCCTGGTTATTCTATTCTATCTGATTTACCTAGTGGATTTTGTAAGGCTTCTCATCAAACTGAAGTCCTGGCATCGAGCTTATCGCTCAATTTGTTTCGAGAATGAAGCCTATAGCCATGAATACGCCTACGACTATCTGTATCAGGAGGGATACCGCAAGCCATGGGCCTGGAGGAAATATTTTAAATGACCATTACCGAAATCCATATTTTCTTCATGCTCAATGGCGCTTTGCTCAGCCTGGTGCTTTTTTTCGTTTACCGTCTGGTCAAAAAAACCGACCTACTCCATGATAAGGTAATCAGGCTGGATACCATTTCGGATATAATCAATATAAAGTCCATCAACGAACTCCGCGAAGAAATCGGCATCCTAAAAAGAAACCAAGACACGCTATTCCGTTACTATGACGAAATACGTCGATGCAAAAAATTAGAAAAATAATTGTGCATTGTTCTGCCTCTGACCATGTGGCTGATGTGGAATCAATCCGCCATCTCCATAAGCTCCGTGGCTTCTCTGACATAGGCTATCATTGGGTTTTTACCCCAAAGGGGGAGATCCAAAAGGGGAGAGATATGTCTCTCCAGGGAGCCCATTGCTATGGGCAAAACGAGGAGAGCATTGGCCTGTGCCTGGGAGGGGTAAAGAATTTCCCGATAATCCAGCTTGAGGAAATGAAATACATGATCGTGGATCTGATCCTTTCCTATGGGCTAAATTGGAGTGACGTATTCTGTCATAATGAGTTTACCAACAATAAAACGTGTCCCAATTTCCCGGGGGATATCCTCCGGGCTTACATAAAAGGGGGAATGGATGGATATTATTCACTGGCTGGGAAGCAATTATGAAGAGATTTTGGCCGCTGCCTGGGCCGTGGTTTTAGCCGGGGAGGCCATTGTTAGGCTTACCCCTACCAAGAAGGATGATGGCTTTGTCCAGAGGGTAGGGGAATGGATTAAAAAGGCAATGGACTGGGCCAAGGTTCCGAATACTAAGAAAAAATGAAGTCTTTCATCATCGCCATACTGGTAGAGCTGGGCAAATGGCTGGTAAAGTATTTCATGGAGGCCCGAAAACGTAGTAAAAAGGCCAAAGACAAAATCCAGTCAGAGGTGAATAAAAATGCTAAAAAAGCCCGGCAAGTTTTTCGCAATATGTCTAATCGTGACATTCTTTTCCACGCCATTCGCAAAGGCAAAAAGCGGAGAGATAAAAATCCTTCCGTGGGATCCGAAACCAGTGACCCTAACGGACAATCAGATTGACTCCCTCGCTGACTACATCCAGGAATGCGAAGCCTACATGTCCGAATCCAAAACCTATAAGCAGCAGCTAAATCGCTGTCTGAACATCCCAGCGCCTCCCCGGGACTGGTGGGAAAACCCATGGATTTGGGGGGGAGTCTCGTTTATCACAATGCTGCTTGGCTTTGGGATAGGAAAAGCCGTAAAATAATGACTAGAAGCGGCTAACCTCTTGGCAATCCGTAATGTCCCCCAAAAGCTTCGCACGTTTTTGGCCAACGATTCCACAGGTTTAGCCGCTTCTTTGTAAAGAGTTGTAAAGCCCCTCCAACTTATACCACCCTTATAACTCCCAGTTGTTGACAGTTATTAACAAGCCAAATACACTCCGGGCAATGCTTCCCGTTTGCTGATAAATGATCCGGGAACTGTCTCATTAATTCGGGGAGCAGAGAAATGATGATAGGTAGTTGGGGGGCCCGGCAATGGTGCCAGGCCCTCCATTTTAAGGAGTCAAAATGAGAAGCAAAATACCTGATGGCTATTTAACCACGGCCCAGCTTATGCGTCGATGGCAGTGCAACAGACGGTTGATAGACTATTGGTGTGAAGTCGGGAGGCTGGCTTTTATAAAGGTTGGAAGATACCGTTATTATAGGCTTTTTGAAGTAAAGAAGTTTGAGAAAGGCCGCAATGGCATTATCTGATTTCATCATTTGGCTTCTCAGTCTAGCAGCAATTGGAGGTTCGATATGGATTCAACTGATTCTATGAAAGGCCAAATTTTCGAGGCAATCCCCAAGGTCATGGCAGACATTGGGGCTGTGAAAAAATCTAAGACTAACCAACAGGGCTTCCGGTACCAGTACCGGGGGATAGATGATTTCTACAATGCGGCTCATGGGCCGCTGTCCAAGCACGGGGTCTTTTTTACGACAACCATTGTCAGGTGTGACCCGCAGCGAGTGACTAAGGACGATAAGGTCATGACCGCGGTAGACATGCTGTGCAATTTCAATTTTTACGCCAAGGATGGGTCCTGCATCACCACCCAGGCAGCAGGGCAGGCTTATGATTACAGCGACAAGGCCATGTATAAGGCAATGAGCATGTGCCTGAAATATGCCCTGGTGCAGCTCTTTTGCGTGCCCACCGATGATATTGAGGACGGGGACGCGGAGAGCCCACAGATTCAAACCAAAGGAACTTCCAAACCGCCGAAAAAAGAGCAGCAGCAAGAGCCTTACGATCCAATCCAAGACCGCAACAAGCTAGCAAAAAGGGCTTCCGAGCTTTTCATCAAGCTTGGGAAAACTGTCAAATCAGTCAGAGAACAGTACATCAAGGAAATCTTCGGGAAGACGCCCAAGGACATGACAATTATGGATTGGAATAATTGTATTGCAATGCTGCATGACGAACTAAAAGCCAGAGAAGCTAAGCCTGCTCAAGCACGGCAGGCTAAAAAGTAACACACCATATAAGCTCCATAGCCGGGGATCCATTAGGGTCCCCGGTTTTTTATTGCCCAGCAGACCATGACCAAAAGCTAAATTTCAAAATAAGGACTTGGTGTTAGAATCAAGATTGTGGAATTGGCTAACATTTTTCATCTAAGCCATACTAAAAAAGGGACCGAAAAGTTTTCCAGAGTCCTTTTTCGGTCACTTTGTCCTAATTGCGAATCCCGGATAAAATGGAAAAAGATATACTCAAAACCCATACTTACTTGGTTCGGGAATTGTTGTATGTTTAGAATGGTCCTCACTCGGAAACAACTGTCTATTTTTGAGGTAGGTTAACGCTATGAGAAAAATTATTGTTTTGATCCTTATGGTGGCCTGTATGACTTCTTTTGCCAGGCTAAGGTCGGTTAAGGTTTGCGGGACTCCGGGAAATCCGATCCCCAACAGCTATGACCTGTCAGATCCCCAATCAGCAACAATGCAATGCGAAGGGGTCCGGCATCTCATGGTATGGAACGAGACGGGGAGCAGGATTCGAGTCCATCCTGTAAAGACCACGGCTACCCCATCGGATAGTGTGCCGGATTTTGTCTGGGTTCCAGCCACAAGCCAGGCAGCTTGGGATTTTCTCCCAGTAGCTGATGACTCAACCATTTTTATCCGCTCAGATGAATCGGCAATCACTGACACAAAATGCGTAGATATTACTTGCTGGTGAAACTATGAAAAATTTACTTTTTTCGATTCTTTTCGCTTCAATGCTTCTTTGTAATCTTGCCCTGGGATCCCAGGCCACAAGCGCAGCCGGGGGAGGGGGAGGCCCTGAGACGGATCCCATTTATGGCGCAGCTCCAGCTTCCGGGATTACTGCTGGGCAGATAACCAATTGGGATACCGCTTTCGGTTGGGGAAATCATGCGGGTGCTGGGTATTTTGATTTGGGAGCTGCTACCAACACGCTAAACAATGCGGCAGACCAGACAATCAAAAAGGCCAATACTGTGAGCGGGGCTGGGGTTGACGTAATATTTGAAGGATCAAATGCTGGTGGAGGACCCTCGGCAGATGGGGGAAATTTCAAATTTCGAATGGGACTAGGGATAGCAGGAGGCAATGCGGGAAATTTCTATAATGACGCGGCATTTACTTACCTTGATTCTTCCTCAACTCAATTCATTAAAAAACTAGACGTAAACACGGTGGGGCAGGCTCCTAGTTTGCATATCCAGGGTTCGAATAATGCTCATCCTAGTGGTGGTGGTGGCGACATTATTCTTGAAACTTTAAAGCCTGGAGGCTCTGGGGGCCGCGGTGAAATCATCACTATAGGCCAGATCCGTGCAGATAATGCCTTTAAAGGGGTGTTTACCATTAGCGGGTACAGGGACATTGAGCTAAACGCTACAACTTCCGAGCTTCGGATGGGCAATATCACTAATGGTAAGGGCAGAATTGAAATTGGAAATCAATCTGCCGGAACGTCAAATATCACAGGCGAGGGAGCTGACCTTGCCGGGGATATTGCCATTAATGCCCGGAGCGGTAATGTCTATTTTATCTCGTTTGATGATGAAACCAATGATCAGTATATCCTTCTTGACCGAGCGACGGGAGGCCAGGCTTTCGGTAGATTTGGCTGGAACGGGACAGATGAGCTGTACGAGATCAGTCAGGTTCCAGACGGTGCTCCGACAACCTATTATCCGTTCCGTATCATTAACGCGAACGGACAGTTTGACTTATTGGTAAATGGAACCATGTCTCTGGGCGATGGGACCAATAACGGGGTGACGGTAGACGCGAGCCAAAACACGACCCTCGGCAAGGGCGCTCTAGGATCCACGGCCACAGACGGTTATGCCTATATGCCAAATTGCGATGGCCTAGACACCGAAGGATCGCCGCCGACACCCTCCGCAAAATCCGGCTGGACTCCCTTTTGCTATGACAATACGGCAGCGAAGATGTGCGTCTACACATCGTCTGCGTGGTCTTGCACGGCGCTTTAAAATAAAAGGAGAAACAAATGGCCTTAACCTTAAAATCTTATGAGCTTCAATTGATCGTCAACAAAGACACCGGGGTTGTGGAAAAAGTTTACGCCAATCCCATAAAAGGAAGCACCGATCTTCCGGATTCTTTCGAGCCGGATCCGGCAGAGCACTCCCCAGGCGCTCATCAATCAAACCTTGATGCTTTCGCCTTGGCCTGCTTAAATGCCGACAAAACCAGATTGGGAGTTTGATGAAGAATTGGCGGAGTTATTTACCCGCTTCCATTCCGAAAGAATGGCGGGAAATAAAAGAAGGTATCGAAGGGGCAGTTTTTCAACGGACAGACGGTCTTTTGGTTTACTTCCGGGCTTCCTATGAGCACAACAGCCGCTTTTATCTTTATGCGAAAATCCATAGGGAAAAGCCCAAGGAGAAACTAAAAAACAGTGATATTGATGACGGTAAAAATTCCTTCCTGGGAGAGGGTGCAGTCATCGACAAAGTTTTTCTGTCTCAGATTGATGATGAGCCTGCTACCGCTCACCTTTGGGTCCGGATCTATGATTGAAAATGTCCCAATGGCTGAGCGCAGAGAATGGCTTCGCCTTTGGCTAGAGCAAACTGTTAGAAATCTGGTGGACTTCCCGTCTAAATCAAAAGTCTACTTTTACGAAGGGGAGCAA
>CBFCWO010000120.1:0-7133 GCA_965601625.1 uncultured Flavobacteriaceae bacterium | reverse complement strand
CGGAACACCTTGGCCTCGAGCTGCTTGGGGAACTCAAGAGCCAGGCGACCCACCAGTTGGTAGATCTGGAACAGAACTTCCTGGGGATTGAAAAGAGGCGATGGATCCTCGCCGACGGGGAATCCCTCCCGGTAGCCACCAGCCGTCAGCTATCATTGGGCCTTCATTATGACCGGGGTTACTGGCTGGCCAGCCTCGAGGGGTTCTTTAAAGGAGTCAATGGGATCAGTACTGCCACACAGGGTTTTCAGAATGAAGACCAGTTCGAGGGCGAATTGGGCCGGTACGAGGTATACGGGGTGGAAACGCTGATCAATTATAAGACGGAAAACTGGAGCAGCTGGCTCAGTTATGCCTTTAACCGCAACACCTATACCTTTGAGGACCTGCAGCCCCCGTCATTCCCGAACAACCTGGATATTCGCCATACGGTGACCCTGGGGATTAATTACACCTACCGTCAACTAAAAGCAGGGCTGGGGCTGAACTACCGCACCGGAAGGCCTTTCACCGAACCCCAGCCTCCCCCTGACGAAATTGACGACTCGGTAGTCCCCAACCAGATCAATTTTCAGCAGCCCAATAGCAGTCGCCTTCCCGCCTATCTCAGGGCAGATGCCTCCCTGGTCTGGTCTTTTGCGATTTCCGAATCCGTGAAGGCTGCACTGGGGGGTTCAGTACTGAACCTTACCGGAAGACGAAACATCCTGAACACTTATTACAGGCTGAACGAGGACAACGAGATTGAAAAGGTGGAAAGCGTCTCCCTGGGCCTGACGCCCAACATAAGCTTCCGGGTGCGGTTTTAACCTTTGTAAAGCCGTGTAATGACCAGGACGTGGGGAAAGGTAATCGCCGCCAGGAAGGAAAAGAAAAGAGGCAGGAACCCGAAGTCATTCCCCCGGAAATACAGGAAGGCCAACGCCAGGGTGGCCAATGCCGCAATCCAGTAGACCGCTGAAGACCTGACATATCGCAAGCCGTTCTGCACAGTGAGGTTCCCATACAACAAGCGAATTTGATCCGCCAGGGAGGGAATGGAATGCCATACCACAAAATAGATGGCAAAGGCCCATAGGAGGGAGGCCGAATGGAATACTACATAAAACACCCCCAGCAGGAAGACTTCCCTTAACAAATACCGTTGGAATTGGGCCCAGTAAAAGTTCGCAAAAAGACAGATCAGGAAGAGCCCGAAAAACAGGGCACTACCCCATCCAAAGTAGGCGACCGGGACCGAAAATCCACAAATTTCCGTCATGATCTCGGCGACCTCAGCTCCATGGGCCCTGAACAACAATAACAGTATGGTCAGACCGTAAGTAGTATACAAGAGCTTCTGCAAAAATTTTGAATTCCCCATGCGCCTGACCCAGTGCTGCTCCCCAAAATGATAGGCGCTGAACAGAATAAAAAACAGTAGTGCTCCCGCAGGAACTAAATAGAAAAGCAGTGCACTGCCCAGTACAAAGCCGACATAGGCCAGAAGGAGTTTAAAGCCAGATTTCCTTTGATCGCTGGCAAAGCGTTTTTTCCTCAGGATTTCGAGGTCGTTGGCTCCATGAAGGATACCGAATGAAAAGATCAGGATAAAGGCGAAGGCCTCTTCCACGGCCTGGTTGAAATAAACCGCCAGCCAGAGGAAAAAAAAGGTAGAAACGAGCATGGCGCTTCTCAAATCGGCAATATCAAGCCCTTTTTTTACCAAATGTTTAAAATTTTATGTTTTTATTTAAACAATTATGTTTAATCTTATGTAAATTTACATAAACAAAACTAATAAAACTAATTATTATGGAAAGTCTTCTGACTAATTTATCATATGTAGCCAAGATGGCTACGGATGATTACGTAGGTTTTACCTTCTTCGTGGGTTGTATGGCCATGATGGCCGCCTCAGCCTTCTTCTTCCTGTCGATGAATCAGTTCGACAAGAAATGGCGTGTTTCTATCCTGGTTTCAGGACTGATCACTTTCATCGCAGCGGTACACTACTGGTACATGCGCGATTACTGGGCTACCAATATGGAGTCCCCCACCTTCTTCCGCTATGTGGACTGGGTACTTACCGTACCGCTCATGTGTGTGGAGTTCTTCCTGATCCTTCGCGTGGCCGGTGCAAAAAAGTCACTGATGTGGAGGTTGATCTTCCTTTCCGTGATCATGCTGGTTACCGGATATTTCGGGGAAGCCGTACAACGCGATCAGGCATGGCTCTGGGGGTTGATCTCCGGGATCGCCTACTTTGTGATCGTCTATGACATTTGGTTAGGCAAGGCCAAGAAACTGGCCGAATCTGCCGGGGGAGCCGTATTGAGCGCCCACAAGACGCTCTGCTGGTTCGTACTGGTCGGGTGGGCTATCTATCCTATCGGATATATGGCTGGCACACCCGGATGGTATGAAGGGATCTTTACCGGCCTGAACATGGACGTGATCTACAACATCGGAGATGCGGTAAACAAAATTGGATTTGGCCTGGTGGTTTACAACCTGGCGGTGAACGCTTCCAAGGACTAAGCGACTTGCCTGTTTTCAGGTGATTGATGATTGAGAGAAAAGGCTTCCCCGGCGGGAAGCCTTTTTTTTTGGCGGAAGCCCTTCTGAATTTCCATTGCTCCAAAGCGGGAATTCGAAAACCACCTGCTCTTGTTCATCCCTACGGCCTCAGATCTTGAAACCGTACACTATACGCCTCTTCGGGCCGAGATACTGGCTATCCTGAAGTTGATCGAGGCTGGGTTGGAATAGGATCCGCAACGGATAACAGGCCCCTACATGCGCTGGGGAACGTCGATACCCAAAAGGGCTGTGCCCTGACGGATGACCTCCCCCACCTTATGGGTCAGCTGTACCCTGAATCGCCTGTGCAATGCATCGGTTTCCCCCAGGATGGAGACCTGCTGGTAGAGGGAATTGAAATCCTTCACCAGGTCGTAAGTGTAGTTGGCCACCAGGGCCGGGCTGTAATTCGCAGCTGCTTCCTGCACGACCACCGGGAATTGTTCCAGGTCCTTTAAAAGCTGTTTTTCTTTCGGGTGAAGTTCCCCGAGATCCTGACCTGATACTTCCTGGCTAAAGTCAAAATCTGCCTTGCGGAGGATAGACTGTATCCGCGCATAGGTATACTGTATAAACGGCCCTGTATTTCCCTGGAAATCCACAGATTCCTCCGGGTTGAAGAGCATGCGCTTTCTCGGGTCCACCTTTAAGATAAAGTACTTCAGGGCCCCCATGCCTATGGTGTGGTAGAGGGACTGCTTCTCCTCCTCCGTAAAGCCGTCAAGCTTTCCGTGTTCCTGGGAAATCTCAGCAGCGGTCTGGTCCATTTCCTGGATCAGGTCGTCTGCATCCACCACGGTGCCTTCCCGGCTTTTCATTTTGCCACTGGGGAGGTCTACCATCCCGTAACTCAGGTGGTAGAGGTTTTCCGCCCAAACAAAGCCCAGTTTCTTGAGGATCAGGAAAAGGACCTTGAAGTGGTAGTCCTGTTCATTGCCTACCGTATAGACCATGCCGGTGATGTCGGGGTAGTCTCGCACCCGCTGTATGGCCGTGCCGATGTCCTGGGTCATATAAACGGCCGTCCCATCTGCCCGCAGCACGATTTTCTCGTCAAGCCCCTCATCGGTCAGGTCGATCCAGACGCTTCCGTCTTGTTTTTTGTAGAATACGCCTTTTTCCAGCCCGTCTGTAACCACATCCTTCCCGAGCAGGTAGGTTTGGCTTTCGTAGTAAAGCGTGTCAAAGTTGACCCCCAGGTCGCGGTAGGTGATCTCAAAACCGTCGTAGACCCAGCCATTCATCATTTCCCACAGGGCGACCACTTCCGGATCCCCGGCCTCCCAGCGACGGAGCAGTTCCTGGGCCTCTTTCAGGCTCGGCGCCTCTCTGGCCGCTTCTTCCTCAGACATCCCCCTGGAAACCAGGTCCAGGATCTCATCTTTGTACGCCCGGTCAAAGGCCACATAATAATTCCCGACGAGTTTGTCTCCCTTCAGTCCACTGCTCTGTGGGGTCTCCCCTTTTCCATACCGCTTCCAGGCCAGCATGCTCTTGCAAATATGGATCCCCCGGTCATTGACAATCTGGGTCTTATAAACCTTGTTCCCGGCCGCTTTCAGGATCTCTGCCACCGAATACCCCAGGAGGATGTTCCGTATATGCCCCAGGTGGAGGGGCTTGTTGGTATTGGGGGAAGAGTATTCCACCATCACCACCCCTGCTGAATCGGGTGCCTGGTATCCATAGGAAGCTTCATCCCGTATGCGGTTGAAAAAGCTCAGGTAGTAGGCGTCGCTTACGGTCAGGTTCAGAAAACCCTTGATCGTATTGAAGGCAGCCACCTCGTCCAATTCCCGGGTGAGGTATTCCCCAATGGCATTTCCGATAGCCTCAGGATTTCCCTTCAACTGCCGGAGCATTGGAAATATAACCACGGTAATATCTCCGTCGAAATCCTTGCGGGTAGGCTGGATTTCCACAGCGGCCAATTCCGCTTCATAAAGGGAAAGGACGGCCTCTTTGACCTTGTCTGCAAGAAGGGCTTCAAGCTGCATAGCACGGGTGTTTGAAGGAGCAAAACTACGGAAATTTGACGTATTGATCCGGGTTTCAACGATCGGATTAAAAGGGGTATCTTTACCCTAAAAAGCGATGAAATTCAATACGAATGCCCGGTTCTTTTGCAGGCCCGGCTTCTATACCAGGGGGTATGCTGGTTAACGTTTCCTATAACAACCCGGAAATCGACCGGAAGATCGACGATCTCCTGGGAAAACCCTTTACCCTGAAACAGCGCTGGGCCATGAAAGGGATCGGCTCCCCCAAGCTATTTATCACTGAGGCCAGCGTAGAGATCCGCAACCTCCTGCTGCTGGACAACAACCGGGACAGCTGCAATATTGAACTGAGACCCAAAGGGATCATCCTCCGGTTTCGTTCCCTCCTGGAAACCTACGCCCTGGTGATCCCCTATTACAAACTGACCCTCTACAAAGGGGACCTGGGGATCTACAGCGTCTATATGGACCACCATTTTGTAAAGGTCCTGGCCGACACCAAGGCGGTGCAGAAATTCTTTGTTAAATTGTTGGGGTACCGGGCGGATCAAACGCCACAAGGCCCTCCTCTCTAAGAGGGAAATGACAGCGTTACAAAAGAACAGCACTTTATGAAAATCCTCCTGACAGGAGCAAATGGATATATCGGTCTGCGCGTTTTACACCAGTTACTGGAAGCGGGCCATCAGGTGGTATGCGCCGTAAGGGATAAAAAGCGCCTGCCGGTCCATGAGGAGACGCGGCGCAAACTTGAAGTCGTGGAAGTAGACTTCCTGGAGGAGCCCCGGGACGGCATTTTTAAATCGGGCTTTGACGTGGCCTACTACCTGATCCATTCCATGAGTTCCTCCACCAGTGATTTTGACGAAAAGGAGGCCCGGGCAGCAAGGCATTTCAACACCTATATGGAACAGGCCAAACCCAGGCAGGTAATCTACCTCAGCGGGATCGTCAACAACGACCAGCTTTCCAAACACCTGAGCTCCCGAAAGAACGTGGAGGATATCCTCTACCAGGGTTCCTTTTCACTTACCGTGCTGCGGGCAGGGATCATTGTCGGTTCAGGGAGTTCTTCTTTCGAGATCATTCGGGATTTATGTGAAAAATTGCCTTTTATGATCACCCCTAAGTGGGTACTGACCAAAACCCAGCCCATTGCCATCAGGGATGTCATCCAATTTCTGATCGGCGTTCTGGGAAGGGAGGAAACCTTTGACCAGAGCTTTGATATTGCGGGTCCGGATGTCCTGACCTACCGGGAGATGCTGAAAACCTATGCCAGGGTACGGGGTTTTAAGAATTATATCCTGACTGTCCCCGTCATGACCCCCAAGCTCTCCTCCTACTGGCTCTATTTTGTCACATCCACCTCGTATAAACTGGCCGTCAACCTGGTGGATAGCATGAAGGTAGAGGTCGTGGCCCGGGACAACAGATTGCAGCGGCTCCTGGGCATCAAAACACTCTCTTATGAGGAAGCCATACGCATGGCTTTCAGAAAAATCGAACAGAATTCGGTGGTGAGCAGTTGGAAGGACAGCATGGTGAGCGGGCGGTTCAGGCAAAACCTGGGCCGGTATATTCAGGTGCCGAAATACGGGGTGTTTACAGATAAGAAACAGCATTGGGTTCCTGATAGGGAAGCCGTACTGGATAACATTTGGAAAATCGGAGGGGACACGGGTTGGTATTACGGCAGTTGGCTTTGGCAGCTCAGGGGATTCATGGACAAAGTGGGCGGGGGCGTTGGCCTCAGGCGGGGACGTACCCACCCGGATGAGATCTTTGCGGGGGATGCCCTGGATTTCTGGCGGGTATTGCTGGCCGACCGCGAAAAGGGAAGGCTGCTGCTCTTTGCCGAAATGCGGTTGCCCGGGGAAGCCTGGCTGGAATTCCGGATCGGCAGCGACAATGTTCTGCACCAGGAGGCCACCTTCAGGCCCAGGGGGCTTCGCGGCAGGCTGTACTGGTACATGGTACTTCCCTTTCACCATTTTATCTTCAACGGCATGATCCGCAACATTGCCAAAGCACCGGCCCTGAATTCCTGAATTGTTAGTACCTTCCACGATTAAAAACCAAAGCAGGTTTCTCTTGAAAGCACGGCGCCCTTATACCCTTTGGACCTTTGGTATTGGCCTCCTCCTGATTGTACTCGGCTGTTCTGACGGCGCTTCGGAAGCTGAGCCAGAGAGAAGGGTCTATGTGGCCGAAACCGATACGGGTTATCAGCTCATCAAAGACGGGGAACCTTTTTATGTGAAAGGGGCCTGTGTGGGAGACGAGAAATACTGGGCCGACTTTAAAGCCGCCGGCGGCAATACCATCCGCATTTACGACCCAACCAACCTAGGAGCTAAACTGGATCTGGCGGATTCCCTGGGGCTGATGGTGGCGGTGGATATTCCAATCCCAAGATATAGCGAAGATTACAACGTATATAGCAAACGTGACCTGATAGACTGTTATACAAAGGACATACGGCTTACTGTTACTTCATATCGAAATCATCCGGCTTTGCTTTTTTGGAATCTCGGGAATGAAGTTAATTACCCACCCTATTTTGGAGCT
>CBFCWO010000119.1:0-7377 GCA_965601625.1 uncultured Flavobacteriaceae bacterium | reverse complement strand
TTGGTTCTTTTTCGTAATTTGATAAGGCAAACAATTACTCCTGACCAACCTCATGAAATTCTTCGAGGAACTTAAAAAGCGTAATGTCTACAAAGCAGGCGCAGCTTATGTGGTCACTGGCTGGCTTTTGCTGCAGATTGTAGATGTGATTGGGCCAGGTTTCGGATGGTCTGAATCTACAACTGCTCTACTCACTAAAATTTTATTGGTTGGATTTCCCATTGCCTTAGTTCTTGCCTGGCTCTATGAGTTGACTCCAAAAGGTTTTAAGCGAACCGGTACATACCAGGAAGATACAGAAGACAACAAAAAGGCTGGGCGAAGGCTGAATTACTTTATTATAGGAATCCTATCTGTGGCTGTTTGTTTTTTGTTGGTGGATAAGGTGTTTTTATCCGAAAGTTCGTCCAGAAACCAAGAAGCAAGTATCGCAGTTTTACCTTTCAATTTTTTGAGTACTACGGATAGCCTCGCTTTTATGTCGGTAGCCATGAGTCGGGCAATCAGTGACCGCCTTGGGAATATCAGCGGGTTAGTTGTAATTGCTCAAACCTCGAGCTCTCAATTTGGGGAGGATGGTGGAGATGTGAGAGAAATAGGACAAAACCTGGATGTCAATTATCTTATGCAAGGGGATCTTCGCATGGAGGGTAATCGAATACGATTATCGACAAGGCTTATAAATGCTGCAAACGGCAGGGTCCAATGGCAAAAGCAGTATGACCAGGAATTTGAGACCATTATGGATCTTGAAGATGATATAGGTGATAACGTCGTTAGAGAATTGCGTGTTGAGGTTTTCCCAGATGAATTTCTTCGATTGCGAAAACGAATAACTGAAAATTCAGAGGCCTACAAACTGTATTTAAAGGGGTCAGAGTTAGGGCAGAAAAGAGGTCAGGAATCATTGACAGAAGCAATCAAATTAATTGAAGAAGCAATAGTTCTTGAACCTGATTTTGCAAAAGCACACGCAGAACTCGTCATCGCCTATAATCTCCTGAATAACTACGGGGAATTAAGCCGAGAAATGATGATTGATAAGATGCAGATGCATCTTCAAAGGGCACAGGAAATTGATCCTGATTTACCTGAAGTGCATTTTGCAACCTCAAGGGTTGAAGAGATCATAAACAGAGATTCTACTAAACATCTATTTCACCTTCGAGAAGCTATTCGAATAAATCAAAATTACGCTCCAGCTCATTATGCTTTATCCAATACTCTGTCCAATATTGGTTTTGGTCATAGCGCAATAAAACCTTTGCAAAATGCGAACAGACTTGATCCTTATAATGATCTCTATGCCGCACGATTGGCATACGCATACCGTTATACTTTAAATGAACCTGAAAAGGCCATGGAGATTCTAGATCGCATGTTAGACAAAGATTCAACTGCACGAGCTTGTGCCAATCATAAGGCTCGCATACTAACCAGTTCTCCTTACGGTGATATCGCCAGAGCCTTCATAACTATTCACAAAACACGAGAAGATGACAATTACGAGGCCGTCCAGCTGTGGACAATGATCGATTTTTGCATGAGTTTAGACTTAGCACCATTGGTTGAACGATATACGAACCTTCTACAATGGAAATACCCCAATAATGATTTAGCTTTATGGAGTAAACAACAATTAAATCAATTTAAAAATCAGAATAGAGATAACCTTGATTTATTAAAAATTGCAGTCGCCAACAATAGAGTATCTAACGAGAGTGCGCAAGTTGACTTAGCAAGGGAGTATTTTTATCTCAATGAATACGAAAAAGCAGAAGAACTTCTCGATAAAAGATTCCCTGAATTGGCCAAAACCCTGGATTCAATAACTCCAGAAAGCTCCCTACCTCCTCGTAGGTTCTACCTGATCTTGTTTTTTGTAGAAATATTCAAAGCAAAGGGGGAAGATGAAAAGGTTGAATTGATTCTGGATATCCTATATAGAAATCGTCAAGGATGGGGAGATGATTACTATTCCATGTACCCCTATTACTACTATTTAAAGGGGGAGGTAGACTCATTCGTACAAGTACTGGATGAGGCTTGGTTTGAAAGTAAATTACGGGGAGACAATCGTATTTTCAGAGATTATAAAGCAGGTGAGTATAAATTCTTTGAAGACAACCCTGTTTTCGAAGCTTTTATCTCAAAGGTAACTGAAGAAACCCACCGCCAGCGAGCAAAAGTCATCGAATACCTCAAAGAAGAAGGCGACTGGGACCCAGCCTGGGATAAGGAACTTGGGCTGAATAGCCAATAATCGACCAAACTATGCTCCGCTTCTTCCGCCAAATCCGACAACGCCTGTTTACCCAAAACAAATTCAGCAAATACCTGCTGTATGCCGTTGGAGAGATCCTACTCGTAGTGATCGGGATTTTGATTGCGCTGCAAATCGATAATTGGAATGAGGAAAGGAAAGAGGCCAGAGAGCTCGCCGAAATACATGAACGAGTTGTTTTGGACCTGGAGGATGACATTGGTGAATTGGCCCAAAATCTCAATTACTGGAAAGTCAGGCAACCTGTCTTTCAAAAGGTAATTGAGGACTCGATTACAGCCGAGCTATTGGATCAGGGATTGTCCAGGTTACTTACATCCCCGACAAGAACGAACTTCAATAAGGCCGGAATACTACAGTTAAAAGCCAGTAATAGCAAGGATGAATTATCGCTCAGGGTAATTGAAGCTTATGATTGGATGGAAAACATAACCTTAATGCCCACTGAGGAGCAAATGATTAAAAAAAGCAACGAGCTGGTTGACCATTTTCAGCAAAGCTATTCCTGGTTTCCCGAATGGATGGGTAAAACGATTATGAAGGACAACAGCAGTAAAGACCTGCAGGACTACTTCCTGAATAACCCCGAATACCGGAATTACGTTATCCGGGTAAATCAAATAGTCTATAATAACTATGTGGTATTTCTGGAGATGATCCTTCCCAGGCTTCAAAAATTAAGAAATGAACTGAAAGCCAAAAGCAATCCTGAGTATAACCGTTTAAACAAGGCCTATCTTGAGCAGTATGCGGGAGAATACAAAATAGTCGAAAAAGAAGGGTTCGAATTTGGCCTTCCCATCGGAACGACCCAAACCATTAATGCCCTTGATCAGGTGATTCGTCTTATGGGCAGCAATACTTCAGACCCTTATTTTGATTTTCTTTACGCCGGGGCGGATACCTTCAGCTTCAAACACCCCCGTTACCGCCTTGACCTTATTTTTGAGCGCAACGATTCCCTTCAGGTAGAGCGCATCAAAGCGGTCTTGAAAAGGGATCAGGGAGATCAGGGTATGCATTACTGGGAAAAACAGTAGCCCCTTCAAGTAGGCACGTCCTGTTTTATCAAGCACAGTCATATGCCAGACCATTCCCTTCTTTTTTGTACTTTGAAAAAGTAACCAACTTTAACCAATGCCTCGCGTCTTTAATAGAATCCGCAAACAACTCGCCTTAGACAATAAATTCTTTAAGTATTCCGGATATGCCATAGGTGAGATATTACTGGTGGTTATTGGGATTTTGATCGCATTTCAGGTAGATAGTTGGAATGAAGGAAGAAAAGCACGAATAGAAGAACAAATTCTGCTGAGGCAATTAAAAGAGGACTACATAACAAACCTGGAACAACTCGACAGCAAAATAGCAACCCGAAAACTGCTCATAAGATCCTCAAAAGAGTTGCTGACCTATTTTGACTATCCCGATGCAGCGAACCGGGACAGCGTGATCTCCCGACTGGGCAACCTCAGCCTGACGGTCACTTATGACCCTATCGATAACGACCTTGTCGCTTCGGGAAAAATCAATATGATCCAAAATGAAAAGCTGAAAAGACTGCTGACCAAATGGTCTACGGATGTAATTCAGGTCCAGGAAGTTGAGGCCATATACCTCAACGCGCACCATTATATTTATTTTCCCATTTTAAGTAAACTTGGTTTGAAGCGGGCGGTAGACAAGGCATTATATGATAAAGTCAACAAGGTTGAGGATTTATCAACTTTTTTGCTCAACCGGGATGAATTTACCCCGTACGACTTCAAAAAATCAAGGTTGGAGCCCGCATTGCAGGCCATTCTCAACAATCCGGAACTGGAGGGGATGGTATCCAATTCCATTTTGATCAATGAACTGATTAACTCGGAATCCTCCACCCTCCGGAAACAGATTTTGGAAATCCTTGACTTATTAACGGCTTCGAAACCCAATTAGACGACGTATGCTCCGCTTCTTCCGCCAAATACTTCAACGCCTCCTTTAAACCAAACCGATGAAAAAACGATACCGACAATTTTTGCGCTGGGCAACCCAACAGATCGCTAAGATCACACCCGGAAAAAATGCAGTGCTGGGCGCATCCCTGGGGCTTTTGGCCGTCACCGCATTCTTATGGATCCTTTTTGCCCTCGGCAATTACGTGAAAATCAGGGATGGATGGGTGGTGCTTTTTCTATTGCTCTTTGTCCTTGCGGCCATCCTGTTTGGCTATCTGATCCGGTGGGGCATCGGGCTGCTGGGCAAGCTGCCGGCATTCCTGAAACTGGCCCTGCTCATCGGGGTCCCCCTGCTCTTTATCATGAGCTTTGACTGGATCGTTGTTCTGATTTTTGGAGTGCTTTCATTGCTCTGTGGAGCGGCCTTTGCGGTCTACAGAAAAACGGGGGTCCAAAACCTGTCGACCCCCAAAAAGGTAGTATTCATCATTGGAGCGTTTTTGGGGATTGCAGGGTTCATTACTGCAGGGTATCTGTATGCCCAGAAGGGTTTTGAGGTGGAGGAGATCACCAATGCAGCCATCGCTTCAGAAGCAAAGATTGGGCAGATCCGGGCCCCTTCGCCAGCCGTAAAAGGGAACTATGCGGTAAAGACCCTTACCTATGGCAGCGGGAAGGACCGGCACAGGCCGGAATTCGGATCAGAGGTGGATTTAGTGACGGATTCCGTCAACGGCCTGGCATTTATCGATAGCTGGGACAGTTTTAGCGGCTGGTGGCGTGAAAAGTATTGGGGCTTTGATTCCAGGTCCCTGCCCCTTAATGCCCGCGTCTGGTATCCGGAAGGGGACGGTCCCTTTCCATTGGCGCTCATTGTGCATGGCAATCACAGCATGCAGGATTATTCAGACCCGGGGTATGAATATCTCGGAGAATTGCTGGCTTCCAGGGGAATCATCCTGGCTTCGGTAGACGAGAACTTTGTCAACGGGTCCTGGTCCGATATTTTTGGCGGCCTGGATGAAGAAAATGACGCCAGGGGATGGTTGCTGCTGGAACATCTAAAGGTATGGCACCAGTGGAACCAGACGAAGGATCACGTGTTCCACGGCAAAATTGACACGGCAAACCTGGCCCTTATCGGCCATTCCAGGGGAGGCGAAGCCGTGGCCCATGCGGCCATGTTCAACAGGCTCCCCTACTATCCGGACGACGCTTCCGTAAAATTCGATTACGACTTCAACATTAAATCCATTGTGGCCATTGCCCCGGTGGACGGGCAATATGAGCCCGGGGAGACAAGGGCCAAATTCGAAGATGTCAGCTATTTTGTGCTGCACGGTGCCCAGGACGCTGACGTGAGCTCCTACATGGGCTCCCAGCAATACGAACGAGTGCGCTTTACGGACAGCCTGTACCATTTTAAAGCCGGCGTATACATCTATGGCGCAAACCACGGCCAGTTCAATACGAGCTGGGGAGAGAATGACACCGGCAACCCCTTTATCGGCCTGCTAAACCTCAAACAGCTGCTGCCGGCAGAAGACCAGTTGGATATAGCCCGGGTCTACATCAGTTCATTCCTGGACATCACCCTGAAGAACAAAAAGGAATACCTGCCGCTCTTTATCGATGCAAGAACCGGGAGGGATTGGTTGCCAGAGACCCTTTACCTCAGCCAGTTCGAGGATTCAAGCTTCAGGCCGATTGCCGATTATGATGAGGATTTTAATCTGGAGACCCCTTCTCAGGCAGGTGGGGAGATCCATAGCCGCAACCTCTCGGTCTGGCGCGAACAGGAAATTAAGCTTAAATGGCAGAAAAAGGGCAGCAGGGCCCTGTTTGTGGGATGGAACTATGAGCTGGAAGACCCCTCAGATTCGGTGGCTTCCATCCCGGATTCGCTGATTGCCAGTTATACACTCGGCCTACAGCCGGTCTCTATCGATTCCACCGCAGCCCTGGTTTTTTCCATGGCCGAATCCAAAGAGTCTGCAAATCCCAAATCCGAGGGGAAGTGGGCTGAGAATAATAATGGGCCGGACGAAGGGAACAACAAGGATGAATCCGAAACAGATGAAGCAGAAACGGAGGAGGACGAAGAAGAAGAGCAGGAGGACGAAGAGGGCAAAAAGCCCCTCGATTTTACCATCCAGCTGCGGGACTCCACCGGGCAGGTCGCAGCATTTCCGCTGAGCAGGTTTTCCGGCCTGCAGCGGGAAATCGAAGTGGTCCTAAAAAAGACCGACTTCATTACGGATGAAAAAGAGTCCGAAAAAGTATTTCAGACCTTCTATTTTCCGGCAGCAGCCCTCCGAGAGATCAACCCTAACTTCCAAATCTCCGGGATTGAAGAAGTGAAATTCATCTTTGACCGCTCTGAAAAAGGGGTGGTCGTGATTGACAATATTGGATTTATGAAAAGCCTGTAGGCATTAATTTGAGCCTTGAACCCTTATGGGGAAAAAGGCCGAATTACCGAGAACAAAAGAACATCATGAAAGAAAACACGTATCCGAGAACCTTCTCACATATCGGGATTACCGTCCCTGACCTCAATGCCGCCGTTGCCTTCTATAAGGAAGTGATGGGATGGTATGTAATCATGCCGCCTTCCACCGTTGCCAAGGAGCGCGATACGGCCATTGGACAAATGTGTATCGATGTATTCGGGGAAGATTGGGAAACCTTTGAAATCGCGCATTTATCCACTGCCGACGGCATTGGCATCGAACTGTTTTCATTTCCCAATGGAATTAAAGAGGCTCCGGAATTCAACCCCTTCAACACCGGTCTTTTCCACTTTTGTGTTCAGGACCCGGATATTGAAGCCTTGACAAAGAAAATAGTGGAACATGGGGGTAAACAGCGCATGCCGATCCGGGAATACTACCCGAATGAAAAACCCTATAAAATGGTATATGTCGAAGATCCGTTCGGAATCGTTTTCGAAATCTATACCCATAGTTATGAATTGACGTATTCCTCCGGAGCCTATCAAAAGTAATGGGGCATTCAGGACATGGTTCCCGTCCTGAAAATTTCTCAGATCACGGACATGATCTTCCACAAAAGTGTAACGCTTTGACTTTTGCATGGTCATACCATAAACCCAACCTGGTGAATGCCAAAAATACCCCTCCTTTTAGGGCT
>CBFCWO010000118.1:0-7381 GCA_965601625.1 uncultured Flavobacteriaceae bacterium | reverse complement strand
CTATTTTTCCACTCGAACCGTAAGCTTTTCCAAGGTTTCGTTTTTAAAAGGCACTGCATAGGTATCTTCGATAATAGGTGAACCCGTATCTTGGCCCACGTCGAAGGTCTCTTCAATACTATAGGTAGCCGGGATCGTTTTCGGAATGGAAACCTTGCCAACGCTCTTATCATTGATAAACAGCTCAGCGTCCCCTTTGAAATCCCCCGTCCTGGTAAAGACCATTTTAAGCTCCGACTTCCCGACGGGTACATTTTCTGAAGACATTAAAACCGTCCGGTCGCCAATGTAGTTATAGACGTAAACCAATTTTTTGTCCAGCACCATCAGGGCATATCCTGAGGTACGGCCTCCGGCAGTGACCAGCATCCCGTCCCCACCCCCGGCAGGAACTTCGACCTCTGCAATCAGTTGGTGCGATTTGTTCTTCACCGGTGGGGCCACAGATTCGTGAACCCTTATGGCAGCGGGCGGATAGTATACCAGTTCCTTGTCCTGGGGCGCTGCCCGGGCCTGCATCTTGGCCAGGCGCGGACCTAAATCCCCGTCCAGGGGATAGACGTTGTTCTTCTCGGCTTCCTGCTCAAAAAGGGCCTTTAGCTCCGCCAGTTTCTCTGGATACTGGGCTGCTACATCCGTACTTTGAGAAAAATCCTCTTTCAGGTTGTAGAGTTCCCAGACGTCGTCCTCAAGGGTGCCTTCCGCATTGAGCACCCAGGGGCGCTTTTGGCGATGAAGGGTAACAGCTGTCCAGCCATCCGCATAGATGGCCCGGTTGCCAAAGAGTTCGTAGTACTGAACCGTGCGGGTGTCCTTAGCCGCCGGGGTATTGAAGGAGTAGTTCATCGGCACCCCGTCAAAGGGCATTTGTTCTACCCCGTCAATGACCCTGGGAGCCTCCACCCCTGCTGCTTCCAGGATGGTGGGGGCGATGTCGATGATATGGTGGTATTGGGGGCGCACCTGCCCGTGGTACTGTTTGTCGATTCCCTCAGGCCAGGAAATCACCAGGGCGTCCGCATTGCCTCCCCTGTGGGCACTTTGCTTGTAATACTGGAAAGGGGTGTTCCCCGCCTGGGTCCAGCCTGCGGTAACGTGCCAAACCCCTACCTTATTCCCCCACTCATTGATGTACTGGCTGTTGGTCTCATAGGGAATATTGGGGACACCGTTAAAAAAGCCATTCTCATTAAACGTTCCGTGCAGACCACCTTCCCCCGATCCGCCATTGTCCGAGGTAAAGATCACGATGGTGTTATCGAGTTCACCAATCCGTTCCAGGTATTCCAGCACGCGGCCAAACTCATAATCGGTATAGGCCAGTTGGCCTGCAAATGCCTCCATTTGACGGGCATACAGGGCCTTTTCCTTATCGTTAAGGGTATTCCATGCCGGAATGGTCTCATCCCGGGGCGAAAGCTTGGTGCCCCGGGGTACTATGCCCATTTCGATCTGGTTGGCAAGGACCATTTCACGGGCTTTGTCGTAACCCATATCGAATTTCCCTTTGAATTTTTCGATCCAGCTTTTCGGGGCCTGGTGGGGCGCATGCACAGCTCCGGTGGCCCAGAACATGCAAAAGGGCTTTTTGTGGTCTGAGGCACGGAGCATGGAGATCCAGTTGATGGCGGTGTTCGCCATATCCTCGTTCACATGATACCCCGGTTGGTCGTAATTGGGTTGTACAGGGGTATGGTCCACCCACATGATGGGGTTGAAATTGTTCATGTCCCCGGACATAAACCCGTAGAAATGTTCCCATCCGTCCCCTGAGGGCCAGCGGTTAAAAGGTCCTGCAAAGGTGCTTTCCCATTGGGGGGTATGGTCCCATTTCCCGATGAACATGGTGCTCCAGCCTTCTCTTTTTAATATTTCGGAAAATCCTTTAGCAGATTCCGGGGGATGGGCGTTGTATCCGGGAAAACCCATAGCAGTCAGGGAGTGTGATCCCATCCCGATATTGTGGTGGTTTCTTCCTGCGGCTATGGCTGCCCGGGAGGGGGAACAAAGGGCTGTGGTGTGGAAGTTGTTGTACCGCAAGCCATTTCGGGACAACCTTTCAATAGTGGGCATAGGGGTCAGGCCCCCAAAGGCCGAAGAATGGCCATAGCCCATATCGTCGATCAGCCAGATCAATACATTGGGAGCCCCTTCAGGCGCTTTTACAGGTTCTGGCCAGTATTCCTCCGAATCCCCTAAGGTCTTTCCGATTTTCCCTTTAAATTCCATGGATCCTTTCTCCTGTGCGGATAGCCCCAGGGTCATAAGTAAAATGATCGATAGTAAAAGACTTTGTCTCATGATAGTTGTTCTTTGGTATTTAAGTTGTAAGTCAATTTGTGCTTGTGGTTATAGAATTTAAGCTGTTTGTTTTTTGGTTTGCTGGTCATTGAATGGCTTCAAGCGGGTTTTTTTCACCCGAAACGCTGTACAGACGGGATTGAATCACATTGCCCAAAACACGTACCATCCCGATCATATTTATGAAATCGGGGCTTTCGACCTCCTGTTTCATCTCAGCTTCGCTTTGCCAATCCCTGAGGAGTTCAAATGTCTGATGCCCGGTTTTCTCCCCCACGGCATACAGGCTGTAGACGGGCCATTTTACCATCTTTTGGAAGGCCAGATCGAACTCGTTTATTTTATGGGCAGGAATCTCAAAGCGCAACAAAAAGAAATACATCAGTCTCGTTTATGGTCAGGTGGAATAGTAGACTACCCTATATCCAAGGAGCATGCCAGTCTTTAAGAAAAATTTAACGCGAAATGTAAGTGACACTAAATCAAGTAGAAAGGCGTCGCATTATTTTAATTGGCAGGAAGAGCAAGTGCCTTGGCTAAAACGAAATATCGCCAATCACGAAATACCGTGACGTAATTTAAGGTATACATCGGCCGGAGGAGGGTCAGGAAGCACCCTGGCGGATGCCCAGTTTTTTCATTTTGGACCGCAGGGTACTTGGAGGGAGGTCCAGGGCCTCAGAAGCACTGGCCTTACCTGAGACCTTCCATTGGCAGCGCTGCAGTACCTCGGTAATGTACTTTCGCTCCAGTTCCCGAAGGGTAAGCATCTCAAACCGATCTCCGGGCATCCGATTGCCCGAAGGGTTGTTTTCCCGCCCTGTCAAAAATGGATCTGCTTCCATTTGGGCCGGAAGGGGAGCGGCGAGTTTGAGTACGGATTCTGAGGAGCTGATCACGGCCCTTTCCAGGACGTTCCTCAGCTGACGAACATTGCCGGGCCAGGGATAATCCTGCAATTCTTCCATCAGGGATTCGGAGACCTCCCCAATGGATTTGCCGTATTTGGTGTTGAAAGCGTTGACAAACCATTCCACCAAAGGCGGGATGTCTTCTTTCCGCTTGCGCAGGGGAGGAACCGTGATCGGAAAAACATTCAACCGGTAATAGAGGTCTGAGCGGAAGTTCCCGCTTTGTACCTCATCGAGCAGGTTCCTGTTGGTCGCTGCAATAAGACGGATATCGATTTGCTTGGTCTTTTCTGCCCCCAGGGGTTTGATGGTCTGGTCCTGTATGGCCCTTAAAAGCTTGGGCTGCAAGGAAAGGGGCAATTCCCCGATCTCGTCCAGGAAGAGCGTGCCCCCGTCCGCCAGCTCAAACATCCCTTTTTTATCCTTGTCGGCCCCGGTAAAGGCACCTTTCCTATATCCGAACAATTCGCTTTCCAGCAGCTCTGCAGGGATGGCTGCACAATTCACTTTGACGAATTCCCTGTGGCGCCTCGTACTTTTTTCATGTATGGCATTGGCAAACAATTCCTTTCCCACCCCGGTCTCCCCTTCCAGCAAGACGGGGATATCCAATGGGGCTGCCTCCTCGATCCGGTTGAGCACATAGTGAAAAAGCGGGCTTTTCCCGATCAGTTTCTCGTCGGGCGAGGACACCAGGGTCTTTCGAAGCTGTATATTTTCTGCCTGCAGCTTGTTTTTGAGCCGCTCAAGTTCATCGAAGGCATCCCGGAGGTTTTGTTCCGTTCTTTTTAAGCGCGTAATGTCTGAACCAAACAGAAAGATACGCGTCTGGGATTCCTGGCCTTCGGGCTTGAGCTGTTTGATAAAGGACCAGGTGACCGTAATGTCCCCCGATTTGGAGGGAAGGGTAGTCACCAGAGTACCCTTGGTAGGGCCGCCTTCAAGCAGCTCCCTTCTGAATTCGTGCCGGTCCGGGCCTTTCAGCAAATCTTCAAAAGACACTTTCCGCAGGGAAGCTTTGATATCGATCAGACCTTTTAAGGCGGAATTGGTGTAAATTACCTTTCCTTTTTGGTCAAGGACCGCCACCAACTGGTCCGCCTTGTCCAGGATAAGATTCAGATTCTCCCGGTAACTCCTCAGGGAACTTTCAAGAGCCCCTTTCGCCCATTGATCCCGGATCAGCAAAATGTATTTGTTGATAACAATAATGATTGGAAAGAGGTCGAGGTATGGAAAATTTACCGTCCTGCGCCAGGGCAACTGCTCACCGTAATAGTTAAATGCCATCTCTTCCATGATAAAGATGGTGTAGTACAGGGTAACCAGGAGGAAGGGATAGAAGATATAACGGGATTCCTGCTTTACATGGGCCAGGCCCATAAAACCGTAAACAGCGGTAAGGGCATAAACACTATAGCTAAAAACATAGGGGAGGTTCGGGAAGGTCCTGGATAGCCCAAAGAGGACCACGATGAAATATCCCAGGGATAATCCCGAAATACCCCAGAGAAGGCCTTTTCGGACATATTCGAGCTCCAGGGCGTAATACCAGGGAAAAAGCGCGAACATGATCACCGCGAAAGTCAGCGGAAGCCTTCCAAAAGGCAGCTCCATGCCTATACAGAGATAATACGAACCGGCAGCCAGTGCAAACAGGCCGAATATGAAATCCTTGCCGAATTTCTTGTTGCTGATCCCAAGCCAAATCTCAATAAGCCCCAGGGAAAGGGCTATTCCGGCAAAAAACACAAAGAGGTTGGACTCCATGACACAATTAAAGGTAGCGCTAAAGATAAAGATTGTGGACGGAACGGATAACTTGATATGCAGCTCCGCCCTATTTTGCTGAACCGAATGGCATCAGGCCATGGCTCAGCGTGTGGAACATCCATATCATTTGACGCAGCATTTGCGTATCTTCCACCAGTGAAGCAGCCCAAGGCCATCTTTCACATTCGTGAACTTTGATCAATGACAAAGGCTTAAATGGATGTTCAACGTACGTTTAGGGACTCGATTTCACACCATTAAAAACAGGAACATGATGACTACAAAAAAATTGATTTGCCTGCTGGTATTCTGCGGAGCGCTAAACCTGATCCACGGGCAGTACACCATTGAACCGGCAGAGGGATATACCCCCCAGATCGGGATCATGGTGGACATGCTGGAAGATCTGAAGGATCGTATTACAGAGCAGGTCAAAGACCTCGATCAGGAACAAACGGATTTCCTGTTCGACGAAGATGCCAACAGCATCGGGGCCCTGATCATGCATTTGATATCCAACGAATCCTACTACCAGGTGGAAACCCTGGAAGGGCGTAACTGGAACCCCGAGGAAGCTGAATTTTTCATGGCTGCGGGCGGGCTGGGCCCCGAGGCCCGGGAAAAACACAGGGGAAAACCTATCAAGTACTACCTGGACCTGTGGGATGCTATCCGGGCAAAGACTCTGGCGGGCCTTAAAACCAAGGACGATGCCTGGTTTGCCGCTGAGGTCGATGAAGGGGTGAACAACCACTGGGTCTGGTTCCATGTGATGGAACACTCAGCCAACCATATGGGGCAGATCGCCCTGGTGAAAAACCGGTTGCCGGAATGATCATATGGATCTTGGCTAAATACCAAAAATCCTTTTGTCAGGATTCAGGAGATTTTTTCAGGAATTTCAGGATCAGCCCCAATTGCCCCAAATGGTAGATGTCGTGATGGAGCATACCGTTTAGAACGAATGCGAAAGGGTAATTCCCCTTAAAATCGGTATCGTAGTACTGCTCGGAAAGGAACGCATCATCTTTCCCTTCCAGTAGTTCGATGAGCTCTGTAAGGCTCTCTTGGTATTCGGACTTTATTTGAGCCCAACCTTTCTTGCGAAGAATATCATTCGGCAGCCAATTTTCTTCACAGGCATCCGTCTTGCTTCCCATGCCGGTCCTGATCTTCAGCAGGGTTTCCTTGCGCCACAGGGTGAGGTGGGAAATGATCTCAGCCACACTGTGCATTTCCGGCAATGGTCGTTCAAAGACCAGGGGTTCATCCAGTCCTGCCAATTTGCGCGCATAGGTGGGCCCCATCCAGGGCTTGCCGGTCTGGACTTCCCTGAGCTGGTCAATGATATGTTGAATAAGAGGATTCATTTTTTAATTGCTGATGGGATGCCAAACAATGGAGTAATAGGAGCCTAAATAGCCTAAACCTCTTTCAGTGGTGGTGTGGTCAGTTCATCCACCTTCCATCCGGCCAGGTTTGCCCCGGCCTGGTAGGCGCTTTCCAGGAAATCCAGTACCGCCTGCCTGGGATCGGGGGAAGTCTTTACATCTTCGTAGGGGAGGAAGGCCATCGGGCTGCCATTGGCATCCACCCATGCAGCCTCCCTGGGAGACAGGGGCTGCTGATCGATGCCTTCCGGGGAAGGGTAGGTGTAAGCGTAATAAGCCGGCTCCGGCACATTGTCGTCCCCTACCCAGAACCCGAAGCTGATCTGTTCGTGGGAATAGGCATCCCGGTCGGAGATGCGGGCCGATTTATCCATGGGCGGGAGTTTCTTTCCGGAAAACCGGGTAACGGCCAGGTCCATATGGTGCCAGTAGATCTGTACCGGGCAGGTCTTGCCATAGAACCGACCGCTGAATTCCTGGAAGATGGAATTGTTCCACTGCATCAGTTGCCAGAATTTATGAATGTCTTCCCAGTCAAAAGAATCGTACTCCTCCAACTGATCAAAGGGTTTGTCAATGCCCATGTCATAAGGTCTTCGGACAAACTTTGGGGACAGGCCCAATGCGGTGAGCTCAGAGATAAAGCTCTTGTAGAATGCGGCTACCGAGAGCCCGTCCTGCAACTCAATCTGCACTTCTCCTTTTTCACTGTGGGTAATGACGACGGCCCGTTTCAATACGTCCAGCTCGATCTCCAGGCTGGCTATTCCCCCATCTACGGGAATGGTAAAGGTGCTAAACCCTTTGGGTGATACATACATGGTGATAAACCACCAGTGGTTTTTACGGGCGGTCAGCCCCAGGCGCGTCTTGCCAATGATCTGCAGGATCAGGTGGATGGTGATCCGGGTATTGGTCCAGGAGTCATAGGGGAGTTCGGGGAGGGTGAGTGGTGTCATGTTATCCGGTGTTTGTTCCTTTTTTTACCAGTTCATTCCAGTGCGG
>CBFCWO010000117.1:0-7404 GCA_965601625.1 uncultured Flavobacteriaceae bacterium | reverse complement strand
GCCTGGCAGACATCCTTAAGTAAAGGAAGGAGCAGGGATGGAGAAGCTATTATTTATTTTCATACATATAGGAATACCCGTTTTAACCCTTTTTACCGTCCTGTTTTATAAACCCAGGACCAGGCTTGGGGCTATTTTCACCCTCCTGTTTTTGGGATTGATGCTGGTGTTTTTGTACTTCTGGGGGCAATGGCCGATTGTGCTGAGCTTGTACTTCAAGTATGTTTTGGGCGCCATCGGAGTGCTGGCTGCGATTTCATTCCTGAGAAACTGGAAGAATACCCAACCGCTGTTTCCCAGGAGTTTTTGGGGGATTACAAAAACGATGCTCGTTGCCTTGTTTTCAATTTTGATGGCCGTACTGACCTTTCAGATCATACAGGGCAGATCCTTCGGCCAGCCCCCCGTGGAACTTGCTTTCCCCCTGAAAAATGGCTCCTTTTATGTTTCTTCCGGGGGATCGAACAGGGTCATCAACAACCACTTCGGAACCCCGAATAGTTCCCAATGGTACGCCCTGGATCTCAATAAACTGGGTAAATGGGGGATGGTTTCAAGCCCGCCCTTATCCGCCCGAAATGCGGCCCATAGTATCTTCGGGGAACAGGTATACGCACCATGCAATGGCCTGGTTATAGCTGCTAAGAACACGGTTTTGGACAATACGGAAGCTTCCATGCAGGTTTCCCGTGCGGATGGGATGGGGAATTTTATCGTCCTGGACTGTAAAGGGATCATCGTGTCCATGTCACACCTTCAGCACCAAAGCCTTAAGATCAGGCAAGGCCAGTCTGTACGGGCAGGGGATCCGCTGGGCAGGGTAGGAAATTCCGGATTTTCACAGGAACCACACCTGCATTTCCAGGCCGCAAGACACACCCGGGACTCCATTCTTGAGGGAATCCCTGTACAATTCAACGGATATGCCCCGGTAAGGAATGATGTAATTCGCAATTGATTTCCAACTCCAGGGCAGGGGAATGGCTTAAAAACTGATAAACCAGGCCAGGATGAAGTTATTGGTATCCGACCCGATATCCTCCAGAGCTTCAGCCCGAATATAAGTGAACTTCAACCCCTGTCTTTTGGCGATCATCAAACTATAGGAGGCAGAAGCCAGGAGATTGGACCGAAAATCCCCATTGGGCTGCCTGTTGATCAGGGATTCGCCCCCCAGGCCATATCCCACACTAAGCGATAACCACCCCCCTTTTCGAAGCTGTTTGACCAAATGGGATTGCAGTGCAAAGGTCGGTCGCTGATCCCGAATGGTTTCATTAAAGAAATCCGGATTCCGGGTATAGAGAAAAACAGAACCCGTAAGCTCAAAGGACCACTTTCCCCAGTAGTGTATCATCCCCACCTGCGGCCTGAATATAAAGCGGTTGCTGCCCAGGTTTATGAGCTTATCTGCGAAGTATTCTCCCAGCGGGACGGAAATGGCCAGGGATACTCCCACACTGGTGTCTGTCGTATTTGCAAGCCGGTACTGTTGTACTTCGCTGGCATTGCCCGCCGGAGGCCCTGCGAGCAATACGGAAAACCGGAACCTGGGATCTGCAAAACCGGTCCTGTTGATACCCGTGGGAACCCCACTGAGCAAACCATCCCAGTCTCCGCTGCTAAAGGGGATCAACATACTGACCGTTCCCAGTTTCTGCCCGATCCTGACCGGCTGGACGTACTTCACGACCAGGGCGTGTGCCCTGACCTTAACGTTCTCAGCTTGCAGCAAAGGATCGAAAAACACATCCCCTGAGGTATAGGAATAACCGGCACCCAAAATATGTGTGCCCAGCGGGATTGGGCTCCACCGCCTGGGTTCGATATCCTGGGCGCGGGCATTTTGATACACCACCAATAAAATGGCCAACGTCCAAAGCGTTTTTAGGATATCAGATCTTCGAAAGGACAGGTGCATAGGCTTGCCGTGGTGGCGTTATGGAATTCTGATGGGCCTCACCACATTTTATTACAATAGCGAGTTGCTAAATGTAGAAAGAATGGCCGAAAGGATAGGGGGCAATTACATTCTTTTGCTTTCTTAATGATCGGCGGCCGGACCGCTTCCAAGGGGGATGCGGATATTTTCCACAATTTCCTGTACCTCCTTTGGGGGTGCAGGGGTGACGGCTGAGATGACCACCGAAACAACAACATTGACAACCATGGCCACAGTGCCAAAGCCTTCCGGGGAGATCCCGAACCACCATTCGTCCTTGTCAGGCACCGCCTCATCGAACCATCCAAGCCTGTATTTAATCATATATAATAGCATCAGGGTGATTCCCACAACCATGCCGGCTATGGCTCCCTGTTTGTTCATCCTTTTAAAGAAAATACCCAAAATGATGGCTGGAAAAAAAGAAGCTGCCGCCAATCCAAAGGCCAGGGCTACGGTTGCCGCCACAAACCCTGGGGGGTTGATGCCAAAATAGCCCGCCACACAGACCGCCACGATAGCGGAAATCCGGGCTGCGATCAGTTCCCCCCTTTCCGTGATCTTCGGATTTATGATTTTCTTGATCAGGTCGTGCGAAATGGAGGAGGAAATAACCAGCAAGAGTCCGGCCGCCGTCGACAGGGCGGCCGCCAGGGCGCCGGCAGCTACCAGGGCCACAATCCAGTCTGGCAGGCGGGCAATTTCCGGGTTTGCCAGCACCATAATGTCATTATCGACAACCAATTCATTCTTTGAGGCATCGGCCACGTAGTTGATTACCCCGTCCTTATTTTTATCCTTGAAGACGATTAAACCCGTAGTTTCCCATTTTTTAAACCATTCGGGGACTGAAGCATAGGATTTATTTGATACGGTCTCCAACATATTGGTCCGTGCAAAGACCGCAACGGCAGGGGCCGTGGAATAAAGAATAACGATCAAAAGCAAGGCAATTCCCGCGGATTTCCTGGCATCCCTGACCCGCTTGACCGTAAAGAAGCGGACAATAACATGGGGCAGCCCGGCCGTACCGACCATCAGGGCCAGGGTAATGGCGAAGACATCCATGACTGATTTTGAACCATTGGTATATTCGGCAAAGCCCAGATCGGCGCTTAAGCCGTCCAGTTTATCCAGCAAATACGTTCCGGACCCATCGGCCATTTGGCTTCCAAATCCCAGCTGCGGAATCGGATTGCCCGTCATTTGAAAAGAGATAAAAATGGCGGGCACCATAAAGGCGAAAATAAGTACGCAATACTGGGCTACCTGGGTATAAGTGATCCCCTTCATCCCCCCTAGAACGGCATAGAACAGTACAATGAGCATGCCTATGATCACGCCGGTATCAATATTGACTTCCAAAAAACGTGAAAAGACCAGGCCCACCCCGCGCATTTGCCCGGCCACATAGGTAAAAGAGACCAGCAGGGCGCACAGCACCCCCACAAAACGGGCAATGTCCGAATAGTAGCGTTCCCCAATAAAATCAGGGACGGTAAATTTGCCAAACTTGCGAAGGTAGGGCGCCAAAAGCAGTGCCAGCAGCACATAGCCACCTGTCCACCCCATCAAATAGACCGCACCGTCGTATCCCGCAAAGGATATAATCCCCGCCATGGAAATAAAGGACGCGGCACTCATCCAATCGGCTGCCGTAGCCATGCCGTTGGCCAGGGGGGACACTCCCGACCCGGCCACATAGAACTCTGCGGTAGAGCCTGCCCTGGACCAGATGGCAATGCTTATATAGAGGGCAAAAGTGACCCCTACCAGTATGTAGGTCCAATTCTGAACCCCAATCCCTTCCACCATTAAGCTATGAATCATACCCGTATTTCCTGTCGAGTTTGTTCATAAGGCGCACATAGACGAAGATCAAGATCACAAAGACGTACATCGAACCCTGTTGGGCAAACCAGAACCCCAGTTTAAACCCCCCGATTTTTATCTGATCCAGCTCATCTTTAAACAAGATCCCGGCCCCGAAGGAGACCAGAAACCAAATCGTCAGTAGTATGAAAAGATACCTGAGGTTTTCTTTCCAATACGCCTTTGCCTTTTTAACCATTGAGTACGTTTAGGAGTTAATCGCTAATCCTTTAGATGGGCTTCCCCGGTTCCCGGACATAGGGATGGTTTGCCGGGACTACCCTTGTTCTGTGCGTAAAAGATAGCAAAAAGGAGGAAGTCCTATCCGTTTGATGCAAGTTTAAGTGAGGGGTCAATTCTGGCAAAGATCCCGTTTCACCCCATGGGGACAGCCACCTTCGCTGCTTCGACCTTTTGGATCACCTTCAGCGTCTTTAAGACTGAATCCGGGGTAACGGAAACCGAATCGATGCCCTCGCTTACCAGGAATTCCGAGAAATCCGGAAAATCTGAAGGGCCCTGTCCGCAGATGCCTACTTTCTTGCCGTGCCTGCGGGCTGTGGACAAGAGGGTTTTGATAAGGGATTTTACCGCCTCATTCCGCTCATCGTACAGGTGGGCGACCAGGCTTGAATCCCGGTCCAGTCCCAGGGCAAGCTGGGTCAGGTCATTGGAGCCGATGGAGAAACCATCTATCATTTGGGCAAATTGGTCGGCCAGGATGATGTTCGAGGGCAATTCGGCCATCAGGTAGATTTCCAGGCCGTCCTTCCCGCGCTTAAGGCCGTTTTCCTCCATGATGCCGAGGACCTTCTCCAATTCCTGGGGTGTCCTGCAGAAGGGAACCATGATCGTAATATTGGTCAGTCCGAATTCTTCCCTGGCTTTTTTCAGCGCCTGGCACTCCCAGTTAAAGGCTTCCCTAAATTCATCTGAATAATATCTGGAGGCGCCCCGCCAGCCAATCATGGGGTTTTCCTCGTCCGGCTCAAAATATTTGCCGCCCAAGAGGTTGAAATACTCATTGGATTTAAAGTCAGACAGGCGGGTAATGACTTTTTTCGGATAGAAGGCCGCAGCAATCTTTGCGATGCCCTGGGCCAGCTTGTCCACGTAGAAGGCCTTCTCGGACTCGTATCCCACCATCAGACTGGTAATGGTTTCGGTGAGGGCCCGGTCTTTCAGGTCCCTGTGCTTTTGCAGCGCCAGGGGATGTACCTTAATGTGGTTGTTGATGATAAATTCCTGCCTGGCGAGCCCCACCCCGGCATTTGGGATCTTGCTGGACTGAAATGCCAGTTCGGGAGAGCCCACGTTCATCATGATGGGGGTTGTGATGGCAGGAAAATCGGCAAAGGCGGTTTCGATCTTCTTAAAATCAATCTTACCCTTATATACCTTGCCCACACTGCCTTCAGCACAGGACACCGTAATGTGCTGGCCGTCTTCCAACAGATTGCCCGCGCCAACTGCACCTACTACTGCGGGCACCCCCATTTCCCTGGCCACGATGGCCGCATGGCAGGTTCTGCCTCCCTTTTCGGTAATGATGGCAGAGGCCTTTTTCATAAGGGGTTCCCAATCCGGATCCGTCATTTCGGTGACCAGGATTTCCCCGTCTTTGAATTCGGTCTCATCTGAGCTTCCATCCCGGCCATCCAGGGTGAAGATCCGACGCACCTTGCCTGAGCCCACTTTGTCACCCACGGCGACCCCTTCCAGCAGCAGGTCCTTCAGTGCGGTTTTATCTGCAATTTCGTATTCCGTGATCAGGTCGTCCTGTTTTTGAGAATGGATGGTTTCGGGCCTTGCCTGTACGATGTAGAGCTCATTGGAAAGGCCATCAACAGCCCACTCAATGTCCATCGGACACCATTTGCCGTGCACTGAAGAATAATGGTCCTCGATCTGCTGCACCCATCTTGCCAATTGCATTATTTGGGCATCATTCAGGCAAAATCGCCTTTGTTGTTCCTTGTCTACCCTGACTTTGCGGACGGTTTCAAAGGGTTTGTTGCCATAGACCAGTTTATGGCACTTTTTGCCCATCTTCTTCTCGATAATCGAGTTAAAGCCCCTGGCCATTCCCGGCTTGAAAACCAGGAACTCATCCGGTACGATTTCCCCTCCTACGACCAGTTCACCCAGGCCATAGGCACCGTTGATCAGGATGACATCCTTAAAGCCACTTTCGGTATCCAGGGAAAAGGCTACCCCGGAAGCCCCGAGATCGGACCGCACCATTTTCTGAACGCAGACAGACAGCTTGACTGAAAAATGATCAAACCCCCGGGATGCGCGGTATGAAATGGCCCTGTCCGTAAAAAGGGAGGCAAAGCAGCTGCGGATAGCAGTAAGCAGCATTTCTCCACCCCTGATATTCAGATAGGTAGACTGCTGGCCGGCGAAGGAGGCATCCGGGAGATCCTCGGCCGTTGCCGAGGAACGCACCGCGATATCGGTGGCGTCCTGCCCATACTGTTCTGATAATTGATAATAGGAGCTTAGAATTGCCTTTTCAACGGAGACCGGAAACCTTCCGTTGGAAATTTGCTTGCGTATTTCGGAACCCGTTTTTCTCAGGCTTACAATGTCAGAGACGTCCACCCCTGCGAGTGCCTTTTCAATGATGGCCTTGAGCTTGTTTTCCTCTATAAAGGCATCAAAGGCATCCACCGTCACCGCAAACCCGTTGGGCACCTGTATATCCTTGTCGTTGAGGTTCTTGATCATTTCCCCCAGGGATGCGTTCTTGCCGCCCACCCTGGGCAAATCTTCCATCCCAAGGGCATGGAGGGAAAGGATGAAATTGTTCGATTGGTCTTGTTTATGCTTCATCAGGTGTTTTTTTCGATCTCAATCTTACGAAAACGTTTTCGTAAAGGCGGAATACTTTCGATGTAAAAGATAAAATCCTGATAAAGTGCGGGTAAGGCTTCACCAATAAGAGTTGCGAAATAATGGTTGGGGATGCATAAATCCGCTCTAATGGGCCTAAATGATCTTGAATTTTCAATCCAAAACAGCTAATACATCGCTTCGGTTAATTTTCGTATTTTGATGGAGCAACAACCAACCCATGCTGCGCTTCTTCAGACAAATACGTCAACGTCTTTTAACGGATAATAAGTTCAGCAAGTACCTGCTGTATGCGGTGGGGGAGATATTGCTGGTAGTGATTGGGATTTTGATTGCACTACAAGTCGATTCATGGAATGAGTCGAGAAAGGAAGCAGATCTTGAGAAGGATCTACTAATGGGATTAAGAAATGATCTTGAAGATGATATTGAGCAAATTGAAGGTAGAGTTAATGAATCACATTTAGATTTACAACTTACGATTAGACGATTTGACTCTGTATCCCGCCAACAAAAGCTAGACTTGAAATACCTAGACTCATTGTTCTATAATCGTTGTATTCGACCCAGGAATACTTTCTTCCCCCAAAGTGGTACTTACCAGTCAATCATTAATAATGGTACTTCTAATATCATCCGCAATGATTACTTATTCAAGGGCATTCAAAGAATTTATGATCGTTTATATGTGGCACTAAAAGCGCATGGCGATCGCTTGGATTTATTTAATG
>CBFCWO010000116.1:0-7437 GCA_965601625.1 uncultured Flavobacteriaceae bacterium | reverse complement strand
GAATTTAAAAGGAGGGACACATAGAAGCGGGAGCAGGGTAATCCTGAGTGGGCAATTTGCAGTGGCAGTTGGCAGTATACCGTGGCAGTATACCGTGGCAGTTTTACCAATTATCTTTTGGATCTCCTTTGGCCGGTGGGGATGACTTTTAATTCCTGACATTAGGTCTTTTATGTTTCCATCGGTTGTGGGACCAAAGCCAGTACGGCGGGTCTTCCCTGATCCTTCTTTCCGTTAGGCGTGCAAATTCTTCAACTATGGCACCCTGAGGAAGCGCCTCGGGGGTATCGGTAATTAAATGCAACTCCAATTCGTAATGACTGCGCCTGACTTTCCTGATATCCAGGAAGAATACGCTTTGGCCGGTTTGCCTTGCCAGGTCTTCATACCCTTTATGAAACGAGGTATCCTGATTAAGGAATTTAACCCATTGCGCTTTTCCCGGGCGTGCCGACTGGTCTGCTGCGAACCAGGTTAAGTATTGCTCTCCTCTTTCCGCTGCACTCTTTATGATCTTGAATGTTTGGGTGGTGGGAATCATCATAGCCCCATATCGCTGTCTCGTTTTTCTGATATACTGATCCATATGGGGATTTGTCAAACGCTGGTATACCGCATAAACCTCATACGGGATTACAGGGACCAGAGAAAAGATCCACTCCCAGTTGCCGGTATGGGGAGATAGGACAATGACGCTTTTACCCATTTTATGGTAGGCATCGAGCAGGTGCTGATTCTTGACAAAGTATCGCCTCTGAAATTCCTTCTGCCCCATGGTCGCGCTCTTCACAGATTCGACCAGTAGATCAGAAAAATGCCGAAAGAAGTCCTTTCGGATTTGTCTGGCTTCTTTTTCCGATTTTTCGGGAAAGGACCTTTTTATATTGTCCAGGACCATGCCTTTGCGATACCCAACCACGTAATAGACTAGCAAAAGGAATACTTCTGAAATTCTGTGGAGCACCCAAAACGGGAGTAAAGAAACAAGGTTGATAAAACCAAAAACAAACTTGTAATAAAGCTTTACCATAAAGCGGGCTTGTCCGGATGGGGGTTAATTCACTTCCCCGACCAAGTTACAGAAAGGTTTGGTATACAGGCCTGAATCTAAATTTTAAATGTTGCAGGGTTGCAGATTTGTCAATGATCTCAGGCGGTAGGCAGGCAACCACAACATCTTTTATTAGTCATGATAAATGTACTCAAATCGATAAACTTGAGTTTTTGATTCAGAATCCCGGGCAAGCAATCTGCAGCTGCACCCCGTCTCATTCTAGTTTGGGAGGATTAGGGCAGGACCTGACCCACAGCGCCTTACAATTCTCATTTCCATTTTCAATAATTCCACAAGAAGCAGCACAATTTTGCCTTGAAATATCAACCAATTCAGTAAATTACAGGGAGAATCATTATGCTTTCTTTGATGGCCATAGAATTGTTCGATTTTTTTGTCAACTATCCAACCGGGGCCAAGCTGATCGGGGATGACTACATGTTTGTAGAGTACAAGTGCCCGATCGATGCCGAAAAATTCAAGCTCTGGACCGATACGCCCTTTTTGAGCTATGTCATCAGCGGGAAAAAAGACTGGACAGCTGTGGATGGCACCTATACCATACAGGCCGGGGAGGCATTGTTTTTCAAAAGGGGCCTGTACAATACCCGACAGTATTTTGAAGAGGAATTCTGCACCATAGTTTTCTTTTTTACGGAGGATTTTGTCCGCCGGTTTATGGAGGGCCACAAGCATCACCTCAGCAGGGGCGGTCAACCTCAACAGAACCCTCAGATCCTCAAGGTGCAGGTTACCGATTCCCTGAAGACCCTGGTTCTGTCCATTTTCAGCTACCTGAATATGGGGGACATCCCCAGGGAACTGGTAGAAATGAAGTTCAACGAACTCCTTTTCAATATGGTCCTGAACCCGGCAAACCAGGAACTGCTGGCGTATTTCAACTCCTTAAGGGAGGCACGCAAGTCAAACCTGCGGGATGTGATGCAGAAGAATTTCCATTACGACCTCAAATTGGAGGATTACGCACGCCTGTCAGGAAGGAGCCTGTCTACATTCAAGCGCGATTTTAAGGACTGCTTTAGGGAATCTCCCGGGAAATGGTTGAACCGACGACGGCTGGAATACTCCAGGACCTTACTTCAAAACCCGGATTTGAATGTAAATGAGATCTGTTTCGAGTGTGGGTTCAGGAATACATCTCACTTTAACAGCAGCTTTAAAAAAGAATTCAATCATCCTCCAAACCAGTATCGAAAGCTCCATTTCGGCCTATGATCCTTGCGGGTTTTGTCCTTTATCAGGGATTGGACTAATTACCAAATTAATTGACCTTTAAAGCAAACCCAGTCGGTCAGGGTCCCAATACTTTTGGCATATCACTAAAACAATTATGTCATGAAAAAAGTATTGATGTTCATTTATTCCATTCTGGCCTACCTGATCGGCTTCGCCTCGATTCTGTACTGGATCGCCTCGGTCAGCCATTTGATTCCCGAAATTTCCATCGATAAGCAACCGGAACTCCCTTTCCTTCAGGCCCTCCTGATAAATTTTGGATGGGTATTGCTTTTTGGCCTGCAGCACAGCATCATGGCCCGTAAACCGGTCAAGGAGGTCCTGACCAAATACCTCCCTCGCCCTATTGAACGAAGCACCTTTGTATTGATATCCGGTGTCTTGCTCGTGCTGCTGGTATCCAACTGGCAACCTATGGGGGGGCTGGTATGGGAGATCTCCGAAGGCACAGGGTTGTACTATATAAGCTATATACTATTCTTCACAGGCTGGGTCATATTGTTTGTCAGTTCTTTCCTGATCAATCATTTTGACCTCTTCGGCTTGCGTCAGACCTACCTCGAACTCATCAATAAGCCCTATACGGAATTGAATTTTAAGGTGATCTCCTTGTATAAATATGTACGCCACCCATTATATTTTGGAGGTATCCTGGGCCTCTGGGCTACCCCGCGCATGACCGTGACCCATCTGGTATTTGCCATTGGTTTGACCGCATACTTTGTGGTGGGCACCCTCTTTGAAGAGCGGGATCTCAAGCGGGAATTCGGTGACCTTTATAAAGCTTATCAGGCCAGGACCCCTATGCTTATCCCCTTTACCAAATTCAGATTAAAACGCAGGAATTCGAAGCCGGCCTACTACAAGGAGGTGACAGAACAGCCATAGATTGCCAATGCTGGATAGGAGCACAAAATAGCTAGATTAAAAAGCCCTGACCTTATAGCCAGGGCTTCCTGCTTCAATATAACAGGTCTGTAAATGACCTATTAACCCATAATACTTCTAGGGAATAGGAAGCCTATAGTCAGGATCCATATGAAGGTATCCTATGCTAACATCTCACAACTTGCCAGAAGTGCCACGGTAACAAGAATGAGAAAAAGGATGATGGATTTCAGAAACAGTCTCAGGTCCAGATTCAGGTTCATCATGCGAATTTTCCTTCAATATAGGCGGATTCCTTCCTGCGGCTCATGATCTACATCAGTTAGAATACATTTCTCGATGTCAGGCATCAATTCTCCGTCTATCTGCTGCCTGAAACGAGATTAAAATCTGGGGAATAATGAATGTATGTCCCTGGTCGAAGAAATCTGCACAATGGGCCAATCTGTGAAAAATTCATAGGGATATCGTCAAATTTTAACAAAATCTGTGTCAAAAAACAGGGAATCCTGTGAAAAATTCATAAGGATACCCAGCCCTGTCTTTTGAAATTTGGCTCAACAAACCCCAAATCTAGTGTTATGAAGAAGTTTGTAAACACCTTAAAAGCGACCCTGATCCTGGGATGTCTGTTGCTGAGTTTTCAGGCGGAGGCACAAGCCCAGGGAAAGTCCGCATCACATGAAGCCCTGAGGCACGAGGCGGACAAACAGATCGATGATTACCTGAACCTTGTGAAAATGGGATACTCGGAACAAGAGATTTTCGAGGACCTCGGCAATGTGAATTTCCTGACGGGAAACTTCAGGACTGCCGCCTTTTGGTACCAGAAACTGATGGACCTTCTCGGGCAGGAACGTGTTCCCCTGAACTACCAGGAGCGGTATATGGTGGCCCTCCACAAATCGGGTATTCGAACCTTTCCCGAACTGGAAGTGGAGCGTGACTGGTATTCCCGCATCAAAGAGGACTACCAGGTTGAAAAAAGCCCAAGGGCGGATCAGCTCACCGAGACCCTGGCCGCCGAGTACAAAAAGCCCGCCTTTCTGGACTCGGAAAATGGCCCTTCCGGGGAAGCCCTGGAACGCTTGCAGCGCTACGCCCTTCCAAGACCCGCAGAGCTCAGTGGGCAGAAGCTCGGTTTGCAGCATGCCTATAATCCCCCTGCGGCGCTAACTGCCGATGGAAGAATGGCCTATTTCAGCCGTGTGGAGCTGGTAAAGCCGGTCACGGGCCTGTTTTCAAAGAAAAAACTTCAGCATAAGCTGTACCGGGCTGAATACCGGGATGGTGACTGGAAGAATATTCAGGAAGTACCGGTAGCCCCCAAGTACGCATCGGCCATGCATCCTACCATTTCCAGGGATGGGAAGCGCCTGTTCTTTGCCTCCGACATGCCCGGATCCTATGGCGCCTATGACATTTATGTAGCGGATATCCACCGCGACGGCAGCCTTGGGGTGGCTAAGAACCTGGGAGGCAAGGTGAATACCCGGAAGAATGAACTATATCCACAGCTTCTGGATGATGAATTGCTGTTCTTCGCCTCTGAAGGGCACAACGGCATGGGAGGCCTGGATCTGTACGCGGTACAGGTGGCGTCCAAGCGGGTTGGATTAGCAGTGAATGTGGGAAGTCCGTTCAACAGCGGAAAGGACGATTTTGCCCTGAACCTGACGCCGGAAAAGGGGAGAGCCTATGTAATGTCCAACCGGGCCACGACCAGTGATGTAGTGCAGCAGGTAGTCTTTGCCTATGATACCCCTGAAAAAAGCCGGCTTGCCGATAACAGCAGTTACCGGTTCCTGGAACTGAGGCCTTTAGAGACCAATACGCAGTACACCAATACGATGTTCGAAGATTACGAAGACTGATCCCTCCTGCCCGACAGGAAAGAGCCCCCAACAAAATCATCCGGATTCCGGTGGAAGGATACCACCGCCCACCGGGATCCGATAAAAACACAACCCGATGAAATGCTGCAAGCAAATAACGAACGTCCTGGGAGTCATGATGGTCCTGAGCATGGTCCTTTGTGAGCAGAGCGCCTTTGGACAAGAGCAACAGACGGTACAGACGGATTTTCAGGTTAAAAGCCCCTTCCATAACCAGTTGTTTTTTAACCGGTTCCTGATCAACCCAACCTTTTCCCTGGTACGTGAGAACAAATCCTATCTGAATATCCTCCACAGGAATCAGTACGCCTCCTTTGAGGACAATATTCAGAACTATTACCTGGGTTTTTCCAATAAGATGAATGAGCGGACTGCCCTTGGAATTGGGGTCTATGGTCAATGGGAAGGGGTGATGCAGGAATTTGGATTCAATGCCAATTACGCCACTTCGGTGCGCCTGGGCAGCAACACCAGCCTGGCACTTGGAACCAACGTGACCTTTATCAGCCAGGGCCTGGACCGGAATCGTATCGTAGCCCAGGAAATTGATCCGGTGCTAGAGGAATCCGGCAAACAGAGCAAAATAGCGATTCAGCCGGGAGCTGCCCTTTCACTGGGAAGGTTCGATATCGGGCTCTATGCCATGAACCTGATTCAGTACAACCAGACCACCAATGAACTGCTCACCGGATTTAACACCGAAAACCTCCGTGCCTCCCTGCAGTACACACATTACCTGCAGGCCGGTTCCGGACTTTTTGAGGGAGGGCGCATCATGCCTCTGGTACAGGTGGGTCAGGATGGGCTGGACCGGTTCACCTATATCGGATCACTGCTGCTCGACCTGCCAGAATACGGGTGGTTTCAGACCACCTATGACAATACCTACGGCCTGTCCATGGGGCTGGGTTTCAACCTGAACCAGCGCCTTTCACTTGGGTACCTGATGGAGAAGGACCTGACCGAAACCGGTGCAAACCTGGGATGGAACCACGAATTGTCCCTGGCCTATACCTTTAAGGAAGACACTCCTCAGTCTGATCAATATGTGGCGACCAGCAAGGATGCGCAAATTGACAAGATCGTGAGGAACTACGAAGAACAAATCCTGCAATTGCGGGAGGAGATCAGTGAGGGTCCCTCCACCGCAGCGGCGATGGCTTATGAAAACAGACTGATCCTGGATGAACTGATGTGGCGGCAGGATTCTATCGAGCGGGCCCGCAACCAGCTGTTCGAAAAGAAATTTGAGACCCTGGTGCGCATGGTCCGCAATGAAATCCGCCAGGAGGTCCCGGAAGATCCGGTCATCAGGCCGAGAATCAATAATCGAGTGCATACGGCAGTGGCTTCTGTAGAACCCATAGAGGAGAAGCCTGCCAGGGCCATCACCCGCAAGGACTTTAAAGAACTACCAATACGAGCCAAAAATCGGTCGGATATCGTTGGGGTTACATCTGGTTATTACTTGATTGCTAATGTTTACAAAAACAAGAAGTATTTAAACGCTTTCATGAAATCATTGGAAAAGAAAGGTTTGAATGCCAGGCAATTCTATAACACAGAGAATGGGTTGTATTATGTATATCTGGCCGATTTTGAAAATAAGACGGAAGCCCGTGATGCTTTTGTCTCTAACCTGCAGGGGAAGTACGGGGAGGAGAAGTGGATCATGGAGGTCTACAACAATCCCGTGGCCACTGCAGAAGTCAGCTATGAGGATTGATAAAGTGTTCGAAGTGCCATTATGCTGACTAATATGTACAACGTATTTCCGTGAGCCCAGGGGGAGAACACCCGGGGCCCACACGTTGAGAGAGCCATTTGTCCCGCCCTAGACAGATGGCTCTTGTTTTTGTACCCCCTGAATCCTTATAAGTTCTTTGTCAGTGTGTTATGAAATGAAATCATTGTTGCGAAACTCATAAAAACCTTTGCATTTGATCGAAAAAATCGGCATTTCCTAGGCCATACCACTCATAATTTCTAATTTCCATATATAGAAATACAACCCAAATCTAGCTGTTATGAAATTTAATCTTTACCCCAAAGTGCATGCAAAAATGAGGAGCGTTACCTCCCGGTTTTTAAAACCCCCGGAAACCTTCATCGGTTAAGACAGGATCACCGGATTTCCCACCTAATATTTTTTTAGTCTTCCAGGATGCTTTTTGTGCTTCCCGGATGGACTTCCCACCCCGGAAATGCTCTCACAGAGGGCCATCCACTGCGACTCATTCACATGTCCAGTACTGGTGGGACAGGGAATTCCCATGTCTTCCGGAAGGCAGAATTACGCCCTGATTTTATGCAACCCAAGCAATTACCAACCCCAAATCTGTT
>CBFCWO010000115.1:0-7456 GCA_965601625.1 uncultured Flavobacteriaceae bacterium | reverse complement strand
ATTCTATCCGGTTTAAAATCAATTATATTCCATACAGGTGATTATCTCCCCTGCAGCAATAAGCCAGGACACCTGATATTGACTCCATAATTAGACCCGCGCCTGTTGATAGATCCAAAACACAATATTCATCAATGATACCTTATCATTCATAATTGTTTATCTATACAGATATTTTGGAATGGTTCTGTCATTTATTATGTTAATTATATTAATTATATTTATTTGACGAAAAGCCCTTAAGCAGGGAGTTGTCCTGCCATTACAAACAAGTGGTTTTCGTAAAAACAAACAACCTTACCGATGCGGCTCTCCTTCCCCACTTTGCCGTATCCTTTAATAGACTTTGCAATGCCGACTGCCAGCAAGCTCCTTCTCGCAATGGTCCTGTTATTCGCATTGTATCCGGTCCAGGCTCAGCAGACAACTGTCCGTGGAACCGTCACAGATAATTTTGATGTACCCCTGTTTGGAGCCAATATCCTTATTGAAGGTACCCGTCGGGGATCTTCGACCGATTCGGATGGGGTCTATAAGATTACAGCTGCCGAAGGGGAGACGTTGGTGATTTCCTATTTGGGATTTATTTCACAAAGAATCGTTGTTGGATCAGGTGATACCCTTGATGTAGTACTTCAGCCTGGAAACGACCTGGAAGAGGTGGTTGTGGTCGGTTATGGTACATCTTCCAGGAAAGCACTGACGGACAACGTCGCCTCCGTCCATAGTGAACAGATCAAAGAAATCCCAGTGGCATCAGTTCAGGGCGCTCTGGTTGGGAAAGCCGCAGGTGTCCAGGTGACCCAGGTCGGAGGACGGGCCGAAGGCGGGTTTAAGATCCGTGTACGTGGGGTGGCCACAATCTCAGGAAACCAGGAACCCCTGTATGTACTGGACGGTGTACCCCTAAATAAAAGTGATGTCTCTATTAACGACTCCCCAATCAATGACCTGGTCTTCCTCAACCCGGCTGATATAGCATCCATAGATATTTTAAAAGATGCTTCCGCGGCGGCAATCTATGGCTCCAGGGGCACCAATGGGGTGGTTATGATCACCACAAAAAGCGGCCAACAAGGAAAGACCAGGTTCTCCTTTAATACATCTTATGGATGGAGTGAACCCTCAAATAAACGGGACTGGCTCAATACATCAGAATACGTGGAACTGTTTACAGAGGCGGCCCTAAACTCGGGGTTTACAGAAGAAGACGCTACTTTCTTTTTTAACTTATTTGCCCAGGATGAAGCAGACTGGCGGGATGGGCGTGTTGATACAGACTGGCAGGACCTGGCCTTTATTTCCGGAAGTGTACAGGACATCAATTTCAGCGCTTCAGGAGGGGATGGCAAGACAACATTTTTCCTCTCTACCGGGTACAACAATACCAATGGGATTTTAAGGGGCAATACAATGGAACGTTATAGCTTAAGGCTTAATATGGAACACGCAGCCAATGAGTGGTTTACATTGGGTTTGAATTCTAATCTCAGCAAGACGCAGCTCTCCAGGATAGCGAATGATCTTGACTTTGCCAATCCAATGCAGTCTGTTGCACAAATACCTTTTACAAGACCCTATATGGATGATGGTATCACCCCAAATACAAATACGTTGTATTACAATTTTCTGATGAACGAGTTTAACGGAGAACATAAATCCAATATTTGGCGCGTAATTGCCAAATTATATGCACAGATTGATTTCACAAGGAATTTGTATTTGCGTACAGAATTTGGATATGACTTTACCAACCAGCTGGAGGAGCGCTTTTTCGGGAGCCTTACTCAGGAGGCATCTACCAATGGTTTTGGTGATGCCCTTGACGACAAAGAGGAGAATTTCGTGTTCAATAATTTTCTTCAATACCAATACGACAGGGAGAAATGGCACCTTGAGGCAACCCTGGGGATGGCCTATGAGGAACTATTGGTGAAGTCCGTGTTTGTTGAGGGACGAGATTTTCCCTCAGATCAGCTAAGAAAACTGGCCAGTGCTGGTGAAATTACCGATGGAGGCACCTTGGAGCAAAGGGTGAGCCTGGTCTCGTACTTTGCCCGTGCCAATGCCACACTTTTTGACCGTTGGTTACTCAAAGCCAGCATCCGGGTAGACGGGTCTTCTCGTTTTGGAGCTGATTCAAAGTACGGGACTTTTCCAGCGGCTTCCCTGGGGTGGCTGGCATCCAATGAATCCTTCCTAAAGGATAGTAAGGCAATTTCGAATCTGAAACTCCGTGCAAGCTGGGGAATTACCGGAAATGCAAACACCAACCCATTTGCGAGCAGGACGGAGTTCAATACAACTATCTATGATCGCGAAGCGGGCTTTTTTTTGGATCGCCTCGGGGATCCGGAATTGAGCTGGGAAAAAACCGAACAATTCAACATTGGTCTTGATTTTGGAATCTTCAACAATCGGCTCAACACCTCAATTGATTATTACAACAAGTATACGGATGGCTTATTGAATGAAGTCCCTATTCCAGCATCGAATGGGATCAGGTCGGTTGTACGGAATATCGCTGAAATTCAAAATACCGGATTTGAATGGGTTTTGGACGCCACGAACATTAGTACGGAAAATTTCTCCTGGAACACGGCCCTTAACCTGGCTTTTAATACCAATGAAGTAAAGGTCCTGCCGGATGGAGCAGATATCTCACGCGGCACCAGAATTGTACGGGAAGGGGAAACTGTAGCCTCATTCTACCTGGTTGAATATGCAGGCGTGGATCCAGAGAATGGAGATGCGCTCTTCTATTTGAATACGGAGTTGCCCGATGGGAGTTTGGATCGCAGTACGACTAATGATTTCAATGCAGCCAGCCGCAGGATCCTTGGGAATCCCTTCCCAGACGTCATCGGCGGGTTGACAAATAGCTTTCGATACCGCGGGATAGACTTCTCCTTCACCTTCCAGGGGGAATGGGGAGCACAACTCTATAATGGAGGAGGTATTTTCCAATCAACCAACGCCGATTTCTTCGACAACCAAACCAGGGATCAGCTAAACCGGTGGCAGCAACCTGGAGACATAACCAATGTTCCTCAGGCACGGCTATTCGCGGGTAATGGTTCACAGCGATCTTCCCGTTACCTGGAGGATGGCGATTTTATCCGACTGCGAAATTTAACCCTGGGATACACCTTGCCAATTGATATCACAGAGCGTATCGGCATGGATCGGATCCGGTTCTATTTTACGGGCGTCAACCTGCTCACCATCACGGATTATACCGGGTGGGACCCAGAATCTACTGCGGATTATACGCAGCTAAACTCGGCATCTTCGGGTTTTGTATTCTATTCACCGCCACAGGCTCGTACCCTGACCTTTGGCATCAATGTGGACTTCTAAAATGAGAACCCTAAACTGGAAAATAGTCGTTGTGTTCTTACTATCCCTGTCCCTGGGATGCGATGACAATCTGGATACCGAACCTACTGATAGCCTTACTCCCGAACAACTCCTCGAGGATCCCATCAACCTGGACAAGACCCTAATCGGGGGATATGCCGTGGCAGAATCGCTTCAAGGTGAATACCAAACAATGACTGAGCTGCTTGCCAATGAAGGTGATTTGGCATATAGGGGCCTATTTCCGGAATTATTTGAATTGGATCGCAAAATAGTTACTGCTGGGAATTCATTTATTCGGTTTTTATGGTTCCGGTCGTATGCTTCCATTAATCTGTGCAACATCGTTTTGGACAACCTGGAACTGGAGGAGGATGGGGATATCCGTGCCCGATTGGAAGGGGAGGCCAAATTCCTCCGGGCACTCCAATATTTTGAAATGGTGCGCTTCTTTGCCCTTCCTTTCGAAGCAAATCAAGCCAACAGTCAGCTTGGTTTGCCATTGGTCCTTAAAGGGGTAACGGACCTCAGCGAGGTCACCTATCCGGGCCGAAACAATGTGGATGAAGTGTATTCCCAGATCATTGCAGACCTGCAGGATGCCTATGCTATGTTGCCGGAAAACAATGGTAACCGGGCAGACAAGTATGCGGCCCAAGCTGTCCTGGCCCGGGTGTACCTGCAACAGGGAAACTTCCAGGCGGCCCGGGATGCTGCGCATGATGTGCTGCTAAACAGCGGACATTCGCTCGCCCCCGATCTCATCTCAGCCTTTAATAATGAATCAGACGGTATTGAAGATATATTTGCCATGCAGGTGACGACTCAAAGTGGTCGTAATGATTTCAATATCTTCTGGGCTACCACTGAGTTTGGTGGGAGGTATCAAACAGGAGAAATCACCATAGAGCCCCCGTTTTTTGAAATTTTCGACACCGCGGATAACCGGTCTGAATTCTTCTACGAAGGAAACGGGACTGCTGTCACATCCAAATGGCAGGCACAATTTGCCAATGTACCATACATCAGGATTGCTGAGATGCATCTGATACGGGCCGAATGCAATTTCAGGGAAGGAACCGGTCTCGGACTTACCCCTCAAGATGAGATCAACGCCCTGCGTCTACGATCCAATGCCGATCCCATCATCGGGATCACACTCGAAGACATCCTCAATGAGCGGTACAGGGAACTCGCATTTGAAGGACAACGCCTGCATGATGCCAGGCGTCTTAAGGAGGATATTGCCGGGATTGCCTATGACGCCGATCAGCTTGTAATGCCCATTCCACAGGATGAGATCGATGTCAATCCAAACCTGGAGCAAAACCCAGGGTATATCAATTAGTGATACTATAAAAGCAATATAAACAACTCGTGGGACGAAATCATTAGCAGCACAAGCTATCCCTTAGGTGCCACCAGCCTTTGGAACCGCGGATCTTCAAACAGGGGCCTTAAATGGTAATCAAAAGCATAGCTCTCCGTATCAAATGGCACTCTTCCCTGGATAGCAGATGCTAGCCGCTCAATGGCCTTGTCGTGATTCCCCAGAATCGCTTGGGCGCGCGCAAGATAATAGGCGGTATACCCTTCTCTTTTGGACATTTGGGGTAGGTCAAGAACTGCCCTGTCTATTTTTTCCATAGCCCCTATCTGGGCATAACAGGCAATTAAATCCGCCTGTACATTAGTATCCCAATCCATATCGAGGCAGGCTTCGAGATAGTGTGCCGCCTCCTTATAGTTTCCCATGAACATTTCGGCCGCTCCCAGCCATCTCAGATAATCAGGTTGATCGGGGTTTGCCAGGGCGAATTCCTTTAGTTGGCCGGCATAGGAACGGGCCAGGGAGTCTTCTCCTTTTAGCATAAAGGTATTGCAGATCCGATATAAGAAGACAGGTTTTCCATGCCGCCCGCCATCCGGAGTCATAAGCAATCGTTCCGGCACTTCTTCAGACCGCCCGATTTGCACAAGCACCTGGGCGTAGATTAGATTCATAATGGGATCCCAATCAACATCCTGGACGTCCAGGTTATACATGGTATATATAGAATCAAACTCCCTGAGCATGTACAGGGGCAAATCCAACCATTCATTTGGTTTAAAGCGATTTTTCATTTCCTCCATTAACATGGGATAGGCTTTCTGCCAAAAGGCTATGGCTTTCCCGGGATAATTGCCCCTTATATATCCAATATAAGCCCTTGTCAGAGAAAGATTATCACTAGGGTCCATTTCAAACATGGAAGCTGCACTTCGGGCCTCCTCGAGAAAAGAACCATAGTTTCTTTCCCATTCATACTCATAACTTTTCCGTTCCCATATTGTCATATTATTCTTGCGTTCCTTCAGGGCGGTAAACAAGGAATCCTTTTCGCGAAAACGATCCATGTTATGATAAACCACATGGAGTCTGAGCAACGGACTGAGGAAGGTGGTGTCCAGTTCATATGCCTTCAGAAAATGGATTTCGGCCATCAGGTAATAATCTTCATCACCTGAATCAAAAGCCTGGGCAAAATCATCCACCCCTGCCTGAAATTCCCGATACGCCTCATACCTTGGTGGTTTTTGCCGAAACCGGCTCTGGTCGCGAACTTCCCAAAAACTCAAAACATGATCCGAAAGATCCTCAAGGATTTCGCTTTTTTCGTCCAGTGGCCGGATAATCGGGCTTGGGGCGTTCACCACCTGTCCTGTTCCAGTGTCGACGATGTTCATCTGTACATAGAGCTGGTCATCCTGAGTGTAATACCTGCCCGTTATGATCATCCCGATTCCATTGCCGGCAAAATATTCAGGAATATCCGTCATTGGGATCCCGGCCGTCGCCGCCTGCTTCTTGAGGGTCCCGGCCGGCAGTATTTTAACCTGACCGGTTGCCATGAGCTGTGCAGTAAGCCTATCTGAAATCAAGCTTCCGAAGGCGTCAAGGCCGGTCTCTCCCGTTTTATTCTCAAAAGGGATAACGGCCAGGTAACTATTGCGCTGTGCTTCATTTAGCTGGGTTTTATCTGGACGCATTAGCCAAATTCCCGAGATCACCACCAGCAAGACAACAGCAGCCAGTAGCACTGGCTTTAAAATGGAACGGGGTTTCGGGGGTTTGAACTTTCCCTGCAGTTCTTTCCGTCGAGGCACCACAATCCCGTCATTCTCAATAGCAAAAACTTCAAGGGGTTCTTCCACATTCTTGAAGTCGAATTGCCCCATATTCTTCAACTTGAACTCAGGCTTGTTGGCTAGTTGGTCTTTCACTGTTTTAGAAACCAGAATGCCACCAGCTACCCCCATAGACTCGATCCTTGAGGCGACATTAACTCCATCCCCGAAAACGTTGTCCGCCGTAAAGATCACCTCCCCAAGGTGGATTCCAAAACGAACGGGTAACCCTTTTTCCCTGAACAGCGGTTGTAACCTAATGGCACATCGCACGGCCTGGCTGGTACTTTCAAACGAAAGCAGGCAGGCGTCCCCGAAATACTGTACGATCTTGCCTCCAAAAGACGGAACATACGCTTCTAATCCGGATTTGAAGACCTCGAGAAGCGACATTGCCCTGGCTTCATCCTCCTGCATAAGGGCGGTATATCCCTTTATATCGCCAAAAACGATCGTACTTAACCTCTGGTTTTCCTCCATTGATTGGGGTTTTGATCCGCGATCTGACTTTGCCAACCAGCCGATGGTATTGGTAAATGTCCTAATGAAAGTTACGATTTTTCCCTATTACAGTGATTTGAGGAAGGAGGCCTAAATCAACAGGAGAAAAGCATTTACCGACGAGGAAGGTAGATTTTTCATTTTATTTTCTCTTTTGCGTTAACTTTTATATGACACCAAATCACCCCAAAATCCAACATTAAATTGGTTCACAGATCGTCAACACAGACGTCAGGATCACGTCCCGATAGCTATCGGGAGCGTAATCCTGAGTCTACAGTAAGCAGTTGCAGTTGGCAGTTCATAACGAGAAACAAAGCAGCCAGCCGGAGTCTGGAGATTTTTCATGTAGACTACGGGGCCGGCAGGATCACGGAACGCTCTGATGTAATCCTGAGTCCACAGCAGGCAGTTGCAGTGGACAGTC
>CBFCWO010000114.1:0-7456 GCA_965601625.1 uncultured Flavobacteriaceae bacterium | reverse complement strand
CCCAACGGATTTTCCCTGTCCGGTAGCACCGGCCATCAGCAGGTGGGGCATCTTTGCCAGGTCCACCACAAAGGTCTCATTGCTGATCGTTTTTCCGAAGGCAATGGGGAGCTGCATTTCCGCGCTCTGGAATTTTTTCGATGCGATTACCGACCGCATGGAAACCACGGTGGGTTTTTTGTTGGGTACTTCTATTCCAATGGTTCCTTTGCCCGGGATGGGGGCGATGATCCGTATTCCCAGGGCGGCCAGGGAAAGGGCGATGTCATCTTCCAGGTTTTTGATCTTTGAGATCCGGACGCCTGCTTCGGGCACGATTTCGTAAAGCGTAACGGTAGGACCAATGGTCGCTTTGATCTGGGCAATGCCGATCTTGTAGTTCTTGAGGGTCTGGACAATCTTGTTTTTGTTCTCCTCCAGCTCCTCCTGATTGATCGTAATCCCTCCGCTGGCCCCATGTGAATCCAGGAGTTCCAGGTGCGGGAACTGGTATTTCGGAAGTTCCAGGGTCGGGTCGAACTCGCCGAAGTCCTCTACCAGTTTTTTGGCCAGTACATCGGTTTCCTCAGCCTCCTCGGTTCCATGGGCCACTTCTATCTCCAATTCCGAGGCTTCCTCAACTTCCTCCTTCTTTTCGACATCCACATCCAGCACGGGGATATCCTTTTTGTGCGTATACGGATTGGAAGGAGGCGGGGCCGGTTCTTCGGTTTCGCCCACGTCCATCTCCAGGCTGTTGTATTGATCCGCCTCGGAAACGGGTTTGGATTTGCCACCGGTAGGGATTGAAATGGATTTCAACCGGCGGGAAATCCCATCCGGAGAAAAGTTAAAAAGCCTCACGAGGATAACCACGAATCCAAATAGCAAGAGTAGCAGGACGCCAACCTTGCCCACGTAATCCTGAAGGAAATCGTTCATTTCGTATCCAACCTGTCCTCCGAGGAGGGGAAAGCTGGAGGCAAAAAAACCGAGGCTGATGGAGATCCATATAAGCATGACCAGTCCCCAGATCCATTTTTTAGCCAACCCTCCCGGGTGCATCCCCAGAAAGAGGTAAAGGCCTGAGATGCACAGCAGGCCCGGAATGATAAAGGAAGCTAGACCAAAACCACGGTACATAAAGAAATGGCTGATCGAGGCCCCGAATTTGTTGAGCAGGTTCTCAGCGGTCTTGTCACGATCCGCGAATTCCGACAGTAAACTCTGATCGCTTTGCCAGGTAAAATAAAAGGAAATAAAACTGAAGAAAAGGGCCAGGCTGAGCAGAATTAAAAGGCTGCCCAGGATCACCTTGTTTTGTTTCGAAAGGATCGGGCGCTTCTTTTTTTTGGCTGCGGTTGTTTTTCGCTTCTTTTTGGCCATAGAATTGCGTTGAGCAATGGGGCTAAATTACAAATTTACTACCGATGGCAACACCCGGGCAGTCCCTAAAAGATCTTGGGGATATAAATGATGAGCCCAATAATACTGGCCAGCAGGGATACAATCATCACTGCCCCGGCCGAAATGTCCTTGATCCGGCCAATGCGGGGGTCGTGTTCGGGCTGCACGTAGTCCGAGAGTTTTTCAATAGCTGTATTCACCCCTTCCACGCCCATGACCAGCCCGATGGCAAAGAGTTGCAGGATCCATTCCAAAGCGGAAATTTCAAAATAGAAACCGGCTGCTGTGACCAGGAGTGCGATGACGACCTGGATTTGTATGCTGCTCTCGGTCCGCACCAGGATCCACGCCCCTTTAAAGGCGTACCCAACCCCTTTGATGCGGTTCTCAATAAAGGTTTCTTTAGGCATGCGCCAGGGCTTCAAGGGCAGCGGCGTAATCCGGTTCCTGGCCAATTTCAGGCACCTGTTCAGTATATCGCACGATCCCGTTGGCATCCAGGATGATGACGCTTCGGGATAGGAGTGCTTCAAAGCCCCCGTCGGTCATTGTGAGCTCATAGGCTTCCCCGAACCGGCCATCCCTGTAATCTGAAAGCATCACCACATCTTCTATACCTTCTGCAGCGCAAAATTGATCTTGTGAAAAAGGAAGGTCCCTGGAAATACAGAGCACCTTGGTTCCGGCCAATCCAGCAGCCTGTTCGTTAAATTTTCTAACAGAGTTGGAGCAGACACCCGTATTTACGCTTGGGAAGATGTTCAGCAGGACCTTTTCACCTCTGAAATCACTGATTCGGGCCCGACCCAATTTGCTGTCAACCAGTTCAACATCCGGGGCTTCGCTCCCAATTTCAGGTAGGTTTCCAAGGGTGTGCACTTCTTTGCCTCCGAGGGTAATAGTTGCCATAACGTATTTTTTGAAAATATAATTGACCCCAAAGATACCCTTACAGGCTGTATTTAAAAAATCCAAAAGGGTTCAGGGGGTAATTGGTCAGCGCTACTTCACCAACTGTTTGATCTTTATCCCCACCGCGGCGAAGAACAGGGTCATCATAGGGCTCATCCAGTTGAAGATGGCATAGAAGAAATAATCAGCCACGGGTACGCCCAACACCCCACTGTGATAGGCACCACAAGTGTTCCAGGGGATCAGTACCGAGGTGACCGTTCCGGAATCCTCCAGGGTACGGCTCAGGTTCTCAGGGGCCAGCCCCCGGTCTTCATAGGCCTGGGCGAACATCTTTCCCGGCACTACAATGGCCAGATACTGGTCGGATGCCGTAATGTTCAGGGCAAGGCAACTGCCCACCGTACTGGCAAAAAGGCTCAGGGTTGACTTTGCCATGCTGAGCAGGCTTCGGGTGATTCTCGAAAGGGCTCCGATTCCGTCCATTACCCCACCGAAGACCATGGCACAAACAATAAGCCAGATGGTACCCAGCATCCCTTTCATCCCTTTGGCTTCGAAAAGTGCATTCAGGGCGGGGTTGTCCGTTTCTATGGAGGTATTTATGGTAATGGCGTTTAGGATTCCCTTGTATCCGGATTCAAACCCCAGTGTTCTGGACCCCGTGATCCCGGCCACCACTTCCGGCTGGAAGATCAGGGCAAACACCCCGCCGAGCAAGGTACCGATCAGGAGGGCGACCAGGGGAGGAGTCTTACGGATGATCATCAGGATGACTACCAGGGGAACAATAAAAAGCCAGCCACTGATATTGAATACTTCTTCTATGGAAGCCATGATTCCCTGGGTGTCCGCATTACCACTGGTCTCTATGGTAAAACCCAAGATGACAAATACGAGCAGCGTAATCAGAATGGTAGGTATGGTAGTCATGGACATATACCTGATATGGCTAAACAATTCACCCCCTGCCATGGCCGGAGCCAGGTTGGTGGTGTCGCTTAAAGGGGACATCTTGTCTCCAAAATAGGCGCCGGAGAGAATGGCACCCGCCGTCATGCCCAGGGAGATTCCCAGGGCCTCCCCAATACCAACCAGGGCAATGCCCACAGTGGCGGAAGTCGTCCAGCTGCTGCCTGTCGCTATAGAAATGATGGCGCTTATGATCACACAGGCTCCAAGAAAGATGGTGGGATTCAGGACCTGCAGGCCGTAATAGATCATGGCCGGGATGATCCCGCTGATCAGCCAGGTACCTGCAAGGGCACCCACCATGAGCAGAATCAAAATGGCTCCTGTGGTAGATTTTACGTTTTCTGCCACTTCAGCCAGCATTTGCTTAAATGAAACTTTATTGTAAAAGCCCACGATAGCCGCAACGGCTCCCCCCATCAATAATATAAACTGGTTGGAACCACTAATGGCATCATCCCCGAATACGTATACATTATAAGCCAACATCCCGATCAGGGCGATGACCGGGATGAGCGCTTCCCAAATGGAGAGTTCAATGTTTTCAACGATATGTTCGTCCTGACGGAATTTCTGCCCGCTTTTCTCTGACATGCGTTTGGTTTAGTTGGAAGGTAATAATACGATATTGATTGCTCCCATGCAAGGTGAGACCTGCCCGGCCCACGGCATTCGTTGAGAAAGCGTGCGAATTAGACCAGGGATTGCGGCAGCCTTTTTTATTGGTAATAGTATCAAGATGATACTCCGCAGAGTACTTTTGGGGTACCTCCTGAATAAAGCACGCATGTCGATCAAGACCAATGGCTCAAATGGTTGATATTTCGTGCGAACCATGATATAAATCATAACAATCCCAATATGACGACCTTAATTTAGGGCAATCAAACCATCAGGGGATATGGCGAATAAGCCGCAGCATAAGGCCTCTCTTTGGATCATTACAGATTTTTCAGGGGATTTCCGGGAATATCCGTCCAAATGTAGTCGCGAAATTTCGCCAATCGTGAAATAAAACGATTGTGTTTTGGAAGTTGTAGAAGGCAATCCGTAAATCCTTCTACCTATTGTTCGGTAAATAAGTATATTACATTTTATTTTAGCTTTTCCTTAACATATGGCATACAAATTGAAATGAAATAAAAGGTGCTTGATATGGATGGACATCTGACAAGGCTTATGAATTTGAACCTATTGTATTACTACCACTTATCAGCCAATAAACAACCAGACATGTTATGAAATTCAACTCTATTTTTTTCACGCTAATTTCGGTATTATTCGTGTTTACGAGCGGGTTTTCACAATATACCGCAGAATACCCCTATGACCAGGAATCCCTGTCCTCCCTGGGGTTGGATTATCAGCCCGAGAATCCCCTGGTCATCGATTACCTGAATTCAGGGCAAGAAAAAGGGGATCCGCTTTCCTATCCCATTTTATATCAGGATGATACCAAGACTCCATGGGCGAAGACGGATACGGGTCGGTCCCTGATTATTTCCGGCGCCCTGATCGGCGTAGGGCTATTTACCTATAAGGACAGTGGATGGCTCAACCGGGTGGATATCAAGGAAGGGATCAACCGGTATTTGCCAAACTTCCAAAACAAGATCGATGATTACACCCAGTACATTCCCTGGGCCGCAGTCTACGCCTTTGACGCTGCAGGGGTGAAGAGCAAGCATACCACAAAGCGGAAGTTGACCACCATGGCCACAGGTGCTGCGGCAAGCCTAATTGTGATACAGGGACTGAAATACGGCATTGGGGAAACCAGACCAGATGGATCGGCCAACAATTCTTTCCCCTCTGGCCACACCGCGACCGCCTTTATGGGGGCCCATATATTCCACAAGGAATACGGGGATCGAAGCATTTACTACAGTATTGGGGGTTATATGCTAGCTACTTTTACCGGTATCTTCAGGCAGTTAAATGACCGCCACTGGATCTCTGATGTGTTTGTCGGAGCAGGGCTTGGGATCAGCCTAACAGAATTCGCCTATTTCCTGAACGACAAATGGTGGGGTGATAAGGGCATCAATGAAATTGATATCGTTCAAAAGGATCCTAACAGGGACCGCCCCTCTTTTTTGGGGGTTAAATTTGGATACGCAGGGCTCACCAGCGAATTTGATGATCCCGAATCCGGAATCAGTGCGCGGAGCGGCTTTACCATAGGCGTGGATGGAGCCTGGTTCTTCTCCAAACATGTCGGTGTTGGAGGGGAATTTGGATTCCAGTCTTTCCCGATCCGGATCGACCAGGCTGTTATAGATGAGTTCAGTCAACTGGGGTACGACATCGCTTTTCAGCCCATGGGTAACAGCAAGAATGTATTTGGTCCGCACTTTCAGGTGTCCTGGGGGAAATCCATGTTGGGGGCCAAGATCCTTGCAGGTTGGGCACGGGTGGCCAATACACAGGTTCTCCTTAAGCAACAAGTGGGGGACGAACCCTCAGAAGCTGATGACCTGATCTATGCTGAGATTAGCCCCGAAGCGGATTTTGCCTGGACCACCGGGCTCTACTACAGATGGCTAATTGATGAGCGGTTGGCGCTTAGTGTTTTTGCAGACTACAACGGAGCTGACCTGAATACACCCTTGCGATATCTCGACAGCTTCGATGCGGATAACACCCCGATTTATGTAACGGAACCTCTCAATGAACCCTTTGATTCATTTACAGCGGGGATTTCCTTTAACGTAATGATCTGGTAAGGGTCATTTAGGCATAAGCAGTCCTACAGACCAACGTATATCTTATATGAATTGGCCGATACCCTTGAGGCGTATCGGCCTGTTCGTTGTTACATGGCATCGCCTTTTAAGGGCATTGACCCGGCTTATACAGCCAAAGGCCTGGTTGGGAGTATTTCCAGGGATTCCATACAGGCCTTCATGCGCTTGTAGGTGCGCTCGATGTCATTATCCAGGCCAATGGAGAAACGGATCAGGCCGTCGCCCAGCCCCATGGTTTTCTGCTCTTCTTCCGGGATCTCGGATGAAGTGGAGGTACCCGGAGCGCTGAACAAGGTCTTGTAGAAACCGAGGCTCACCGCCAGGTATCCCAGGTTTTCTTTCTGCATGAGTTCCATGAGCTGGTTTGCTTTTTCCACGCATCCCACATCCAGGGTGAGGATCCCCCCGAAACCGAACTGTTCAACCAACATGGATTTCATAAGCGCATGGCCAGGGTGGGAGTGAAGCCCGGGATACACCACGCGCAGGCCGTCTTTTTCAAATCGATGCGCAAGGTATTGGGCATTTTCACTGTGTTTAGCAACCCTGAGGTGGAGGGTTCGCATATTTTTTAAGATGGAAGCTGCCCTGATGCTGTCCAACGTACTTCCAAGGAGCATGCAGGCACCGTCATTGACATCCTTCAGGGCCAGGCAGAAATCACGGCTTGCGCAAACCACCCCTGCCACTGCATCACTGGTACCATTGATAAACTTCGTCAGGCTATGAATGACGATATCGGCTCCCAAACGAGCGGGAGCAATGGACAAGGGAGAAAATGTATTGTCTACTACCAGCGGAATGTTCCTTCCTTTGGAAATATCGGAAAGCCCTCGGATATCGGCCACCTCCAGCAGGGGATTGCTGACAGACTCGCAATAGACCATCCTGGTTTCAGGCCTGATGGCCCGATTGACTGCTTCCAGATCGGTGATATCCACAAAGCTCACCTCGACCTGAAATCGTTTCAGGAAATTCTTCATGAAGGCGTAAGTGCCCCCATAGATCGTCCTGCTGCTGACGATATGGTCCCCGGCACCACATAACTGAAGGATTACCGCAGAAATTGCCCCCATGCCGCTTGCCGTTACGTTGGCGGCTTCTGTCCCCTCCAGGGCAGCAAGCGCTTCGCCCAGATAAAGGTTTGAAGGAGATGAGTGACGGGTATAGAGGTAACAGCCTTCGGTATTCCCTTCAAAGGTGTCAAACATGGTCTTTGCCGAAAGGAAGGTATAGGTAGAAGAGTCAGAAATAGAAGGGTTTACCCCTCCGAATTCTCCGAAGTAATGAAGGTCCTGCAGGGCTTCTGATGCTTTATGGTCCATGGCGATAGATATTTTCATCAAAAATACCTAAACATAATGATATTAACAATATAAGTCTATTATTATAGTTAATAAAACTAATTATTAGCTTATAATTAGAAAATATATCTAATT
>CBFCWO010000113.1:0-7543 GCA_965601625.1 uncultured Flavobacteriaceae bacterium | reverse complement strand
GGATCGTTCAGGAAACTAAAGAAGGGCCAGGTGCGTTGGGAGCCCAGGCGGTAGATCGGACGTCCGTCCGCTTCGGCCGTTTCGCCTGTTTCATGCTGCTCTTCCTGCGCCACAAGAGGGGAGGAGAGGCTGCACAGGAAGCAGCAAAGCAGCAATTGGGTTATCAGTAGTCTGTGCATTAGGTCGTTTTAAGTGGTGCGGGTTGGACCTTTGGTTAGTTGCCCCCACCCACAGGCATGGTATAGGTGAAATTCAGCCGGAAGGAGTTCTTTACCGCAGGTCCGCTCCAGTTTTTGTAAATGGCGCTGGTCTGATATTCCACATAGGCGTTGATTGACCCTTTCTCCAGGACCCAGACCTTTCCAAATCGAAGGCCCAGCGGAAGATAGAATGCACTGGTATTCCAATCATATAGGGCCACCATATCCCCATTGCCCACATAGTATCCTGAATCGCCAAACCGGTAGTTCAGGAAAGGCGCAATCCCCAGGGGGTTTGCATCCGTGGTTACATCGGGTTGCAGCTTATTGGGATCCACAGCGCGCCAGGACTGTGTAAAAAGCAATCCGTAGAACCATTTGCCGGAGGTGTTTACCACGGCAGCCGAAAGGCCATAACCCCATTCATCCTTGGCTACATCCTTGTTTCCCGGAGTGGTCACCAGCGGGCCTAGACCCGCGCGGCCGGTTCCCCAATCGCTCCATTTAGGAATGATAAGGGCGAAAAGCTCGGTGTTCCCCAGTCCGGATTTTCCATTGCTTACGTCCTCGTAGTGCCGCAGGGTAAGCCGCGGCAGGATGGTCAGCCCCTTTAATGGTATGGGGGCGACGATCCGCAACTGAAGGTAGTTATCCAGCCCCGGCCTTCTGGCCTGGCCGTCGACCACATCAGCGTAATAATCCGGCATGAACTGGTAGGCAAACTGAAAGCTCCATTGGGTGGCCGTAGCATCCAGGGCCTTGGTCTGGGCATCCTGCCCGCCCTGGGCGTCCCCATCCTCATCCTGGGCCATTATAGGGGTTGCCAGAAGAAGCGTCAGTACAATTAGTAGTTTTTTCATGGTTGCGTTCATTTTAGATTTGTCATTCTTTTCATGGCTACCACATCGTAGTGGAACAGCCCTTTAAGCTTTTCCCAAAATTCGCCACCCAGCACAAAAAGGCTGAGCAGGAGTACAAAGTCGAGGCCCATGGTCACGGCCAGTGGGATCTCATCGAGCATAGGGAAAAAATGCCCCAGATAGGGTTGCAATACGCCAAGGATCAGGGGAGTGCTAAACAGCACAATACCGATCCGGTAACGGGTATGGCTCACCTGGTCCGGGGACAGGCGGGTAATGAATCTGGAAGCCCGTTCCTTCAGGTACTGATACCCACGTTTCCCCATAACCGCCACGGCGATAAGCATAAACAGTTCCGGAATGCCGAAGGCCAGCAGGCCGGTGAGGATGCCAATGGTGGAAGTCGACAGGCCAGAATCCAATACAAAAGGGATCAGCAGCGGACTCAGAAAACCGGTAACCAATAATATGGCCCCAACAATGAGTCTGGTTTGCTGACCTTGATAGGAATTCATGTCTTTAGTGGCCACGTATTATGAATTCGTGAATAGTCCGTTGTCCCAGCCAGGACAGTACTAGCCGCCATGCTGCAGCATATGCTTCAGCAGTTCCTGTGAGGGACGTCCGGTTTCCAGTAAGCCGTATTGCTGTTCATACAATCGGATCGCATTCTCGGTAGCGGGAGACATTTTCCCATTGATATCGCCGGGGTCAAACCCCATTCGCATTAGCGATTTCTGCACCTCGAGCACCGTTCCGGACTCATATTTTTCCTTTTGGGCCTGCTGTTTTTTACGGCGTTCCATCTCTGCTTTTTGCTGCTCCCGCTGAATCCGCTCGCGTTCGGCCTGTTGTCTCGCATAGGCCGCTTTTTGGGCCTCCATTTGTTTTTTCTCCTTGGCCCCCTGGGCAAGTCCGGCAATGCCGCCAATGATAGCACCGGCCTGGGCCCCTTCACGCCCCCCGACCAGGGATCCGAGGGCAGCACCCCCTAAGGCCCCGCCAAAGCCCTTGCCGAGGACCTGTGCCTGTACGGGGGTTTGAAAAACGGCCCCGAACAGTACCAGGGCAAGCGTCAATAGCATATTTCGTTTGAGTGTCTTCATCAATTAACCATTTTTCCGTTTTTCCAGGTTTCTATGCGGGTTCCCCCGTCTTTCAGGGTGAAAACGATTTCACCATCGGGTTCCCCGTTGACAAACCGGCCTTTAGCCACTTCCCCGTTCGGCCCGGTATAGACCCCCTGTCCATGTGGTTTCCCTGCCCGGAATGCACCTACGTACTTTTGGCCGTCGGCCGTCTGAAGTGTGCCGGTGCCTTCAGCAAGACCATTGATGAACTGCCCTTCATAGATGTCCCCATTGGGCAGCAACAAGGTTCCCTGCCCTTCGCGAATGCCGTTTACGAATTCTCCATAGTACTCATCTCCTTCAGGATTGATTTGCCGGCCTGTTCCATGCGGTTCATTATTCTTTACCTCCCCTTCATAGCTGCCACCATCTGCAATGGTGGCCTTGATGTACCCATTCATCTGGTCGTGCCGGAAGTCGCCTTCTGCCCGGCTTTTGTCCGGAAAGACCAATAACCCGGGGCCATGCATTTCACTTTGCTTAAAGCTTCCTTCATAATGTGCAAATCCATCCGATACCTCAAAGGAGAGCTTTCCTTTGCCCTCGGCCCTGCCCCCTGACATGGTTCCCGTGAACCGACCGACAACCTTCCCGTCCTCCAGCCAGACGAGCACCCCGTATCCGGAAGCTTTGCCTTCCTTACAGTCTCCGGACCAGCTAATCGCCTCATTTCCCCTGGGGTCGGAATTCCAGACACCGCAACCCGTGATCGGATCCTTGAGCCAGACCCCATCCCTGCCGTCGGAAGGCTCCTCCTGTGCCCATGCAGACGCCATCATTGCGATGGCAAACCCAAGGGCTAGCAATAGCCTGGCTGACACCTTAGTTTTCTGTGTTTTCATACCTTGAATTAATTACGACCTTTAAAATGGTACTTATTTCAATTGCCCTTCAGCAGATGAAAAATACGTCCTTGCCTTAATGTAGCCTACTTCGGATTATACCATATGGGGCTCGTATAGGCCCGTTCCTGCAGGGTCAGCCATACCTTCTTGTCCAGCTTAACGCCAAATCGCTTGGCGTCGTATACCGTCCAGCGCGGGGTCGGGATCTCCATCACCCGTACGTAATAGAAGGCAGCTACCTCAGGGTCAAAATCTGGGTCCTTCCACGTGGCGATCAATTCAGGATCCCCAATGGTGTTGGTCCAGGTGGCATTTTCGATATCCACGGTATTGCCCACCGCAGGGATCTGTCCCTTTTTATCCATTTTCCGTCGGTCAGCATCTGCCCAGACCACATTGTAAACCTTTTCATAGGTCTTGCCATCCTTGTACCAGCCTTTTACGACCTGAATGCGATCCAGGTTCCCGCTATAGGGGTCTTTCCGTGCTGCCATCAGGAAGGTAGGGGCTTTCCCCCCGGGGCTGATCCCCAGTTCGCCTCCCATCGGAACGCCTTTGGCGTAGCCTACCTCTGCAGGCAGGCGCCCTGTGGCATCACTTGCTTCAAAGTCCCAGCCTCCCCAGAACCGAACGATCATCCTCGGGCCGGTGGTGGCGTAAACCTCCTTGCGCTTCATGGCATCCCAAATGGCTTCCCTTGTGTTTTCCGTCGCCCAGACTGCCGCGTATCCGGAAGCCGACATGGCCCAACCGTCATACTGCCTTCCGGCGAATTTGGCCATGGGATGGTCCCAACGTCCGGCCGTAGGCTCTGTTCCGGCGTGTTTGCCGATGTAGTTTTCTTCCTCCACTGCCGCCAGGGCTGTGTGGGAGTCGGTAGAGCCTATCATCCCAAACTTATAGGGGTTTGTCCCCAATTGGTCTTCAAGCTTCATCCCATTCTTCAGGGCCTCCCGCGCATATTCGTACTGCAGCATATAGTCCTCTTTAACCACGGTCAGGTTGAGGTTCCCGATCTCCAGGGTCTCAAAATCCGCGAAAGCGTCCTCTGGAGAGAGCATGGGATGGGTCTCGCCATCCCCTTTGATCTGGGTGACCTCATAGATGGGTTCCCACCGGATCCGGTTCTTGGCATAGTCCTTTGTAAGGGGTTGTCCGCTGGCCGGATTTGTCTCCACCGGGAACATGATCCCGTTGCTCATATTTCCATTGTGGGCAATGGCAAGCACCTTACCTCCGGTATTCTCTTCATAGGTTTCCATCCACTTCCAGAGGTCCTCCGGGTTAAAGCTCTCCGCTGTGGTATAGGGAATCATGCGCCTTGCCTTGTCACCATTATCCCGGTAGAGGACGTTGCGGTGCAGGTTGTTCCCATCTTCCGTGGAAGTCCACTCGTACCCGATCATGGCGGTAAACCGCCCGGGTTCATTGTATTCTTCCGCCAGGTCGATATACTCATCCCATATGGTCTGACTGAAGGCCTCGTCCTTTAATACCTCGGGGATGTTCCCCAGAGCGAAGCTGTTGATCACTGCCATAGTCGCCTCAAAGGCATCCTCCCCGCCGGCATTCATCGCCTGAGACCACTGCTTGACCGTGGGATCCTTCAGCAAATTCGGATTTCCCTTGATGATCTCGTTCATGGCACCCATTCCGTCTGAATGGTCCGCTACCACCAAAAAGTCCAGCGGGCGGGACAGTTTCATCCGTTCCCCCCCAGAGGCCGTCACTTCCTCTCCCCGGGCAAAGCGGTAGGCATCCTCGGGCCCCAGCGTTACCCCAAATCCTCGGGCGTCCAGGGAATTGTAGGTGTGGAGGTGGGTGTCACCCCAGTAGACATTGGTGGGGAAATTCCGCCCGGCATAGGGAGAATACCCCGGTGCTTTCACCATGGTGGAGGCATCTTCATCCGTTGGGACCATACCCACCGGGTTTTCCTTCTGAGCTGCCAGAGGTACACCGCTCAGACAGAGCAGCAGGGCCATCAACAGGGTTTGTAAAGGTTTTCGTAACATAGTGTTTGAATTTGCGTTATTATTTTGATTTTAACAGGCATAAAGCCATCCTGATGCACAGGGTTGCTTCATCCCTGTACAGGGTTCCATTTACGGGCATAAATTTCAAATACTCCTCATGTCTTTCCTATGATACCGGTCATGTTCGCGGGGTTTCTTCCTATTTCATCGAAACCACCAACTTGTCCAGATTCCCGCTAAACTTGTTTTCCCGCGTATAGTTTTTGGAAACGGGGGTTCCCGTATCCTCACCCACGTCAAAGGTTTCAGAAAGTGAGAATTGTCCGGGATGGGTCCGGTTTACCGGACCTTCACCTACCTGCTCCCCATTTACAAATAAGGTAACAGTAGCTGTTTTATCTTCATTTACAGTATAGACGGCTTTCATTTCCACTTCCCCCGAAGGAAGTGTACTGTTGGATCGTATGGTAAAATGATCTTCGTTATAGGCATTGTATTCATACACGAGCCGGTTGTTGTCTACATATAGCGTATAGCCTCCATACATACCTCCCGCGGCCACTAAAACACCCTTGGCACCCCCTTGGGGGATCTCTGCATGTGCAGTAATAGTATGGTTTTTGTCTTTCACCGGAGGTGAATACGGTTCAGAGATCCGAACGGCTCCCGGCGGATAGTAGACAAATTCATCCCGTTGTGGGGCATAACGCTTGGCTACATTGGTGAATCGGGCGCCCAGGTCATCGTATAATGGGAATACATTGTATTTCCAAGCCTCTTCTTCCCAGGCCGCTTTTAGCTCTTCCAGCTTTTCGGGCATCTCAGCGGCCAGGTTCTTGGATTCTGTAAAATCTTCTTCCACATGATAGAGTTCCCAAACATCGTCCTCAAAGGGATAGGTTCCGGCAAAGTCCCAGGGCATACGGTTCCCGTGGATGGTGACCGCCTTCCAACCGTCCTTGTAAATAGCGCGGTTGCCATACATTTCGTAATACTGAACCGTATGTTGATCCTGAGCTTCAGGATCGTTAAAGGTATATGCGAAACTGGTTCCATCTATCGGCATTTGCTTAATCCCGTCGATCTCTTCCATAAATTCAAGATCAAGAGCTTCTAAAATGGTTGGAGCAATGTCAATGATATGGTGGTACTGGTTGCGAACTTCCCCTTTGCCTTTGATTCCGGCTGGCCAATGGACGATCATCGGGTCTTGAATACCTCCGTTGTGCACTGTTTGTTTGAAATACTTGAAGGGGGTGTTCCCGGCAAAAGCCCACCCGGCATGATAATGATTATCGGTAGCTTCAGAACCCCAATCATCATAGCGCTTTAAATTTTCTTCCAGTTTAGTTTGTTGGCTGTTAACAATCAGCACTTCGTTATGTGAACCAGATAGGCCACCTTCACCGCTTGCTCCATTGTCTGAGGTTAAGATTATAAGGGTGTTTTCCAATTTTCCGATACGCTCCAATGTTGCAATCATACGGCCTATCTCCATGTCCAGATGCTCAAGCTGACCGGCAAAGGCCTCCATCTGCCGCGCATACATTCTTTTAGCATCATCACTAAGGGAATCCCAGGCTGGGATTTCATCAATGCGTTCCGTTAAGACAGAACCTTCTGGTATTACCCCCAATTCTAACTGGCGTTTATGAATTTCTACTATTGCTTTATCCCAACCCATGTCGAACTTGCCTTTGTACTTTTCTATGTACTCTTTTGGCGCATGATGCGGTGCATGCATTCCACCTGGGGCCCAGAACATAAAGAATGGGCGATCCGGAGCAATGGAGGCATGTCCTGTTAAATAGTGGGTAGCCTTATTTGAAAGATCCGTAGAGAGGTGATAGTCCGGATTACCTCGCGATGGTTCTATCGGTTCGTGACCTGCATACATTACCGGGGTAAAATTATTGGCATCTGCCGCCATAAACGTATAGGTATGGTCAAACCCATCATTGGTTGGCCAATATTTATATGGTCCTACCTGGTGTACCTGAAAACCGGGGGTGTGGTCCCACTTACCCAAAGCATAGGTGGTCCAGCCACTTTCCTGGGCGATCCGCGCTACTTCCTGAGCCTCCATCGGGACACGACCCGCATAGCCCGGGAATCCCATGGCAGAAAGCGCGTGGGATCCCATACCAATGGAATGGGAATTCCGACCTGATAAAATGGCTGCCCGAGAAGGGGAACAAAGGGCAGTCGTATGAAAGTTATTGTACAGCAGTCCGTTGCTGGCCAGTTTGTCTATGTTCGGGGTTTCAATCAAACCTCCGTAGGCGCCGAGGTGTCCGTACCCCGTGTCATCCAGCAGAATAACCAGGACATTGGGTTCTTCCCCTGTAAAGGTGGGATCTTCCGGCCAGTCTTCTACGGACTCATCATAGGACTTTGCAATTTTCCCCTTGAATCCGGCCATTCTGGGATCTTCTTCTTCCATGGAGGATTCTCCTTGCTGTTGGCAGCTAACAATTCCGATGGCCAGCATGATTACCAAGAGATGTCTAAAGTTTTTCATAGTCTATTATT
>CBFCWO010000112.1:0-7608 GCA_965601625.1 uncultured Flavobacteriaceae bacterium | reverse complement strand
GCCCGGACCCGCATCCTGGTCAATCAGCGCAAAATGCTGGAGGAAAAGGTGGAACGGCGCACCAGCGAGGTGCAGCAACGGCTCAATGAGCTGGCTACGGTGAATTCCGTGAGCCAGGCACTGAACGACAAGCTGGAGCTAAACAAGCTTATTGAACTGGTGGGGGATAAAATGAAGGAGGTCTTTAATTCGGACATTACGTACCTGGCTGTCCTTGATGAGGACTCAAAGATCATCAATTTCCCCTATCAGGACGGGGATAACATGGAACCCTTAAAACTGGGAGAAGGACTTACCTCCCGGATCATCCAGACCGGGGAACCCCTGCTGATCAATAAGGATAAGGATATCGTAGCTGAATACGATAAATATGGTCTGAAGCAGACCGGAAAACAGGCCGTTTCCTACCTGGGGGTACCCATTCCGGTAGAGGATACCATTATTGGGGTGCTCAGCGTGCAGAGCATGACCCAGGAAGGTCGGTTCAACGAGGAAGACAAAAACCTCCTGAACACGATTGCCATAAATGTGGGCGTGGCCCTGCACAATGCAGAGCTCTACGAGGAAGCCAAGGAAGCCAAGGCCCGGGCAGAGGACGCCAACGAGGCCAAAAGTGCTTTCCTCTCCACCGTCAGCCATGAGCTCAGGACCCCACTGACCTCTGTGCTCGGGTTTGCCAAGATCATTCGGAAGCGCCTGGTGGACAAGGTCTTCCCGGCCGTGCAATCCGATGATCCCAAGCTCAAGCGGACCATGAACCAGGTGAGCGAGAACCTGGATGTGGTGGTCTCGGAAGGGGAGCGGCTGACCAGCCTGATCAACGATGTGCTGGATTTGGCCAAGATCGAATCCGGAAGGATGGAGTGGAACATGAAGCCTATGCTGATCCAGGATGTGATCGGCAGGGCCGTATCTGCCACTTCATCCCTTTTTGAGGATAAGAAACTGGATTTGAAGAAGAACATTCCTGAAAAATTGCCGCTGATCAACGGGGATTCCGATAAACTCATCCAGGTGGTCATCAACCTGTTGTCCAACGCGGTGAAATTCACGGATGAAGGAAAAGTATCCATCGAGGCCTACCAGGACAACAACCAGGTGATCGTGGAGGTGCAGGATACCGGGATTGGGGTGGCCGAAGAGGACCGCCACAAGATTTTTGAGCGATTCCGGCAGGCGGGGGATACCCTCACCGACAAGCCACAGGGAACCGGGCTGGGCTTGCCGATCTGCCGTGAGATCATTGAGCACCACGGAGGGATCATTTGGATGAAGAGTGAGCTGGGAGCAGGCAGTACCTTCTTTTTCTCCATGCCGGTGATCGGGGAAAACGGCGAACAGCCTGTAGAGCTGGATCGCATCCTGAAAAGCCTGAAAAAGCAGATTACGCACTCCTCCAAAAAAACCTCCAAGGAGACCCCTACCATCCTGGTGGTAGACGACGATACCCCCATCCGGTCCTTGCTGCGGCAGGAGCTCGGGGATGCAGGCTATCAGGTCAAGGAGGCTGCCAACGGAAAAGAAGCCCTGGACCTTGTCCGAGTGAGCAAGCCGGACCTGATCATCCTGGATGTGATGATGCCGGAGATCAACGGTTTTGACGTGGCGGCGGTCCTGAAGAACGATCCGTCCACCATGGATATCCCCATAATCATCCTCTCTATTGTACAGGATAAGGAGCGGGGCTTCAGGATTGGGGTGGATCGCTACCTGACCAAACCCATCGATACCGAGAAGCTCTTCCACGAAGTAGATGAACTCCTGGAACAGGGGGTATCCAAAAAAAGGGTCCTGGTAGTGGATGAAGATTCCTCTACGGTAAAGTCGCTGACCGATGTACTTACCGCACGGGGCTATAAAGTCCTGGAGGCCAATCCTGCAAAATTGCTGGAGAAGGCCACGGAGATCCAGCCAGACATCATCATGCTGAAATCCCTGCAGGGTAAGGATGAGGAAACCGTCAAGGAGCTCAAAATTCAAAAAGGACTTGAAAATGTCATGTTCTTTATCTACGAATGATAACCTGTCCCCGAAATAAAACACTGAATTAAATGGATAAGAAATTACTGATCGTCGATGACGAGGCGCATATACGAATGCTGATCGAGCAAACCCTTGAGGACCTCGAAGATGAAGGCGTGGAGCTCCTCTTTGCGGACAATGGGGAAACCGCCCTGCAAATCATTCAGGAGGAGCAGCCAAATTTGGTTTTCCTGGATGTGATGATGCCCAAGATGAACGGCATGGAGGTATGCCAAAAGGTAAAAAAAGAACTGCAGCTATCGGATGTCTTTATCATCCTGCTCACCGCCAAGGGGCAGGAAGTGGACCGGCAGAAGGGGCTCGAAATGGGCGCGGACAAGTACATGACCAAACCCTTCGACCCGGATGAAATGCTTTCTGTTGCCGAAGAAATCCTGGGGATGTAATCCACCTGACTAAATGAATTCGACCACCTCACTAAAGGCCTTAAAGCACGTTTTGAAACGCGACGCCTCAACCGTTGCGTTGCTCAGGGCGTATTGCGATAAATTCGGGGTGGACTTTTGTTTTGAGGACGCCAAAAATACCCTGCTCTGGGGCAACAGGGATGGGCTGACGCAGTCCAGGGATTTTGAATTCGACGATCACCACCTTGGGGTATTCCATTACGATTCCGAGGAGGCCCTGCCTATATTCGACCTGTTGAAGGTGCTCTTTCAGAAAGAGTGGGAAAAGAAGAAGATCGGAAAGGAAGTCCTGGGGCTCTATCGCGAAATCAACATGATCTACGATCTGAGTGAAATGATCTCTGAGAAAATTGATGCGGAATCCATCGCTAAGGTAGCCCTGGAGGAAGCTTCCCAGATCATCAATACCACCCATGGCCTATTCCTGATGTACGATGCCGACAAGGATAAGGTACTTCAAGTGGCCCAGCTGGGCGACAATCCAAAGAGCGAGGATTACATCGATACCCAGAAAGAAGTAATCCGCGATTTGATCCAAAAGGGCACCTCCGCCATTGTTCCTCTGGACAGGGTATCCAGGAACCCGGCACTGAAACACCTGAAGTCGGTTATGTATGCCCCGCTGAAGGTAAAGCACAGGACCCTCGGGATGGTCATCCTGGGGCATCAGGATGAGGTTGAATATACGGCCGCGGAGTTAAAGCTGCTGACGACGATTTCCCTGCAGGCGGCCACAGCCATAGAAAGCGCCCATTTATATCAGAAGGGGCTCAAGGAAGTCCAGGACCGGGAGGAGGCCATTCGCAAAGTCCACGACGCCACTAAGAAATTCGTCCCGTCGGAGTTTATCCGATCCCTGGGGAAAGACATGATTACGGAGGTGTCCCTCGGAGACCTCACAGAGCGGGAGGTTACGGTGGTCTTTGTGGATATTCGCGGGTTCACCACGATTTCCGAGGACATGGATCCCAGGGACAACTTCTTGTTCGTCAATGCCTTTAACAACCGCATGGGCCCCGTAATCCGAAAGAACAACGGATTTATCATGCAGTACCTGGGGGACGGCTTTATGGCCCTTTTTCCGGAAGGGGCACAGGACGCCCTGAACGCCTCTATAGAAATGCATAAGGTGCTGCAGGATTACAATAAGGAGCGATCCCTGAAAGACCGCCTCCCCGTTCGGATTGGGGTGGGCATGCAGAACGGGAAACTCATCATGGGAATCACCGGGGACAGTGAACGCCTGGATGCCGCTATAATTTCTGACACGGTAAATACGGCTGCCAGAATAGAAAGCTTGTCCAAGCATTACGGCACCTCGATTCTCCTTACCCAGGAGTGCAAAGACAACCTTACCAATCCGGATGCGTTTGATTTCCGCTATCTGGGGCGGGTCCAGCTTAAAGGCAAGACCAATCCAATTGATCTCTATGAATGTATCGACGGGGACGAAGCCCCGCTCAGGAGCCACAAGCTATCCAACCTGGGCACGTTTAACCACGCCATGAATATGTATTTCAACAAGGAGTTTGCCATGGCTGCGGTAGCGTTTCAGCAAATCTTCAAAATGAACACGGAAGACCAGCCTGCCAAGTTGTTCCTGAACCGGTCGGCCCGCCTCATTACCCAGGAAATTGAGGACAATTGGAAAGGGGTGGAAACCATGACGACCAAATAGGGTCGTTGATTCCGAAATGGATTTACACCCTGAAAATCCACGACATTGCTGTCCAAATAAAAAATAAAATTATATTTGCAGTCCTCTGCAGGCGTGGTGGTCCCGATAGTTATCGGGAGGTAGACACGCTGACTTATTGCAGGCGTGGTGGAATTGGTAGACACGCTAGATTTAGGATCTAGTGCCGCGAGGTGTGTGGGTTCGAGTCCCTCCGCCTGCACGAAGTGAAGGCCCATCCGAGAAGGATGGGTCTTTTTTATATGACGGAGGGGCGAGAAGTTCATGCCGCCCGTTGGCGGTAAGTCCCTCCGCCTGCACATATTAGGATAGCCTCCCCACGGGAGGCTTTTTTTGTGACGATTCATGGTGATCCCTGTAATGTAGATCTCTCAAAGCGTCCCCTAAATAAAAAGGCCCCCAGAACGGAGGCCTTTAAAGCTTATTTGCTTCCTGAGGTTTCCTTATAATCCCCGGCATTGACCACCGACCACTGGTCGTAGGGTTTGATGTATTTGCGGATCGCCTTATTGACATCCTCTACGGTAAGCTTCGAGACTTTTTCCTCCATCTCCTTGTGGAATTCCATGTCCCGGTCGTAGTAGATGTTGTTGTTGACCAGGCTTGAGAGTTCATTGTCTTTGGCCCTGGAGACATTCTGGCTCTCGATCCAACCGTTGACGGCATTGGCCAATTCCTCTTCCGTAATCCCGCCGTCGATATACCGCTGAATTTCCTCTTTGAATCCGAGTTGGACCTTATCAAGGTTGTCCGGGTTATAGATAGCGTATACATATAACTGTGAATTCTGGTCTTCCTTATCCGAGTCTGCACTCAGGCCGCCACCAGCTCCGTAACTAACCCCGTCCTTCTGCCTCAACCGGTCTGCGATACGGGAATTTAAAAACCCTCCTCCAAGAATAGTTGCCGCCACATTGAGGGCTGGGTAATCCTCGGAATACTGGCTGATCTCAACCCCCTGTGCCCCGAAGGTCATCGCATTCTTTTTGTCCGGGGTAATGATGTTCTCATTGGCTACCACGGTACCCTTGTATGGAGATTTAACTTCCGCGTAGGGGCTTTTGCTCTCGAAACCGGCAAACTCCTTTTCCAGGAATGCTTTTACCTTATCACCTTCAAAGGTGCCGATCCCAATGTTGATGGATTTTCCAAGTCCATAGAATTCATCGTAAAAAGATTTTACATCCTCGATGGTCAGCGCCTTGATGGCTTCTTCTTCCTCGGTTATGGTCATCACATAATTCGGATGCCCTTTCGGGTATTTGTTGTTGATTTCCGAAAGCCTTCGGGAAGCGATAAACTGAGGCTCCGTTTTATTGGCTTCCAGGGAAGCCAGCCGCTCGGTCTTTAGCTTTTCAAGTTCTGCCGGATCAAATGCAGGGTTCTTAATCATATCTGCCATGAGTTCCATGCAGGCCATCAAATTTTCCTTCGTGGTGGAGATCGAAGCATAGGCGTTCCCACCCCTTCCACTCAAGTAGATCGAAGATTTCAGCTCGCTCAGCTCATCTTCAATTTGCTGTCTGCTGCGGGTTTTTGTCCCCTTATTCAGCATAGAAGCGGTAAAAGAAGGGAGCACCCCTTTGTTCTGCAGGGAATTCACATCGCCATTGCGGATGCTGAAGCTCATATTGACATTATTGCCACGGTTGAGCTTTTCGATGTATCCATATGCAATGCCATTGCTCATCGTTCCCTGCTCCAGGCGGGATTGGATGTTGTCGTAGGAAACGTCAAAGGCTTCTCCGGTCCCCAGCCCCTCTTTGCCTTTATAGGACGCTACCAGGGCTTCGACCCCTTCCGTATGGGGAATGGTCACACGCACGGGGTCCTTGGTCGGATAGAATCGGCCGAGGGTGCGGTTGGTGGGAATCATGTATTTGTCCGCAACTGCATTTACCTGTTCCAGGGTGGATTCTTCTACCCGGTCCCGATAGATGAAAGCCAGTCTCCAGTCACCCGCACCGATATATTCACTCATATAAAGGCCCAGATAGGAGGAATTCCTGAAGATCTGATCGGCCTGTTTGGCGATGTTGGCCTTGGCCCGCTTGAGTTCCTCCTCGGTAATTGGGGTCGTTTTCAAATCTTCCAGGGTCTGTTTCAGGATGCCCTCAACTTCATCCGCATCCTTGTCCGATGGCACCTCCACATTGATATAGATAAAGCTGGGCTCTTTGGTAAATGGGATATAGGACCAGACGGAAGAAGCCTTCTGGGTCTCTATCAGGGCCTTGTACAGCCTTCCGGAAGGCTCGTCGGTCAGAACATTCTCCACGATGGACATGGGCGCATAGTCCGGGTGGGAACCGGCCGGAGTGTGGTACAGGGCCGAAACAATCTGAATGTCACCCACGCGGCTTACCGTAACACGCTTTTCACCGTCTTGCGGAGGCTCCTCAGTATAAGAATCTCGAACGGGTGTATCCGGGGCCTTCAGGGAGCCGAATTTATCGACGACCCTCTCGAGCATGTCCTCCGGCTCAAATTTCCCGGTGATCATCAGGACCGCGTTGTCAGGACGGTAGAACTTTCGGTAGAACTCCTGCAGGTTTTCAATTGGCACCCGCTCGATATCCGACCGGTTGCCTATGGTTGAATTCCCATAATTGTGCCATAGAAAGGCGGCGTCGATCACTTTTTGCCTCAAGACATTGGAAGGGCTGTTCTCCCCGGACTCGAACTCATTGCGAACCACGCTGAATTCAGACTCCAGGTCTTCCTTGGCGATAAACGAATTCATCATCCGATCCGCCTCGAGGTCCAGGGCCCAGTCCAGGTTTTCTTCGGTGGCATTGAATGTTTCAAAGTAATTGGTCCGGTCGTAATAGGTCGTTCCATTCGGCCGTGCCCCATGGCTGCTCAGTTCCTTGGGGATATCCGGGTGATCCGGGGTTCCCTTGAACACCATATGCTCCAGCAGGTGAGCCATGCCTTTTTCTCCATAGCCCTCATGTCGGGAGCCAACCAGGTAGGTAATATTGACCGTGATGGTTTGTGAAGAGTTGTCCGGAAAAAGCAGGACTTTCAGGCCGTTGTCCATCTGATATTCCGTAATCCCCTCAACAGAAGCTGTTTTCTGTATCTGGGCCAGGGCAGTTACCCCGCTGCAGAGCAGGAAAACAAAGAGTAATCTGAACTTCATAATACATTGTTTTTAGTGAAACGTGAAAATACGATAAGAAGCGATAAGTATCAAATAGAATTGGCATTCCAATCGGAACAGGAGCGCATTATCCCATGCTGTTTTTGCCCTGACAGACCGTCTGATATGGGGTTCTGGGAGGGAGTAATCCGGGGATTCCACCAAAGCGGTGCCTTCTGGCTGCAAACCGTGGCTAAATCTTTATGGGCATCTGTAAAAAATTACTAGATTTGCCGCCGGTTTTGTACTTTTGTACGCCCTATGCAGGTGTGGTGGAATTGGTAGACACGCTAGTTTCAGGTACTAGTGCCGCAAGG
>CBFCWO010000111.1:0-7635 GCA_965601625.1 uncultured Flavobacteriaceae bacterium | reverse complement strand
TTCCTGATGGAAGGCCTAAAAACCATATTTGTTAAAGGTTAATGGAAAAGGTATGTGCGAATTTCTCCTAATCAACACAAGAGCTATTGCGGACAGACTTCCATTAGTAGGGCATCATGTTACGTCACAAATGCATTAAACCATGAGACTCATGAAACAAAAATTACTTCTTTCCACAGCCCTACTGTGCGGATGCCTTTGGGTCCAGCAAGGATCTGCCCAGGTGCTCAACGCGCCAGAGGCAGCGCCCAACCAAACACCCCCGGCCGGAAGCACTCCCTGGAGCGCTGCCTGTGCCTCCCCCAGCTTTAACGACTACTGGGCGCAATTTACCTGGGGACCCCCCCTGGTAAACTCGGACAACGAATTCATCCTGGAGCTCTCCGATGCCAATGGCGGCTTTAGCAGCCCCGTCGAACTGGCCCGTGATGGCTCCAAGAATACAACTTTTGATTTCTATTTCCAGTTCTCTTTACCTCAGGATACGAGAGGCGAAGGCTACAGACTAAGGGTTCGCAGCACGAGCCCCGCAGCCACCAGCCCCGCCTCCGTAGCCTACCCCATGTACTATTTGGATGTCAACTCCGCCCTTACGATCCGCCCCCAGGGGCAGGCAGATTTTGGAGATGGCACTGCAGAGGTATGTGATGGAAATTCCATCACCCTCGAGGTTTATGATCTCCCCAACGCAAATACTTATCAGTATAATTGGTATCGCAGTGGAACACCTCTGGCGGATACAGGTCCATCCATAAGTGTTACCCAGGGCGGCATGTACAATGTCGAAATTGACTATGGGGCATGTTCCGGATCCGGGAATACGCTTTCCAATTTGATTGACGTCACCTCTGGAACAAGCCTTGGCGTAGCGATCAATCCACCAGCCCAAACGGCCCTTTGTTCAGGGGAGTCGGTAACCCTTGAGGCGAATATTACCGGTCAGGGACTCACCTACACCTGGTTTAAAAATGGAACTGCGATCACCAGCCCCACAGTAGATGATTCCAGTTATCTCGTGGATGCCGGTGTGGCAGGCTTTGAAGGGGATTATCAGGTTGAGATCTTTGGAAGCGGTGCCTGCCTGGAACGTTCTGCCTCAGTTAGCATAACCAATGCCGGCAATTTCACCGTGAACCGGGATAACCCGGCAAGCATGGTGGTCCTGCCTGGTCAAAACATAACCCTGAGTGTTTCTACAGATGCTTCAGGTGAAACATATCAATGGTATAAGGACGGCAGCCCGGTCTCCGGGGCAACTTCTCCCACGCTCGTAGTTTCTGAGACGGAAACAGGCACTTACTTCGCGCGTGTATCCTTAAGCGGTGGAAGCTGTACAAATACTTCCATTGACTCTGACCCCACCACAGTGGTGGCTCCGGCTTCCCTGGAAATGGACATTGCCTACAGCGGCAGCTACAGCCCCTGTAACAACACCAGTGTGGTGCTGCAGGTGCAGCAAATTAGGGCGTTGGATGGCGGAGGAAACGCCACTGACGTAACTTCGGACATCCTCGGGGACATGACTTTTCAGTGGTTCCTGGATGGAAATCTTGTGGCAGGAGCTACTTCTTCCAGCATTAGCATAACGGACCTGACCGAAAACGGAACGTACCACCTTGATGGCGCCGTTTCCTCCTACAACCCGACTTCCAATAGCCTGCCGGTACAACTCCGTGTAAATGAAACCCTGCAGATCAGCAGCTCAGATCAAACGGTTTGCGGGCCCTCTGAGCCTGTGGTGATCAGCACCGAAAGGGACCTTAGCGGGGAAACCTATATGTGGTACCGGGACGGCGTGGACATGAATGTGACTACTGCTTCACTGGAAGCAACCACTCCTGGAACATACCAATTGGTTCTAATGCGCGAAGGATGCCCTGTGCCCTCCAATGAAATTGTCCTGAATTCTCTGGATGAGAGCCTTGTAAGCCTCAATCCCGGAGATGATATCCGGATCCCCGAAGGAACCAGCCGAACGGTTACGGCCACGGGAGCGGACAGCTACCGATGGTATGACAGCAATAATCTTGAGATCAGCACTTCTGCGTCGGTTTCCCTGAGTATTGAAGGGGCCTATCTCCTGCTGGCTAACATCGATGGGTGTGAAGTCAGCCGGGAAGTCACGGTATCCTATCTGGACACTTTCCGCGTGCCGAACGTGATCTCCGTGAATGGGGACGGAATCAATGACCAGTGGGTCATTCCCAACTCCTACTCAGGTCGGCCAGATGTGATCGTGACCATTTACAATGAGAATGGGGAAGAAGTGTTGAATGAAAACAATTATCAGAACGACTGGCCGTCGGCTTCATCTGCCTTTCCGCGCCAGAACATGGTGTTCTATTACAAAATCAGGAACGCCAGTGAAACTCTAAAACAAGGTACGATTACCGTTATACGTTAGTGACAAAATGAAACGCAAATTATTGTTCTTGTTGATTGCTGTTGTTTTCTCCCTGCCATCCGTGCAGGGGCAGGAAGACAGCCCCTTCATTGCCTATGAGGTTCCCTCACAAAACCTGTTAAAATTCAACCGGTTTTTGATCAACCCCACTTTTTCCACGGTACGGGAGGACAAATCCTACATTAATTTGCTTCACAGAAACCAATCAGTATCTTTTGACGACAACAACCAATCCTATTTCCTGAGCTACAGCGGAAGGATAGGGGACCGGTCAGGTCTCGGGCTCAGCCTGTATACCCAGCGCGAAGGTACCCTCAGCAACTATGGCATCCTTGCCAACTACGCCTATGGTATCAAGTTGAGTGACAAGAGCAATTTTACCTTTGGAGCAAACCTGTCATACTATAATAGTGGCTTTGATGAGAGCCGCGCCAATCCCGTAGAGGACGATCCGTTCCTTAGCGGCTTTCAGGACCAATCTCTCCTTACGTTCCAGCCCGGCTTCAACATTTCCTATGCGCAGTTCGACTTCGGGGTGTATGCAGAGAACCTCATTGATTACAATCTTAAAACCAGTGAGGCGATTACGAGCTTCAGCGAAAAAACCTTTTCGGGTCATTTACAATATACCCATCGGTTTGAAAACACCAGAGGCCTTCTGGAACAAGGGCGTTTAATGCCTTTGGCCAGGGTACGAATGGTGGGACAGGAGGATGTAGTCCTGGGAGGAAACCTTATCCTGGACTTGCCCAAGATCGGATGGCTGCAAGGCGGATATGACAGTTTTTACGGGGCTTCTGCCGGAATTGGTTTCAACCTCAACCGCCGTCTTTCTATCGGATATACCATGGAGAAAGGTCTTTCAAACAACTTCGACAACCTCGGCCTTACCCATGAAATCTCCTTTGCCTATTCCTTTACACCCAACCTTACCGAGGATCGCGTAATGCTGGAAGAAGGCTACGAAGAGGCCATGGTTGCCAATGAAACTGAAGAAACAGAGGCCGGGGAGGTCACCGAAAAAGACCGGGAAATCGCGGAACTCAGGCGGCGCCTGGCTGAAAATGATGCCATTCTTGCAGAGCTGTTGTTTCGGCAGGATTCCCTGGAACAAAACCGCCAGCGGGACCTGGAGAACCGGTTTGAAATGGTCATGCGCATGGTCCGGCAGGAAACTTCAGGAGATCGTCCGGACATGGAGGAGCGGGCTAAAAGACTCTATTTCCTGAATAATGAACCGGACGCCCTGGCACAACAGGAAACTCAGAAAGCGCTTGCAGGCCAGGATGGCGTAGCCGCCCAAGAGCCAGAAAAAGAGGCATTTGTCGCAGCAATCCCAGCGGAAACAAAAACACCTGAAGTAACCCGGGACCGAACACAAACGGTTCAAAATTCAGGAGACCAACCCTCTGAAAGGGTCAAGCAGCGGAAATTCCGGAACCTGGATGGGATCGAAGATGGATACTATATCGTGGCCAATGTGTACAAGGGAACACACTACATGAACAAATTCATTGCAGACCTCCAATCCCAGGGGATTGAGGCCGGATATGTTGAGAATCCGGAAAACGGACTGAAGTATGTATACCTGCAGCGTTATCAAAGCTGGGATGGTGCCGAAGAGGCTGTCCTGTCTGGCCTGGGTGGCGGATATAACGGAAAGCTCTGGGTGATGAATGTGGATAACCGGTACACAAACGAAGCCTATGCCGCGAATTCAGAAAAAGTCAGGGACAAGGCTGCACAATACGAAACAGAAGTTCTTCGCAAGAACGTGATCGAACGGGATCAGGTGGTCACTGCAGACCGGGCAGACCAGGACATCCTTGCCGGAATTGGATCGCGGTATTACCTGATCGCCAATGTGTTTGCCAATCCAAAAAATGCCAATCGGTTTATTAAATACCTGAACTCTCTCGGGCTGAGCGCCAGCTACTTTGTAAACCCTGAAAACAACTACAGGTACGTGTACCTGAAACGACACGACAACTGGAACAGCGCATTGATCTCCTACTACTCAAAGCTGAATGACAGCTATGAGGACAAGATGTGGATCATGCGGGTAACGAATGACTTGTTGACATAACCAACTATGACTCCAACCAAACTATCCCTTCAGGCAGTCCGGATACTTATAGGAATCTTTTTTCTGGTTTCGGCTACTGCTTTTTCACAGGAAGCAGTCCCCTTTACCCCCCGTTTAGATGGCGGGAACATAGAGATCCGTGGAGACATCCTCTTTGTGGGGAATAATATCCTGAACCGGGCTTCCGAAAGCGATCCCGCACAGGCCAATACGCCTTACAACGGCACCCAAAACAACAACTCCCTGTGGATGGAATACATCGATATCGACGGGGATCCCACCACCTTTAGTTCCAGCAGTGCTGAGTTGAGTGTTCCGGATGCGGATTGTTCCCTGGTGCGTTATGCCGGGCTCTACTGGGCTTCCACGTACCCCAACGAACGCAGTACGAATGGCAGCGCACAATTTGACGGTACTCCCAGGATCGAGGACTGGAATCAAATCAAGTTCAGGTTGCCCGGAGGCACCTATATTGACCTGACCGCAGACAACAATCCGGACCCGGCAGGGGAGGAAGACGATATTATATTTGACGGGTATGACCCTGTAAATATCAACAACTCCTTCAAGGATTCCCCTATCATCTGCTATAAGAACGTTACCAACCTTGTGCAGTCGCTAGCCAATCCGAATGGGGAATATACCGTGGCAAATGTCCGCGCCACCAAGGGAAGGCGAAGGGGCTCCAGCTCCGCGGGATGGGTGCTGGTGATCATCTACGAAAACCCCAATGAAACTGGAAAGTTTATATCTACTTTTGATGGATATGCCGGAGTACAGGGAAGTGTTCCTGCCGTGGACGTTAACGTAACGGGGTTCCGAACCCTGCCCACAGGGTTTCCGGTTCGTGCACGCATCGGGGTGGCCGCCCTGGAAGGAGACCGCAGGATCACCAATGACCGATTCCGTATCCGCGCGAACTCAGTAGGCGGATTTACGGACCTCAGCACCGGTTTGAATCCGGCCAACAACTTCTTTAACTCTACCATTACTACCAATGGGGCAGAGGTGCCCACCCGGACGCCCTTTGGAACAAATACCTTAGGACTTGACCTGGATGTATTCAACCTGGACAATCCGCTAAATTCCGTCCTGCCCAACGACGAAACAGGGGCAACCCTTCAATTTACCTCCTCGGGCGATGGTTATGGGTCCTTCCTTGCAACCTTTGCGGTGGAGATCATCGAACCAGAGATTAACCTGGCCAAGCGGGTGGAAGACATTGGAGGAAACGACATTACCGGGCTGGGGGTTAACCTCGGTCAGGATATTGACTACATTCTCAGGTTCCAAAACGTGGGCAATGACGATGGCACGAACTACACCATCCGCGATGTCCTGCCCATTAACGTAACGTTGGATGAAAGCAGCCTGGTTATGCCTCCCGGGGTAACCTATGTATATAACCCTGCCCTACGGGAGATTACATTTACCATACCCGACAACCTGATAGAGGAAAATGACCCTGCCTATGAGATACGAATGCGGGTAAGGGTAGCTGAAAATTGTTTTGATTTTGTAAATGCCTGTACGGATGTGATCCAAAACCAGGCGTATTCCACCTATCAGGGATCTTTAAACAGTGCCCAGATCACGGACGACCCCAGTGTGTCTGACTTTGACAATTGCGGATTTGCCAGCCCGGGCGCCACCAACTTCCTTCTGGACGACCTTGAAAATTGTGATTTCAGCCGGACTGTAGAGCTCTGCGGTAACGATGTATTACTCGATGCGGGGGACAACTTTGATGACTATATCTGGTACAGAGACAACAACGCAGACGGGCTAATAGATGCCGGAGATACCGTAATCTCCGACGGCGATCCGGATAATGATCCAAGCACCCTGCAGGTAACCGAAGTTGGCTCCTACATCGTGGACAAGATCGTAGCCGATCCCTGTAAGGGCTTTCAGGAGATCATTACGGTGGTCCTTCCCGGGGTGACGCAAACCAATCCAATCGTAGACCTGATCAACGACCCCACCAATACCGTGGAAGGCGAAGTGGTCACCTGCCCGAATGACGGGGAGCCACTGCCTAAGATCTTTCTCTGCGGGGCCAATGACACGGAACTTATAGAAATTAACATCCCGGACGCAACGAGCATCCAATGGGAACAACTCGATGAGGCCAGCTGCCTGGACGCAGGGGAGGACTGCGCCAACAAGAATTCCGCCTGTGCCTGGAATACGGTAGGGACCGGGTTTAATTTCCTGGCTTCTGACCCTGGAGAATACCGGGTAGTTGTAAATTATCAAAACGGATGTTTTACCCGTTTTTACTTCAATATTTTTCAGAACCCTCTGGATCCGCAGTACAACGTAACCGATGTTATCTGTGCCACTCCAGGCAACATCACGGTGACCAACATGCCGGCAGACTACGAGTACCAGCTGCTGGATGCGACCAATGGAAACATCCTGGTGCCTTTTAGCGCAGGGAATGGCCCTAGTTTTGATATAGCCACTAATGGCGCTTATACCGTTGAGATGCAACAAGTTGGTGTAGTAGGCGGTTGTATCTTCCGTCTGGAAAACATCGGAGTGCTGCAGCGGGATTTTCAGGTGGACATTACTACTCAGGATGTAGACTGCAACGGACTCGGCGGGATCAGTGTCTCCGTTCTGGATGTAAATCCCCAGTACTACTATGAAATTTCACAGGGAGGAACGGTTGTGGACACCTTTGGGCCGTCCAATGACAACAATTACACCTTCTTCAATGTAAATGGCGGAATCTACGATGTTGCCGTAACCACAGATGATGGTTGTTCCTATACAGAGCAGGTAGAGGTAATCGACAATTCTGACCTGGAGCTGACGGCCAGGGTCTCTCAAAACATTACGTGCAGGGAGGGGAACATCCTTATGGAGTCCACGGGAGGACAAACGCCTCACACCTATGCCATATACGAGTTTGTGGATGAAAGCGGGGTGACCCAGATTTCATATCCTTCCCCTGCAGACATCCCTGCTTCAGAATATCAGACTAGTGTGATCTTCGATATCTGGGATCCGGGAACCTACACCTTTGTGGTCGTAGACAGGAATAATTGCTTTGATCTCTCCAACTCAGTGGTAATCTATTTTGAGCCGCCGGTGGAGTTTGCGCCTACAACCGTAATCAACGAACAGTGCTTTGGCG
>CBFCWO010000110.1:0-7900 GCA_965601625.1 uncultured Flavobacteriaceae bacterium | reverse complement strand
TCTTACACAGCTACTATGGACAGCCCCTCTCAGGGGGCAACCGGGATTCCTGTGGACGAGACTTCATTCAGTGATAATATGCTGACCCTTGTGGTCCGGGCGGCTGGAATGAAATATTCCGGGACCCTTGAAGGAGAGACGCTCACGGGAACCTTCCAGCAGGCAGGCATGGAATTACCGCTTGTATTACAAAAAACTGAGATTTCCCTACCGGGAAACCCTGACCTTGCAACCTCAGATTCAGAGCTGGATGCTTTGGCTGCAATGGATAAAGGGGACTATCGTTATACGGTAGAAGATTATTTTGCAAAACCAAAGGCCTCTACCTTTCGGTTTTCACCAGACGGGAAGTATTTGTCCTACCGCGAGAAAGATGAGAATGGCAAACGGCATATCTATGTCAAGGAAACCAGCACGGGGAAGGTGACCCGGGCTATTGAAGAAAAAGAAGAACTGGTAAGGGGATATGGCTGGGTTAACAACGAACGCCTGGTCTATGCTATGGACCAGGGAGGAGACGAGAATTATCATATTTATGCGGTGGACCTCGATGGGACAAATCTGAAGGATCTGACCCCTATTGAAGGGGTCCGGGCGAATATCCTTGAACTTGTAAAAGACGACAAGGATCATATCATTGTCAGCATGAACAAGAATAACCCACAGGTGTTTGAACCCTATCGTGTCAATGTGCGCACAGGCGCGATGGAGCAACTCTACACCAATGAGGATATTGCCAACCCTATCATGGGGTATAACTTCGATAAGGATGGGAACCTCCGGGGTTTCGTAAAATTGCGGGATGGGGTTGATCAGGATATTTATTACGGGAGTGCGGAAGATGGTTTCAAGATCCTAAAAAGCCTGAGTTGGAAGGATAATTTTGGTATTCTGGAGTTTGCCTATACCACTCCCAACCCAGACGATGCCTATGTGCTGACAAACCTTGAAACGGATAAAGCGGAAATCGTACTTTATGATCTGAAGCAGGATAAGACCCTGGAAAGGCTCTTCTCACACAAGGAGTATGATGCCGGGGGGATGGGTACCTCCCGGAAGCGCAACTGGGAAATAGATTACTACACCTATGAGGGGTCCAAACAAGAGATCATCCCGGTGAGCGATTCCTTCAAGGACCTTCATCAACGGATTACCCAGGAGTTTCCCGGTATGCAGTATAGTATTCCGGATGTTACTGATGAAGAAGATAAGCTTCTTATCTTCATTCAAAGCGACCGCCTCTATGGAACATACTACCTCTATGACGTGAAAACAGATGAGATTTCTGAGCTCTACAATCTGATGCCGCAGCTAAAAGATGAGGATATGGCTGAAATGCGCCCCATCAGTTTTAAAAGCAGGGATGGGATCACCATCCACGGGTATATCACTTTGCCCAAAGCGGCCCTGGAAGGTCAGAAAGTACCTGTGATTGTCAATCCTCATGGAGGTCCGCAGGGAATCCGTGACTCCTGGGGATTCAACCCGGAGGCACAGCTATTCGCCAGTAGGGGATATGCCACCCTGCAGGTGAATTTCCGAATCTCCGGAGGATACGGAAGGGAATTCCTGGAATCCGGATTTAAGCAAATAGGCCGAAAAGCCATGGATGATGTGGAGGATGGCCTCCAGTATGTTGTGGACCAGGGCTGGGTAGATGCGGATAAGGCAGCAATTTATGGCGGCAGCCATGGGGGTTATGCTGTATTGCGCGGACTGACTAAAACCCCGGATCTATACGCCTGCGGGGTGGATTATGTTGGGGTATCCAACCTATTTACCTTCATGAAAACAATTCCTCCCTACTGGAAGCCTTACCTGAAGATCATCAAGGAAATCTGGTACGATGAGGATATTCCGGAGGAAAAGGCCATTATGGAGGAGGTCTCCCCGGTATACCAGATTGACAAGATTGAAAAACCGCTCTTTGTAGCTCAGGGAGCAAATGATCCCAGGGTAAACATCGATGAGTCGGACCAGATTGTCGAGGCCCTTCGGAAGAAGGGATTTGACGTTCCCTATATGGTCAAGTATGATGAGGGCCACGGATTTGGCAAAGAAGAGAATTCGATCCACCTCTACAAGTCAATGATGGGCTTTTTTGCAAAGCATCTGGCACAGAAAGAAGTGTCCGCTCCACCGATCAAGGGCTGATATAGATCCTCTAAATTTTTTTAAGAGCCCGGTATCGGGCTCTTTTTATTTATAGGCATCCTGATGATCATCTCCTCCGATCGGTGTCCATGCTTCCATTATTACCTAAAAAAGGATGCATCTGAGGGGAATCCCTGCTTAATAAGATTTCAACAACCCCCCATCCAACGGAATGGCAGTCCCCGTGAGATAGGAAGCCGCTTCAGAGGCCAGGAAGGCAACCAGATATCCGTATTCCTCCGGCTTGCCCAACCGCCTTGCCGGAACCTGTGAAATGAGTTTTTCGGTTACTTTTTCAGGAGGGATCCCCATGGTCTCGGCCTTTTTTTCGTTAAGGCCTTTAAGGCGTTCTGTATTGAAGTAACCCGTAAGCACGGAGTTCACCGTAATGCCATCGGGCCCCACATCCCCGGCCAGGGTCTTGGCCCAGCTTACCAGGGCCGCCCGGATGCTGTTGGACAGGGCCAGATACCCCAGGGGTTCCCGTACCGAGACCGATGCGATATTGATGATGCGGCCCCAGCCCTGATTCCGCATGTGGGGAAGTGCTTCAAGGGTGGTGAAGACCACGGACTTAAACAGCAGGTCAAAAGCTTCCTGATAGTCTTCTATGTCCTTTTCGAGGCTGGTTCCCGCAGGAGGCCCCTGGGTATTGTTTACCAGAATGTCTGCCGGATGTTCCTTCAAATAGGCCTTTATGGCCGCCTGGTAGGAAGGCAGATCGGTATAATCGGCTACCAGGTAGGCATGGGGCTGGCCTGTGGCGGATTGCAATCCCCCGGCAATTTTACGAAGCAGTTCCTCGCTGCGGGCCACCAGGGTCACCCGGGCCCCGCTCCGGGCCAGCTGCTCAGCTACGGCCCTTCCGATGCCTTTGCTGCTTCCCCCGATAAGGGCGTGTCTTCCTTTTAGTGAAATCTGCATAGGTACTATTTATAGGCTTCCCGCACCGGGCTAAAGATGTCCATAAGTCTGCAGGCAGATAGTGCTTTCCCGCTGTGGGCAGCAAATGGTGGGATCAGGACGATGTCCCCCGGCCCGTAAATCTTTGAGGTCCCGTCCAAAGTGAACTCGAATTTCCCCTCGATCACCTGCATGATCTGCTCATTTTCGTGTTGATGTTCCGGCACTTCCGCCCCTTCCTCCACTTCCCAGAAGACCAGGCTCATCTGACTCCCGTGAAGGAGTTTTCCGTGAAACCCAGGGATTATTTCCCTTGTTGGGATCGTATCCAGAGAGAAATCCATGATAGCTCTTTTTTGGTTTCCCCTAAAGTAACAGTTTCCCTTTAAACCTGCGCCATTTGGGATTGGCAGGAACGGATACGTATCTTTGAATCTTAGAGATGGATCTATGCAACTACACTTCATTGCTATAGGAGGAAGTGCCATGCACAACCTGGCCCTTGCACTGCACGATAAAGGGTACGAAATCTCGGGCAGTGACGATGTTATTTTTGAACCCTCCCGTGGCCGCCTTGAGCAGGCAGGCCTTCTCCCTGAGCAAATGGGTTGGTTTCCCGACCGTATCCATACCGGCCTGGATGGGGTTATTCTGGGGATGCATGCCAAAAAGGACAATCCGGAGCTTGCCCGGGCCATGGAGCTGGAAATCCCCGTCTATTCCTACCCGGAATTCCTCTATGAGCAATCAAAGGACAAAACCCGGGTGGTCATTGGCGGAAGCCATGGGAAGACCACCATCACGTCTATGATACTGCATGTGATGAATTACTGGGAGAAACCGGTGGATTTTATGGTAGGGGCACAACTGGAGGGCTTTGACCGGATGGTTCAGCTTACCGAAGAGAACGAATTCATCGTGCTGGAAGGGGATGAATACCTTTCTTCTGCCCTGGATACCCGCCCGAAATTCCATTTGTATCGCCCGAATATTGCATTGCTGAGCGGGATCGCCTGGGATCATATCAATGTATTCCCCACTTTCGAAAACTACGTGGAGCAATTTCGGATCTTCCTGCAGTCCATTGTGCCGGGGGGAAGCATTACCTACAATGAAGAAGAGGAGGCTCTTCGCGAACTGGTGGAGGGTTTTGAAGCCCCGATCCGGAAATTCCCTTACCGCACACCCGCATATCGTGTGGCAAATGGTCAAACCCTGCTGGAAACCCCGGATGGGGAGCTTCCTTTGCACATCTTTGGCCAGCATAACCTGAATAACCTTGCGGGTGCCAAGTGGATCTGCCAGCATATGGGTGTGGACGAAGCTGAATTCTATGAGGCCATGGCGAGCTTCAGGGGCGCATCAAAACGCCTGGAACTCCTGGGCCGTGGGACATCGAGTTTTGTATACAAGGATTTTGCCCACGCACCCAGTAAGGTCATGGCCACGACAAACGCGGTACGGGAGCAGTATCCGGACCACCACCTGGTGGCATGCCTTGAATTGCACACCTACAGCAGCCTGAATGCAGAATTTCTGGAACAATACCGGGACAGCCTGGGGAGTGCAGACTCCGCACTGGTATTTTACGTGCCCGATTCCCTTGCCATAAAAGGGCTGGAACCATTGAGTCCATCGTATATCCTGGAATGTTTTAACCGGGAGGACCTCCAGGTGTATACGGACACGCCTGGCCTACAGGAATTTTTTCAATCCCTTCCCATGGAGGATACGGTGCTGTTGCTGATGAGCAGTGGAAATTACGGGGGTCTTGACCTGGAAAGCCTGCTCGGGCGTCTGGATTGATTTTCACTGCCCTATAGCCCAAACTGGGTGAGATGGTGGTCGAGATGTTTGTATTGCATTTTCCCCCACTGCTCTGCCGTCATTTTGCCAAAGATGGGATGCGGATTCCAGTGTTCCCGGTCCTTTAAATCGTGAACTTCACTGACCAATTGCTTCAACCTGGGAAGTTCTTCCTCCAGGTTTTTGGGTTCCCGGGCCTTGGCAAAGGGTGCGGTCGGGAGGTTCTTTCTCCAGGGACGGTCATTGTACAGGCTTTTTTTGAAGAAGAGGGCGATAAAGGGGTTGGGCTTCTTTTTTGGCGGTTTGTTCCTGACCGCAACCATAAGCGGGATCTGGCAGTGCCAGGCCATCTGGCCCACAGTCATCTTTCCCCACTGCGCCTGTGCGTTTTCATCGAGCTGCTCCAGACGTTTTAGGATATCCTGACAGGTCTCTGCCTCAAATAAGGATTTCATCTTTCAATGATTTGCTTAAAATTACGATTTTTTATTTGTCCCCGCTGTGTGTTTGCAAGTTGCCTCACTACTATCACAGGCATGAAAAAAACGCAAAATTCCCTGCCGATAACCTCATGGAGCCCACAGGACCAACCCAGGGAACGGCTGTTGCAGAAAGGGGCTACAAGCCTTACAGAGGCGGAACTCCTGGCGATCATCCTTGGGTTTGGCTGCCGAAAGGAGCACGCCCTGGACCTCGCTAAAAGGATCCTGGGGGATCGGCAGGACGCCTTGAGAAGACTGGGTGGGGTATCGGTCAATCGCCTGATGGAATACGAGGGGATTGGCCCGGGCAAAGCGGTTAAAATTGTGGCAACCATGGAACTGGCCAGGAGATTTGCCGCAGGACCACTGCCCAAAACCAGGTCAGTCCGTCGGAGCGAGGATGCGTTCAAACACCTTAAGTCACTATTTGCCGGCCTGGCACATGAGGAGTTCTGGGTGCTCTACCTGAACAATGCCAACCACATCCAACACCGGTTTCAGCTGAGCAAAGGAGGGCTGACCGGGACCCTTGTGGATGTCCGTATCATCCTTAAAAAAGCCCTGGAAATCGGTGCTGTTGGGCTGATCCTGGCTCACAATCATCCCTCGGGAAATTTGAGCCCAAGCAAGGCGGATTTGCAAATCACACGAAAGACAAAGAAGGCCTCGGCCATGATGGATATCAGACTCCTGGACCATTTGATTGTCCATGGCGAAGAATATTATAGCTTTGCGGATGAACAACTCCTTTAAAGGACATTGGCGTGCTGCTGATCTATACACATAAAATAACACCGAGGCTTACCTTCATTTCCAAGCAGGTATTTACCCATATACTCGGGCTTGAGATCGGCTTCAGTACGCGTGTGGAAGATTTTATCAAGCACAAGGGCCCGAAGATTACCTATACCCGCCAGCCACTACAGAACGAATTTTTTATACGCAGCAGTGAATTGCTGTACAAACAGGGGGTGGAGGAAATTGAAATCCAGATGGATTCCTGGGATGACCTTCCCTGCTTCTTCAGGGCGGGGGAGGGGAGCAGCATTCCTTTCGATATCCTTGCAGCTTCATTTTATCTGGTGAGCCGTTATGAAGAATATTTGCCCCATAAAAAGGATATGCACGGCCGTTTTCCGCCTCATGAGAGCCTGGCGTACCGAAATGGGTTTTTGCGAATGCCTCTGGTCGATCTTTGGGCACATAAACTTTTTGATCTCCTAAAGGAACGCTTTCCAGGCATCAAATCCGGCCGTACGGAGTACGAGTTTTCTCCTGTGATCGATGTCACTACCTCCCACTGTTATGCCTACAGAGGTTTTTTCAGGGGAATGGCGGGATTTTTCTTCGACCTCTCCAGGCTGAAGCTGAAACGCGTTTGGGAACGCATCCGGGTGTTGTTTAACACCTCCCTGGATCCGTATGACAACTACGACCACCTTATTGCCCTGGACAGGAAATTCAATCTTCGGACGATTTTCTTCTTTCAGTTCGCTGAGTATTCCACCTATGACAAGAATGTCTCTCCTTACAACAATGCTTTTCGATACCTGATAAAGCGCGTAGCGGACTATTGCATCGTCTCGCTCGCAGTTTCCTATACGGCTTCGGAGGATGTTGACGTCTTGAAAGAAGAGCGAAGCAGGCTTTCAGAAGTACTGCACCGTCCTGTAAAATACGCCAGGATCCGATACAACCGCGTAGAGGTCCCGAAAACGTATCGCAACCTGGCGGAAGCTGAATTTACCCGCGATTTTTCCATGGGGTATACGCATGAAATTGGGTTTCGACCCAGTACGTGCACTCCTTTCTTCTTTTATGACCTGGCCCTGGAGGCCCCTCAGCCCATCAAGGTCTGTCCCTTTTCGTTTCACGACTACGCCCTGCTGCAATACGGCAACCAGGATGCCCTCTGGGCTGACCTGGACGACCTGTATCAGCAGGTTAAAGCTGTAGACGGCCGGATGATCCCCACATTTTCCATTGAGCTCCTCGGGGGAGACCAGAAAATTGACATGCTTAAAATCTACGAGGAGGTTCTAAACCGTTACCATGCTTAAGCAACCCATCAGTGATATCTTTTTCGATCTGGACCATACCCTGTGGGATTTTGAGCGGAATTCTGCCCTGACCTACGGGAATCTGTTCCGGGAATATGATATTCGGGTAGAACTGGAAGCTTTCCTGGAGCATTATGTGCCCCTGAACCTCTATTACTGGAAAGCCTTCCGGGAAGGCAGGATAGACAAAGAGTCCCTTCGCTATGAGCGATTGAAAACCGTTTTTGACCGGTTAGGCTATGCGGTGACGGACCAGCAGGTGCACGCGCTGTCTGAAGCCTATATTGCGCAACTCTCCTCCCATACCCACCTGATGCCCAACAGCCTTGAGGTGCTGAACTACCTCAGGGGAAGATACCGGCTGCACATAATTACCAATGGTTTTGAGGATATCCAACATCGAAAGCTCAGGAACAGCCGTATCGAATCCTATTTTACCCAGGTGGTCAATTCAGACCATGCCGGGGTAAAAAAACCACATCCGAGGATTTTTAC
>CBFCWO010000109.1:0-7951 GCA_965601625.1 uncultured Flavobacteriaceae bacterium | reverse complement strand
AAGCCTCAAAGGTCAGGATGTAATTGGTCCCCTGGGTGAGTTCAACCACCTGGCTCAGGTTCACATCAAAGGGATTCCCTGCAGCCATTACATCGACCGAATTAAAACTATTGCCGCCTTCGGTAACCACATTTGCCCCGTTGCCTATCCAGGGTTCCACACCATTTTCAAAATCCCCGTTGGTTAGCAAACCACTATCAAAAGGAGGTTCGCCTGTGCCACTGTCACTGCCATCCCCTCCTTCTACAAGGGAAACATTATCGATGACCACTACACCCACCTCGGCCCCCATATCAAAGAGCACACGGCTGTTAACGCCCCCGAAATCAGCTGCTGAAAGCTGCAGGGTATAGGTTTGTGTTTCGGTGGTCAGATTGACCGAAGGTGCAGTATTGGTAAAGGGGGCTTCATTCAAGCCGATCCCGGCCAGCATGGTCCTCTCTCGGTCGGAGGAAGCCTCAAAGGTCAGGATGTAATTGGTCCCCTGGGTGAGTTCAACCACCTGGCTAAGGTTCACATCAAAAGGGTTCCCTGCAGCCATTACATCGACGGAATTAAAACTATTGCCGCCTTCGGTAACCACATTCGCCCCGTTGCCTATCCAGGGTTCCACACCGTTTTCAAAATCCCCGTTGGTAAGCAATCCACTATCAAAAGGAGGTTCGCCGGTGCCACTGTCACTGCCATCTCCCCCTTCTACAAGGGAAACATTATCGATGACCACAGCACCTGCTTCGGCTCCCATATCAAAGAGTACACGGCTGTTGACACCCCCGAAATCAGCTGCTGAAAGCTGCAGGGTATAGGTTTGTGTTTCGGTGGTCAGATTGACCGAAGGTGCAGTATTGGTAAACGGGGCTTCATTCAAACCGATCCCGGCCAGCATGGTCCGTTCCCGGTCGGAGGAAGCCTGAAAGGTCAGGATATAATTGGTGCCCTGCGTGAGTTCAACCACCTGGCTTAGGTTCACATCGAAAGGATTCCCTGCTGTTTCTACATTTACAAGGTTAAAGCTGTTACCCCCTTCGGTGACGACATTCGCCCCATTGCCTATCCAGGGTTCTACCCCGTTTTCAAAATCCCCATTGGTAAGCAGGCCCGAATCAAATTCCGGGACTTCCTCATCAATCGTCACGGTTACGTCATTTTCAATGGTTGAGTTAGCACCTGCTTCATTAAAAGCCGTCAGAGATACCGTGTAGGTCCCGGATTCATAAGTTTTAATTGGATTGACAAGGGTGGAGGTCTCCCCATCGCCAAAATCCCATTCATAACCGGTCGCCTCCTCCGATATATTTATAAAGACGACGGTTCCGGTGGTCTGATTCACTGTAAAAGTGAAGCCGGCAACGACGTCAGGCAATTTGATATGTTCCTCCTTTTCACATCCTAAAAAGGATACGGCTAAAATCAAAATTGAGAATACTCTCGCATTTTTTAGTAATCGTTTCATCTTAATAGAAATTAGTTTAGTTTCTTGAATAGACCCTTACGTAATCGACCAGCATGGTTTGCGGGAATTCGGTTTCCTCATTGGGAGAACCCACAAAACTTCCGCCTACGGCCCGGTTCATCAGGATATAGAAGGGCGTGTTAAACACCCAGGGGCCCGGCACATCCTTGGGGGTAATCTGATTGTATAAGACATCATCAACATAAAAGTTGACATACTCAGGTCCCCATTCTATTCCGAATATGTGGAAGCCGGTATCAAAGCGATCATTCACCAGATCATACTGTTTGGATATGGCTTCACCTGCGGAGTAACCTGGTCCATGCACACTGCCGATCAGGATCGTGGGGTCCTGCCCGCGGTATTCCATAATATCAATTTCACCGGCTCCCGGCCAGGGATTCTCGTCTATATCTGCTCCCAGCATCCAGAAGGCCGGCCAGATGCCCTGGCCCCAGGGCAGGCGTATACGGGCCTCAAAACGACCATATTGCTGTTCGAACAGATCTTTGGTTACAAGTCTGGCGGAGGTATATGAGGATCCTTCAAAGGATTCCTCCCTTGCCGTAATTAGCAGGACCCCGTTTTGAACTCTTACGTTTTCAGTGCGATCCGTATAATACTGCAACTCCTGGTTGCCCCATCCATTTTCACCTGTACCGATGTCAAAACCCCAAACCGCAGGGTCCGGAGCGCCATCCGTATCAAACTCCTGGGCCAATACGAGATTATTAAAGGTGGTAACGGTCTGTGTGTCGTCAGTATTGCAGCCATACACCAGCAGTAAAGCCGCCAGCGCAATTGGTATCACCAATTTCTTTTTACAACTATGGACAGAATGAATCATTTTCTTCTTCTATTTTTTTGAGATGGATTTAATTACCTGTAGAAGTATATGTTGTCTACAAAAATGTCGGAGATCGTGCTTTCTGAGATAAAGAACAATAGCCCCAGTTGGGAACGATCCGTAAGTCCTGTAAAATCTGTTAGGGGTATATCGAAACGCACCCATTGATCGGTGGTCAAAGCACTGCCATCAATGGTAAAGGCCCCGGAGGTTTCATTATTACCCACGGAATTTAATAGCTGCAACCTGATAAAATCCCCGGCATCGATGGGCTCATTGACTTTGATATCTACATGCAGGGTGGTCATCTCCGTGGCGTTGACAGGGGGCACCTCATCAAAGAAGCCGATCCCCACGAAATTCAAATCAATGTAGTTGATTACCATATCCCCGTTGATATCCAATGGAGGCTCACCACCAAGGGTGGTTTGTCCATCAGGGAAAAAGAACCCGTTGTAATAATCCACTGCCACATTCGCATAGGCATCGCTAAATATTGAAATCACATCGGCTGCATCTCTTGGTGGCGGTATGGGTGCGAAATCGAAAGAGCGCGCAACGGTAAGCGCCAGTGAACCGGCAGCGGCCACATTCGCAAGGCTCGCACTAATGGTGGCCTCGCCTGTACCCAAAACCGATACAATACCCAATTCGTCAGCCAGGGCAACAGCAGGATTTGTCGATTCAAAAGTGAAGTAGGAAGGCTTGGCAGTTACGGTCACATTTTCGCCAGAACCTGTATTGAAGGTTTGGCTGAGGCCCGTTATTTCTATGGGTACCCCCAGGAATCCTTCCTGCTCCACATCCTCACCATTTAAAATAGCTGGTCGGGCTTGCGCAATGGTCCCGGTCCTTTCGAATTTCACTTCATCTAACCAAAAAGTGTAGCCTGCCCCATTGGTTATCCCTGTTCCTGCAGCGTACCACAGCATGCCCCTTTCCTCGATAAGTTTAGAAGGGTCAGGAATTGGAATCACGTATTTCGCCCATTGCGTTCCCAAGTCCACATTGGTTCTGGTTACCTGGAATTTGTTCTCACCAAAATCCTGCCCAAAACCAATTTCACTAATAACCACCCCCTGGGAAGCCTTGGCATAGAAGGTCAATGCATCAAAATCCGTTAAATTTCTGCCCGCTCCATCAATCCTGAAGATGGCGCCCGCAAAACTCCCCTCAGGGTCATTGGCGTTGGGAACATCTATTCGAATGGAGGCCTCACTTTCGAACCCCTCATCTTCGTCCACCGAAAACGCGGTCGCTTTAGAATTCTGAAAAGGAAAATAAAAATCACTGCCGAGCCCTACAGGTGCATCTGTAAAGACCTCTGCCGTCCTGTCAAAAGTGGCAAACTCCACATCATCTGAAAAGCTTCTTTCACAACTGTAAAAAACAGCAAGACCCAAGCTCAGAAAAAGTGCCAGGGATATATTGGTATGTTTGGTATTTTTCATCTTCTTGTCTTTTTATCTCCCGATATTGATGTACATATAGGTCATGATCTCCCACTCACTTCCATTGGGAAAGCCTACCGGGCTCAATATAGGTTCAGGAGGAAAGGTATTGGGTGGTACCGCATTTGGGGAATATCTTGGAGAGAACTCATTTAATGATCGCCATGAACCGCGAATACCCAATTGAGTGTTCGGCAAAATAAACCAGTCTGGCTTGCCCAGGGTGGTGGATAGGTCTAACATCAGCTGTAATGGAAAGGTAAGGTTGAAGTCCCGATGATAGTCATAGGGGCCCCAATCGTTTACCTTGACATGCGTCCCAAGCTTAAAGTTTTTATACAGGGCCCTGATGTCCCCGCCAAAACGTGTAATCAATCGCTCACTATCGCCATTGCCCTGTCCGTTGCCGTAATAGAAATTTCCGATAATACCCAATTCCGGGTTGAGTTTGGAAACCATTCTGGAGTGGATTTCCCACAGGTCCTCCGCCGGCACTGAAGTGGGAAAAGCAAAAAGCTCCCGCGTATTTAAAAACCCGATATGTGCATCCATGGTGGTAGGAAGGTGGCGGTACACGAAGCCCAGGTTCATCGCGAACTTGGCATCTTCAGCCCTGTCACTATCCCATTCATACATCCAGGTCCCGGGGGTGGGGTCGTAGGTGATGAGGATCTCACCAGCAGTAGTCTCGCGGTTGGCCCTTACGGAAAAAGGATCGTCGATGATATTCCTCAAACGGCCGGGGGCCGGCACATCCTGAGGCATGGCTTCAACAATAGGTTTTTGCCATAAGAAGTTAGGTGCGATTTGAAAATTTCCCGTGGTATAGGTAAATCCGGTAAGAAAGTTGGTTTGGTTCCCGCTACCGGTGTCTTTGAGCTTCCAACCGGTAAAGGTCATGGTTTGGTCATAACCACCATTGGCGACCAGACCCATGGCAGCTGCCTGACCATACCAGTTGAATCTTCCCCCTTCGTAAGTGACCTTTACTTTTCCCCCCCAGTTATCTGAAGCCTGAATCCGATCTTCAAAGACCACATAATCTCCTGGGTTGCCCCTTACGTCCTGGAAGGTGATCCCATTTAACGGGTTTCCTGCCCAGATCCCGCCAACGGCAACGCCAAATTTCCCGAACTCCCTGGCAACGGCAAGGGTTGCACGCTCTGTGGGCCAGGGCGGAATTACCCCACTACGGGTCTGATTCACATCCAGTATCCGACGCCCATTTTGATCCAATCTGACATTGGTTTCAAAATCCCTGTTGTAGATGCCCGTAATATCAAATTTGGCGATATGGGTGCTGTACTTGAACATCATGGTTGGGTTTGCACCCCACCAGATCTGAGGACCCAGGGCGGCCTTGAATCCCTTTAAAGGGCCTTTTCCATCTATCTCCGCTCCAAGGATTTCACCGTTGTAGATATCCAGGTTCGGGCCATAATTTGCCTCCGGGTACAGTCCAAAGATATCACCTTCGTAACCCCAATGGTAATGCCCGGTTCTGTAGAATCCCCGGATATCAAATTGTTTGGCCTGCCACTCAAATGAGGCCTGATATACCCGTATTCTATTGACATCCCGAACCAGTACATCTCCCTGATCGGTATTGACCTCCAGAGGTCGGGAATTATTCTCGTAAAAAATCTCATTGATCGGGTTCTGGGCTACATTACCAACTACATTGAAGTTTACCTCTGCCCTCATATTGGAAGCGGGATTGGCTTCCACTCCCACAAAAAAGGATTGCATATGATCAAAGCCCAGCTGATTGGGAAAGGTAAGCGGATCATCGGGATCTGGAGTTTCTGGCGTGGTAATCAGGCTACCCCCTGTGCTGAAGGTTGAAAACTTAGCCATAAGATTGCTAATGCGCAGCAGCTTACTCTGCTCGCCGGCTAAGGCTGCCTTGTCGCCCCGCGCCCTAAGTACGGCATCCGTTAACTGGATGTTTTCAAAGTGGTTTTGAATAAAATCCAGATCTACCCCATCTTCATACGGATTCAACGTATGCGCCTCTTTTAAGGCGTAATAGGCCGCCCGGGGATAAAGCTCATACAGGCCCCTTGCATTGGTAGCCCCCTTGGCACAGATCCCGAACCATTCCTCATTCATGTTATTGGCTCCCTCATATGCCAAATCCCTTGCATAACCGCCATTAGACCAGGATGCATTGTTGTCGTGCACATCCGCATTTTTTCTGTCGTCAAAACCATATTTCCACCAGCCGTCACTGAACTGGAAAGTAAAACCCCCAATGGAGTTGCCCACTTTTCCAAGTCCCGCGGCATTCTCATAAATTTCCTTCCAGTTGCCGACCATATAATAGGCCTGGGAGTACTGATCCTCCTTGTTTTCAATAGCATTCATTGCATCAGCACCAAACTCGGTGAACATAACAGGCTTATCGAGTTTCTCCTTTACCACCTGGAACATATCCCCAAAGGAAACACCCCTGTAGGTATTGGTCCCGTAGATGTCAACATCCGGGCATTCTTCGGCGATAATGTCGATAAAAAGCACGTCCCCGTTACAGAGGGCTACCGGGTGGGAAGGATCTATCTCCTTCATTCGCTTTGCTGCTTCATTCATCAAGCGATACATCGGTCTGCCCCTGGTCTCACCTATATATTGAATCCTCCCTTCATCATCCGGAAAGTCTTCTGTCTCGGCTCCGGCCCAGAATAAACCGTAGTTGTTTTCATTTCCCAGCAGGTACAGCAGGAGGCCAGGCGTATCCTTATACCCTTCAACCAGTTCCTCCATTTCCTTCATCAGGAATTCGGCGGTTGTTGGGTCGTCATAAATGGTAACAGGCGTCCAAACACCATCCAGGGTTAGTCCATACCGGCCAAAGGAGTGGTTCAACATGGTGTAAATGCCGTAGTTCTCGTATATATACTGTATCCATCTTGCGGGAACTCCGGTATACTGCCTGATTACATTTACATTCATGTTCTTTAGCAGGGACATCTCCGTGTCGAGCCCCGCCTTGATCACATCATCCGATTTCTTCCAGAATTCAGCGTTGACCGTATTGGTGCCTATAGGAATGTAATCCCAGTTCATCCCGTTGATCATGAACTCTTTTCCATTCACTATAAGCTTCTCGCCCTCTGCCGTCTTTTGTATTGAAACCTGATCGGCCTGGGCATACATGCCCACAGTGCACAGAAGAAGTAAGCATCTCAGGATTGCTTGTTTCATAATATGAGCTGTTTAGTTGGTACTTCCCCAGAATAGGAGCCACAGGAAGGATATGCCGACGAAATAACAATGGGATCCAAAATGGATCTAATGGCCTTGGCAAAACCCTGCTAACAGGGACTCCTCATTACTTGTTGTAGGGGCAATTTTTTTATAAAGAAAAGTGCTGAACGGCACTTTTCAAAATAAAAGCAGAAAAAAAAGATGAAATTCACAATTAAAAAGGGGTGATTTTGCGGAATTGCCAATAAAATTCCATTCAAGGTTCCTTAAACCTCCGCCAGGTCTTTCGCGGTGATAAGGCTTCACTACAGGTCAAAATCGATTCGATTCCACTCCCGAAATCGGTATGTAGAACCCCAGGAGCCTGGTTATTGTGCCCATACCAATCCATGAAGTGCACGGATCAGCATTGGCTTTGAAATACCCTAGAATTTTAGCTTTTCGGCAGCATCCCACAGGCCCCAGTAAGCGCCTACGTCCCCTTCGGCCCCTACCTTCCAGGCTTCATCGAAGGAGGAAAAGTAAAACACCTCCAGATCTTCTTCCGCAGCCCAGTGCTGGATATTCAGAAAGTATTTGAGGTAGTTCTCATAAGATGGTACGGCTCCATCCACAGCAGTCCCTCTGCTGGGCCATCCGGTCTCGGCCACGATCACCTTTTTCCCTTTGGCGGCATTTAACGCCCTGCGATACATGTCCTTGATATAAAGGAGGGAATAGTTCAGATCACAACCTTCCCAGAAGGGATAGAGGTTGGCCAGGATCAGGTCACACGCATCCGCAATTCGGGGGCGCTCCTCAAACTCGTAATAGGCATCCACATAGGCCACGGGCACTCCCTGCACCCCATCCCTGACCTGCTGGATATATCCTAATAGCGCATCCTCGGTCAGGTCCCCCCGAAGCATAACTTCATTGCCTACCGCTGCGATGTCCACATATCCGGCTTTAGCAAGTTCTATGAGGTTGGCCACCTCTTCTGCATTGGTCTCA
>CBFCWO010000108.1:0-8269 GCA_965601625.1 uncultured Flavobacteriaceae bacterium | reverse complement strand
TCGAACCCGCGACCCCCTGCGTGACAGGCAGGTATTCTAACCAACTGAACTACCAGACCAATGTTCCAACCCTGCTGGGGTACTAACTACAGTTAGTTTTACGGAAATTGTCAGCACTTTTATTCAAAAGCGTGGGCAAATATAACGTACTTCTGCGGATCGGCAAACAAAAAAATCCAATTTTAGCTCCCCTAGGCAAATCGCTGCCGCTCTACCAGGAAGGTGTTGAGCACCCTGGCAAAGGGTTCGCCAATGTCCACGGGAAAATACTTGATGTCGTACTTGGCGCAGACCAGTTTTAGGGAGCTGACATATTCCTCAACCGCTTTCTGGTAGGCTTCCCTAACGCTCTCCGGGTAGAGGTCGATGCGCTGGCCGGTTTCCACATCAGTGAAACGGCGGGGGGTGTTCTCAAAATCGAAATCCAGTTCGGTCCTTCGGTCCGTCATATGAAAGAGGATCACCTCGTGCTTGTTGTATTTCAGATGCCGCAGGGACTCAAAAAGCCGCTCGTCTTCCACCTGGTCCTGGAACATATCTGTAAAGAGGACCACCAGGCTGCGGCGCTTGAGCTTTTCCGCGATCAGGTGCAGGTAGGTGTGCAATTCCGTTCCTTCGTTGCCGGTCTTTTGCAGGGCTACCTCGTTGAGGGCATTCATCAGCATATGGTAGTGCCGCTCGCTGCCTTTTTCCGGGGCGTAATACTGATAGGTGTCCGAAAACACGCTCAGGCCTACGGCATCCCGCTGCTTTTTGAGCATTTGCATCAGGGCCCCGGCGGCCAGGGTGGCAAAGCCGATCTTGTTGAGGTGCTCCAGGTCCAGCTTCCCTACGGGAGGGTAGTACATGGAGGCGGAATTGTCCAGGATCAGGTGGCAGCGGAGGTTGGTTTCCTCTTCGTATTTCTTGGTGTAGAGCTTGTCTGTCTTGGCGTAGAGCTTCCAGTCGATGTGCTTGGTGCTCTCCCCCGTATTGTAGATCTTGTGTTCGGCGAATTCGGCTGAATACCCGTGAAAAGGGCTTTTGTGGATCCCGCTGATATAGCCTTCAACCACCTGCTTTACCAGCAGGGACAGGTTTTCAAAAAGGGGCGCTTTATAGAGTTCAGACTGCAGGTCCATGGCCTAAAGATACGAAACTGCCCCGGCCAGGGCATAAAAAAACCCAGCCGTGTGGCTGGGTTTGTATATTGAATCCCTAAGGGCATTACATGGCGGCTTCGATAGCCTCCGCGTAAACTTTCTTGGGGCTGACGCCCACCTGGCGGTTTACGATTTCTCCTCCCTTGAAGACCAGGACGGTGGGGATGTTGCGGATACCGAATTTGGCTGCAAATTGCTGGTTGGTGTCCACATCCACCTTGCCGACTACGGCTTTGCCGTCGTATTCCTGGCTGAGTTCCTCGATGATCGGGCCTACCATCCGGCAGGGGCCACACCAGGCCGCCCAAAAGTCGACCACTACGGGTTTATCACTTTTTAAAACCACTTCCTCAAAAGTAGCGTCTGTTATTTCTAGTGCCATTGTTGTTGATGTTTTGATTATGCAAATGTAGTCAATAAAATATCCCATTCCTTACGCCCAAAGCATACGTTTTGCCTATGCCCTGATCGAAAAGCCTTATGTAACAAAATCGCAGCCAAGAAGTTAGGTGCTACCCCTAATTTAGTTTGTAATGCACCTCCTGATCCTTGAGCTCATGCAGGAGCTCCGAGCTGATATGCACCTTCTGTTTCCGGCTGGTCAGGTTGACCTTTATCGCCTCCTGCATCTCATACACCACAAAATTCAAAGGGTGTTTCCCTTTGAAGGCCTTCAGGGTTTCCTGAAGCTTCTGGATGCGCTGTTCGTGCAGCTTGTCGATATCGAGCTGAATGGTCAGTTTCCGGGCAAAGGATTCCATGACATCCTGCAACAATATGCACTGGTTGAACTGCAGGCGGGGTTCTCCTTTTTTACCGGTCTCCCGGTTTGTCCAGCCCTCCCGCACAAAGACCTTCAGGTATAAGAAGGCATTGATGGTCAGGAAATGGCGGAACTTGAGGTATTCCTCCCCGAAGATCCGGAATTCAAAGCTCTCGCTGTAGTCTTCCAGGGTAAAGGCGGCCCACCCCTTGCCGTTCTTGGAAACCCGGTGCTGTACATCCGTGATGATGCCCGCCACGGAGAGCTCCCGGTTCAAATAGGCCTCAGGTTGGTTGAAGGCGCTGATTTCCGCATTGCAGAAGGCCTTGATCTCGGTTTTGAAATCGTCCAGGGGATGCCCGGAGATATAGATCCCCACCACTTCCTTTTCCCGTTTGAGGGTCTCCAGGGTGCCCCAGGGTTCACAGGGCGGGATCTGCGGTTCTTCGATCTGTACCTCGCTGCTGGCCCCAAAAAGGCTTACCTGAGAGGAATTCTCGCTTTCCTGGAAGCGGGCGCCAAACCGGATCACCTTTTCCAGAAAGCTGATGCCGTCCGAATTGCTGTGGAAATACTGGGCCCTGTGGGCATCTCCCAGGGAGTCAAACCCGCCAGCGAGGGCCAGGTTTTCAAAGGCCTTTTTATTGGCCGCCCGAAGGTCCACCCGCTTGGAGAGGTCAAAGATGGAGTGGAAAGGTCCATCCGCCTTGCGGTGCTTGACTATGGTTTCCACTGCGGAGCGCCCCACCCCTTTGATGGCCCCCATCCCAAAGCGGATCTGGTTTTCTTGGTTGACGGCAAACTTGTAGTAGGATTCGTTTACATCCGGCCCGAGCACGTCCAATCCCATCCGCCGGCATTCCTCCATAAAGAAGGTCACCTGCTTGATGTCGTTCATGTTGTTGGAAAGCACCGCCGCCATGTATTCGGCCGGGTAGTGCGTCTTCAGATAGGCCGTCTGGTACGCGATATAGGCATAACAGGTAGAGTGGCTCTTGTTGAAGGCATAGGACGCAAAGGCCTCCCAGTCCTTCCAGATCTTCTCCAGGACTTCCCTGGGGTGGCCGCGCTCTTCGCCCCCGTCCAGGAATTTGGGCTTCAGCTCCTGCAGGAGGGCAAAGATCTTTTTTCCCATGGCCTTCCGCAGGATATCCGCCTCACCCTTGGTAAAGCCCGCCAGTTTCTGGGAAAGCAGCATCACCTGCTCCTGGTAGACGGTGATCCCGTAGGTGTCCTTCAGGTACTCCTCCATTTCAGGGAGGTCGTAGGTGATTTCCTCATTTCCGTGTTTCCGGGCCACAAAGCTCGGGATGTATTCCATGGGCCCCGGGCGGTAGAGGGCATTCATGGCAATCAGGTCGTCGAAGACCGAGGGCTTGAGCTCTTTGAGGTATTTCTGCATCCCGGGGGATTCGTACTGGAAGATCCCCACGGTCTCTCCCCTCTGGAACAATTCGTAGGTGGGCTCATCATCCAGCGGAAAGTCATCCGGGATCAGCTCGATCCCCTGCCGGGCCTTGACGATCTTGACCGTATCCTTGATGAGGGTAAGCGTTTTCAGCCCCAGGAAGTCCATCTTCAGCAGGCCCGCATTTTCCACCACGGAATTGTCAAACTGGGTCACGTACAGGTCTGAATCCTTGGCGGTGGCCACCGGGACAAAATTGGTGATATCATCCGGGGTGATGATCACCCCGCAGGCGTGGATTCCCGTATTGCGCAGGGAACCCTCCAGCACCCTTGCCATGTTCACGGTTTGGGCTTCCAGGTCGTCCCCTTCTGAAATGCCCAGCAGTTCGTTCACCTTTTCAAATTCATCCGATCGGAATTTCTTCTTCAGCTCCTCCTGGGGCTTGTCGAAGATCTTGGCGAATTTGGCCATGTTCGGGATCAGCTTGGCAATGCGGTCTGCATCCCCCAGAGGCAGGTCCAGTACCCTGGCGGTATCCCGGATGGAGGACTTGGCCGCCATGGTGCCATAAGTGATAATTTGCGCCACCTGATTGGCCCCGTATTTCCCGATCACATAGTCCATGACCTTGGAGCGCCCCTCATCGTCGAAGTCGATATCGATATCGGGCATGGAAACCCGGTCCGGGTTCAGGAACCGCTCAAAAAGGAGGTCGTATTTCAGGGGGTCGATATTGGTGATCCCCAGGCAGTAAGCGACCACCGACCCGGCGGCAGATCCACGCCCCGGTCCTACGGAAACCCCCATATTCCTGGCTTCCCGGATGAAATCCTCCACGATCAGGAAATATCCCGGATAGCCGGAATTCTCGATGGTGGCCAGCTCAAAATCAAGGCGTTCCACGATGTCCTCAGTGACCTCTCCGTAACGGCGTTTGGCCCCTTCCATGGTGATGTGGCGCAGGTAGGCGTTTTCCCCTCGTTTGCCCCCGTCCGCAGCGTCTTCGGCTACCTGGAAGGCTTCCGGGATCTCGAATTTGGGCAACAGTACATCACGCGCCAGGTCAAAGGGTTCTATCTTGTCTATGATCTCCTGTATGGTCAGGATGCTTTCCGGAAGGTCCCGGAAGAGTTCCTTCATGGCTTCAGAAGACTTGAAATAGTACTCCTGGTTGGGTAGCCCAAACCGGTATCCCCTTCCGCGTCCTATAGGGGTGGCCTGTTTTTCTCCATCTTTGACGCAAAGCAGGATGTCGTGTGCCTCTGCCTCGTCCTTTTCGCTATAGTAGGTGTTGTTGGTTGCCACCAGGGGTACATCGTGTTTCCGCGCCAGTTCAATTAGGCTTTGATTGGCGCGGTCTTCGTCTTCCTGTCCGTGCCGCATGAGTTCCACATAGAAATCGTCCCCGAAGGCCTCCTTCCACCAAAGCAGGGCCTCTTCGGCCTGCCGCTCGCCCTGGTTGAGGATCTTGGAGGGCACCTCCCCGTAGAGATTCCCGCTAAGGACAATGATGTCCTCCTTATAGCGTTCCACCACTTCCCGGTCTATACGCGGCACATAGTAGAAACCCTCGGTGTAGGCGATCGAAGACATTTTCGCCAGGTTGTGGTAGCCGTTCTTGTTTCGGGCCAGCATCACGATCTGATAGCCGTAGTCTTTGACGGACTTGTTATGCCGGTCCTCGCAAACGAAGAATTCACACCCGATAATGGGAGTGATCTCCTGTGTCCGCTCCGCTTCCGGAAGCGCTTGGATCTTTTTATTGTGCGCCTTGACCTCCCGGACAAAGTGAAAAGCCCCCATCATATTGGCGTGGTCCGTGATGGCCACGGCCGGCATGTTGTGACGTGCTGTTGCCGCTACAAGGTCCCTGATCTTGATGGTGGATTGCAGGACGGAGAACTGGGAATGGTTGTGCAGGTGGGCGAAGGGTGCCTGCTCCAGGGTCTTTTCATTTTCGAGGATCTCTTCCCTGCTGAGACCGGCATCAGGTGCAGAAAGGACTTTAGAAAGGGCCTCTGAAGCCGCCTTGAGGTTCCGGTGTTTTAATCCCAACAGGGCGATGGGTTCCGGGTTGACCTCGTTGAATCGGGTAAAGTAGTCCGGAGATACCTTCAGTTCTTTGGCCGAATAGGACTTCCGGCGGATGAGCTCCAGAAAGCAGCGGGTAGTGGCCTCCACATCCGCGCTGGCATTGTGGGCCTCATCAAAGGGTTCGTTAAAAAGAAACTGGTGGAGCTCGGTAAGGGTGGGGAGTTTGAATTTTCCGCCCCGGCCTCCGGGCAGCATGCAGAGTGCCGCCGTTTGCTCCGTACAGGTGTCCAGGATGTCATACCCCTCCAGGGGGTCCGACCCTAAAACCCTGTAGCATTCGGCCCCCATCACATTGATGTCAAAGCCCACATTCTGGCCCACCAGGAACTGTGTCTTCCCCAGGGCTTCCTGAAAGGCTTCGAGCACTTCCTCCAGCGGTTTTCCCTCCTGCATAGCCAGGTCGGTGGAAATCCCGTGGATCTGCTCCGAGTCATAGGGGATGTTGAACCCCTCCGGCCGGATCAGGGCATCGTACTGTTCCAACAGGGCGCCCATTTCGTCCTGCAGCTGCCAGGCAATCTGCACGGCCCTTGGCCAGTTGTCGGTATCACTGGCTGGGGCATCCCATCGTTTGGGCAGGCCGGTGGTTTCAGTATCGAAGATCAGGTACATAGGCTGAGAAATATAATCGGGTGGATAAAAATAAAATAATAGGTCAATCCTGGAAAATGGAGTTGTCAGGAGTTATTAACGTCACCATGGATATAAATGAGCGGTCGAAATTCCTGCTTTGGTGCAGACCGGAGGATTCGTCAAACGCTATGGCAAAAATATCCAAAATCCACCTGTTTTATATGCCTTCGGCAAGGATCCTTTTCCATAACACCAACCCCGGACACAGGCTTGCAGATCAGGGCACTGCTGGCAGGGTATAGCTAAAATCTCTTTGGAGGCAGGGACCAGCTGTCTGAAAGAGAATAACTTTACCTTAAGGATGTTGTGCATTCTTAAAAATGATGTATCTTTGCCGTCCTTTAAAAGAATTAATAACCGGGGTCGGGAACCTCAAAAATTAATGTGATATGCCAGTTAAGATCAGACTTCAAAGACACGGTAAAAAAGGAAAACCTTTCTATTGGATCGTTGCGGCGGATGCCCGTTCAAAACGAGACGGAAAGTACCTGGAAAAACTCGGGATCTACAATCCAAACACCAACCCAGCTACCATAGAGCTCAGCCTTGAGGATTCCGTACGCTGGTTGGACCACGGTGCCCAGCCTACTGAAACGGCTCGACGCATCCTTTCCTACAAAGGAGTCCTTATGAAGCACCACCTGAACGGCGGGGTGCGCAAGGGAGCGTTTACAGCCGAAGAAGCAGAGAAGAAATTCGAAGCCTGGTTGCAGGAGAAAGAGCAGAAGGTCGCCCAAAAATCGGATAGCCTTGAAAAGGCTAGAGCAGAGGCCCGGGCAAAAGCACTGGAAGCCGAAAAAGAAGTAAGCGCCAAGCGCGCTCAGGAAGCTGCAGAGGAAGAAGCTGCTGAGGCTGCAGAAGCAGCTGCAGAAGCCGCAGAAGAAGAAGCTCCTGCCGCAGAAGCCCCGGCTACTGAAGCAGAAGCCCCTGCCGCAGAAGCTGAAGAAAAAGCTGAAGCTCCTGAGGCCGAGGTCAAGGAAGAAGCTCCTGCTGCTACTGAAGCAGAAGCCCCTGCCGCAGAAGCTGAAGAAAAAACTGAAGCTCCCGAGGCTGAGGCCAAGGAAGAAGCTCCTGCCGCAGAAGCAGATACTGCTGAAGCCCCTAAGGCAGAGGCCGCAGCTGAAGAAGAAGCCCCTTCCGAAGAGGAAGACAAAAAATAAGGTCCGTCATGCAAAAGGAGGACTGTTTTTACCTCGGTAAGATCGTCTCCAAGCATGGATATAAGGGGGACCTGCTGGTCAAATTAGACACGGACGACCCCGGACAGTACGAACAAATGGAATCAGTTTTTGTTTCAATGGGAAACAATCTGGTTCCATTTTTTATTCGTCAAAGCCGGCTGCATAAGACCAACCTGCTGAGGCTAACTTTTGAGGACGTATCCAGCGAAGCGGAAGCCGATCGGCTGCTCGGAGCGGAGCTCTATCTTCCCCTTGCACTGCTTCCAAAATTAACCGGCAACCAGTTTTATTTCCACGAAGTCATAGGTTTCCGCCTTCACGACGCCGAGCATGGGGATGTGGGGGAAATCAAAGCGGTAAATGATCAGGCGTCCCAGGCCCTTTTTATTGCTGAAAAGGACGGCAAGGAAGTCCTTATCCCTGTCAGTGATGACTTTATCACTGCAGTGGACCGGCAGGCCCGCACCATTCATATCCGTACCCCCGATGGGCTGATTGCCCTGTACCTGGGGTCTTAGTTTTAGGAAGGGACTTTATAAGCTATGGCTGTTTTCCAATTTAAAGCGTTTGCCGTCCGGCAGGAAAAGGCTGCCATGAAAGTGGGGACGGACGGGGTCCTGCTGGGCGCATGGGCACCGCTGGACCATGTACCCGAAACGGTATTGGATGTAGGTGCAGGAACCGGCCTGCTGGCCCTTATGCTGGCCCAGCGGTCCGGGGCATCTGTTATCGATGCCGTGGAGATCGAACCGGGGGCCTTTGAGGAATGCGTGCACAACTTTGAGGAATCCCCCTGGGCGGATCGCCTGTTCTGTTATCACAGTGCCTTTGAGGTCTTTGCAGCGGAAATGGAGGAATCCTATGAGCTGATCCTTTCCAACCCACCCTTTTACGAAGCGGCAGTGGACAGCAGCCATCCCAACAGGGATAAGGCCCGCCAACAAAATTCCCTGCCGCCACAAACCCTGCTCGCCGGGGTCATCCGCCTGCTGGACCCCCAGGGCACCTTCTGCCTGATACTTCCCCATGGGCAGGAGGAACCTTT
>CBFCWO010000107.1:0-8393 GCA_965601625.1 uncultured Flavobacteriaceae bacterium | reverse complement strand
CCTTGGTGGCGGAAACGCCTCGCTGCTGATAACGGCCGGATGTGTTGGAGCCCATGAATCGCGTTTAGGTTTGGGACAAAAATACGAGAATCCATCCGATCCGCGGCCTCCCGCCCCCCGGCTTAAAGTGATCTCTTATTATTTTACAAACAACAGCTCCCGGTACCGGGCCAGCGGCCAGAATTCATCGGAAACCAGGCCTTCGATCCGGTCGCTGTGGTACCGGATCTGCTCGAAAAAGGGCAGGACCGCGTCGCAATATGTCTGTGCTTTCTTGTGGATCTCCTTAAGGGCATTGGCCCGTTTGCGGGCCTCCACCATGGCATCGGTCTGCTTCTGAAGCGCCTGGAGGTGCTCGGCGATCTTCTCCAGGATCCCAAGCTGTGCCGCTCCCATCTTTTTATGGGCTGCGCCGTAAACGTCCTTCAGCCCGGCAATATTCTCCAGCAGCTGGTTTTGATATGCCACGGCAGCCGGGATGACATAATTATAGACCAGCTCACCCAGTACCCTGCCTTCTATTTGCAGGTTCAGCACATAGGTTTCCAGCTCCACCTCCTGACGCGCACGGACTTCTGGTCCGGTCATCACCCCGGTTTCCCGAAACAATTCCAGGGTCTCGGGCTGGGTCAGTACCTGCATGGCGGCAGGGGTATTGGTATGGTTGCTCAATTTGCGACGGGCCGCTTCCTTTTCCCATTGGGTGCTATACCCGTCCCCGTCGAAGCGGATCCTTTTGCTGGATTTGATGTATTCTCTGAGCACGTTGAAAATAGCCTCATCCTTTTTTAGTTTTTTCTTTTCGATCAAGGCATCCACCTCCGCCTTGAACTCCCTGAGCTGACGGGCCATGATGGCATTGAGCACGGTCATGGGTTTGGCACAGTTGGTTTTGGACCCCACTCCCCGCATTTCGAACTTATTTCCGGTGAAGGCAAAGGGGGATGTGCGGTTGCGGTCCGTATTGTCCAGGAGGATTTCGGGGATCTTCCCCACCACATTGAGCTTGAGGGCCGTCTTTTCCTCGGGGGAAAGCTTCCCTTTGGAAACCCCCTCCAGTTCGTCCAGGACAGCGCTTAGCTGGTCCCCTACAAAGATCGATATGATGGCGGGGGGGGCCTCGTTGGCCCCGAGCCGGTGGTCATTGCTGGCAGAGGCTATGGAGGACCGGACCAGGGCCTCATACCGGTCCACGGCCTTTATCGTATTGATAAAAAAGGTGAGGAACTGCAGGTTTTTCATGGGGGTGGACCCCGGGCTCAGCAAATTGGTACCCGTATCCGTGCTCAGGGACCAGTTGTTGTGTTTCCCTGACCCGTTGATCCCGGCAAACGGCTTTTCGTGGAAGAGTACCTTTAGCCCGTGCCTGCCGGCCACTTTCTCCATGACATCCATCAAGAGCAGGTTGTGGTCCACCCCGAGATTGGCCTCTTCGAATACCGGGGCCAGCTCGTACTGGTTGGGAGCCACTTCATTGTGGCGGGTCTTGACCGGGATGCCCAGCAGCATGCATTCTTCCTCCAGATCCCGCATAAACTGAAAGGCCCTTGGCGGGATCACCCCAAAATAGTGGTCGTCCAGCTGTTGTCCCTTGGCCGCAGCCTTTCCCACCAGGGTCCTGCCAGCCAGGATCAGGTCCGGACGGGTATTGGCCAGCTGCTGATCCACGAGGAAATACTCCTGTTCCCAGCCCAGGGTGGCGATCACCTTGTTGACATTCTTGTCAAAGTAACGGGCTACGGCGGTGGCAGCCTCATCGACGGCATGCAGTGCGCGCAACAGGGGGGCCTTGTTGTCCAGCGCCTCCCCGGTATAGGAGACAAAGACGGTGGGGATACAGAGGGTATTCCCATAGACAAAAGCCGGGGAAGTGGGGTCCCAGGCCGTGTAGCCACGTGCCTCAAAGGTGTTGCGGATCCCCCCGCTGGGGAAGCTGGACGCATCGGGTTCCTGCTGTACCAGCTGCCCGCCCCCGAATTTCTCCAGCGCCCTTCCGTCAGGCATCAGGTCAAAAAAGGCGTCGTGCTTCTCAGCTGTGGCCCCCGTCAATGGCTGAAACCAGTGGGTATAATGAGTGGCCCCGATGCTCATGGCCCAGGCCTTCATGGCTTCGGCCACCTGATCGGCGATCTTCCGATCGATCTTGGTTCCGGAAAAAATGGCGGCCTTGACGCTGTTAAAAGCATCCTTGGTAAGGTACTGGCGCATGCGGTCTTCGTTGAAAACGCGCTGCCCGAAAAGCTCTGAGCGCTTCAAGGATTCCTGAGCCGGGCTCTTGATTGCCTGTATTCCTGATTGCATGGCCTGGATTCGCTGGGTATTCATCGTATTCGGATTAGAGACCGTTTGTCGGTTTGTTTGATTCGCAAAAATATCACAAATAACTGATAATTTTTCAACACCCCCCTCCCATTCAGGGGGTGTTGATAATTACATCGATTTTTTTGATAAATACCCCCTTTGATTAGGAGCATTGCATTCAAAATATACTATTTTTGTCGCCTGTTAACGTTAACATTATTAAACATTTGAACATGAATAAAGCGAAGTTAGAGTATATCTGGTTGGACGGATATCACCCCACGGCAAACCTCAGGAGCAAGACCAAGATCGAACCTGATTTCAGTGGCAAACTGGAAGACTGCCCGATTTGGTCTTTCGATGGAAGTTCCACCCAGCAGGCCGAAGGAGGCTCTTCAGACCTCCTGCTCAAGCCTGTGGCAATTTACCCGGACCCCGCACGGGAAAACGGATACCTTGTGATGACCGAGGTCCTGAACCCTGACGGCACCCCGCACGAGACGAACTCACGTGCCATGATCGATGGGGATGCAGACGAGGACTTCTGGTTTGGCTTCGAACAGGAATATTTCATTATGGATGGCCACACCCAGTTGCCCCTTGGATTCCCTGTGGGAGGGTATCCAGGACCCCAGGGACTCTACTATTGCTCCGTGGGTGGTCGCAACACTCATGGCAGGGAGCTGGTCGAGCGTCATGCAGACTTCTGCCTTGAGGCAGGGCTCAACTTTGAAGGCATCAACCAGGAGGTCGCCTGCGGCCAGTGGGAGTTCCAGATCTTCGCCAAGGGAGCCAAGAACGCCGGAGACCAGGTATGGGTAGCCCGCTATCTGCTGGACCGCCTGACGGAAGATTACGGCTGGTATATTGACTACCATCCGAAACCGGTCAAAGGAGACTGGAACGGCAGTGGTATGCACGCAAACTTTTCCAACAGCCTGCTCAGGACATGTGGTTCGCAGGAGATCTATGAAAAGGTATGCGAGGCATTCCGCCCGGTGACCGAAGAGCACATTGAAGTCTATGGAGAATTCAACGATGAGCGACTAACTGGGCTTCATGAAACCCAATCCATCCATGAGTTCAGCTACGGAATTTCTGACCGTGGTGCCTCTATCCGTATCCCGATCCTTACTGTGGAGAAGGGTTGGAAAGGTTGGCTGGAAGACCGGCGTCCGGCTTCCAATGCAGACCCATACAAGGTAGCTGGCCGCATTATCAAGACCGTTCAAAGCGCAGACATCGAAGTGGAGGCCTAACACGCTAAATCTTCACATTGAACCAGCAACCGCCGGGTTCCTGCAAGGATCCGGCGGTTTTTTTATGCAAAGGTGGAAAAAAGGAAGAAGGCATAAACCCCCAGGAGGATAAGCCCGTCCCGCCAGCCAAGGCGACGCCCCTTGGGGAAGAATACCAGGGGAAGGATAAGAAAAGAAATGCCCAGCATCCAAAAGATATCGTGCTGCAGCAACCGCTCATCCAGGACTTCAATGGGTTTCAGGATCGAGGTTATTCCCAGGACCGCCAGCAGGTTGAAAATGTTGGAACCGATCAGATTCCCAACGGAGATCGCCTTTTCCTTGCGCACCATGGCCACTATGGAGGCCGCCATCTCCGGAATGCTCGTGCCTATGGATACAATCGAGATTCCGATAAGACGTTCACTCACGTCAATCATATTGGCCAGGTTGACCGCCCCGGAGATCAGCAATTCGGAACCACCCCACAGGGCCACTCCTCCCAACCCCAGGAATAAGATGGTTTTATATAGCGGTATAGGGGTTGTAATTTCACTTGCCTCCTCCTCAACCGCCTGTTTCTGATATCGAAGCAGGTAGACCAAAAACAGGAAAAGTGCCGACAACATGATGATCCCCTCGGTCCTACTGAGCCACCCATCCGGGTAGACAAAGACGAAAAACAACAGGGAAGCGGCCATCATAACCGGCCAGTCCGTAAAATAGAAACTGCGGCGCACATTCAGCGCCCCGATCAACAGGGTGATTCCCAGCACCAGGCCCAGGTTGGCCAGGTTCGAACCGACCACATTGCTGAGGGCCAGGTCCGGGTAGCCACTTATGGCAGATTGGACACTTACCACCAGTTCCGGGGCCGAGGTAACGAAGGACACCACGGTCATCCCCACGATGATCTTGGGGAGGTTCAATCGAAGAGAAATATCTACTGCGCCTTTTAGAAGCCAATTTCCCCCAATGATAAGCAGGGTCAGGCCAATAATGATCATAAGCGCATCCAGCATATGGGGTAATTTCCGCTAAATATAGCACAGTGTAAAGCAAATGGTCTTCTATTAATTGAACTATTTTTATAGTTTTTTAACTATTTTTTTAGTTGTAAACCTGAAATTTAATCCTATGTTTGCTTCAAAATCGTCCAATGCAGCGACTTACCAATAAAGAAGAAGAGGTGATGAAACTTCTCTGGAAGTTGAACAAAGCCTTTGTAAAGGAATTGCTCGAAGCCTTCCCGGATAAACCAAAGCCTCATTACAATACCCTCTCGACGATGGTACGCAACCTGGAAGAAAAAGGTTATGTGGGCCATGAGGCCTTTGGAAATACCCACCGCTACCATCCCCTGATTTCCAGGGAGGAGTATCGAAAGGAGTTTATTGGAGAGACCATAGCCGATTATTTCGACCACAGCTACAAAAGCCTGGTTTCATTCTTTGCCAAGGAGGAAAAGATTTCGGCCGAAGAATTGCGGGAGATCATTGATCTGATAGAGAAAAAGAAATAAAGGACCTATGGAAACATATTTACTTAAAGCTTCAGCCATCCTTGGTATTTTCCTGCTGATCTATCAGCTCTTGCTGAAGAATGAGACCTTTTTCAGGTTAAACCGCTTTTTCCTGCTAAGCGGGTTGCTGGCAGCTACCCTGCTTCCCTTTGTCTCCATAGAGAAGGAAGTAATGGTGCCGATGAAATACGAAACAGGAAATATCGCCGCTACAGCGATTGCGGCCACCTCCTCCTACTGGTTTACCTGGGAGGGGCTGCTTTGGGGCGCCTATTTGGCCGGAGCGGGAATCTTCCTGTTGATCATGGGCCAACAGCTCTGGAAACTCCTTAAGCTGATACGGCAAGGCAATGCCGTGCGGGAAGATGGATTTATCCTGATCCCAAGCGGCTTTACAAAAGCACCCTTTTCATTTTTCAGGTATATCTTTTACAACCCCCAATCCCATAAACCAGATGAGCTCCAGCTGATCCTGGAGCACGAGAAGGCCCATGGCAGGCAGCTGCATTCCATCGATATCCTCCTGGGAAGGATCGTGGCCGTTCTGCTATGGATCAACCCTCTGGCCTGGTGGTATCAAAAGAGCATCCAGCAGAACCTGGAATACCTGGCCGATGCCCAGGCGGTGCGCCAGGTACCTTCGGTCCGCGATTACCAATACACCCTCTTGAAAGTTTCGGGAAATTCGTTGACCCCCGCGCTGGTCAACGCCTTCTATAGTTCATTAATCAAAAAACGAATCGTCATGTTGCAACAAAATCAATCAAAAACAACGCATTTGCTTAAGTACTTGCTAATCCTGCCCATCCTGGCCCTGTTCCTGATGGCCTTCAACCGGGAAACGGTCTACGTTGCCCAGGATCCTTCCACACAGGAGGTGTTCACCGGGGAACAAAAGGTCTTTGAAGCCATCATCAACAAAAACACCTCGGATGAAGAGCTTCTCAATATGAAGGAAATGCTCAAAAAGGACCAGGTGGATTTCTCGTACACTGTCGTCCGGAACGACGCTGGCGAGATCATCGACATCTCCTTTGATTTCAAGGGGAAGGCCGAGAACGGCAATCCGTTCAGCGGGAGTTATGCCTCTGATTCCGAAAAGCCTATCAATCCCATCATGATCCGGATCAACTCCACCGGAGGTATTTATTTTGGGGAGGCCGAGGCGCATGGGGCCAACGACTTCCATTTCGACACAAAATCGGGGAATTCCACGGTTTGGGTCCAAAAATCTGGGGATGAGGACGAGGAAATCATCGAAATTCGGAATGAAGGAGGGAAAGAGATCATCATTATGAATGGAAAGGAGATCACCGAGGAAGAGATCCATGAGGTGGGCGGTTCCAAGAAGGTTGTGATAAAGGTGCTGGAGGACGGTGAGTCAGCAGGCTCGGATACAGAGGTCCGGGAGATCAGGATCATCGGGGACGGATCTGAGGATGAGATCATCGAGATCAATGCGTCCGGGGATAAAACCTCCAAACACACAAGGTTTGTGATCGACACAGAGAAATCCGGTAAAGCCGGCGGGGCCTATTTCATTTCCTCAGACGGAAAAGAACCCTTAGTCTTTATCGATGGCAAGAAAGCCAAGCAAAAAGATGCCTCCAACCTCGATCCGGACCAGATCGAATCCATCAATGTGATCAAAGGAGACGCGGCTGTAAAGAAATACGGAAAAAAAGCCAAGGATGGCGTGGTTGAGATCATTACCAAAAAGGAATAATCCATAGGCCATTCCTTTGAAATAAACCGGGCCAAACACGGCCCGGTTCCCTTTTCCCATCTACAGCACAGGACGAAATCCCACCAAAACAAGGGGATTTGTGCCATACTTCCAGAACTTGTTTGCATTTATGGCCTTCAAGTATTACAATTTGAAATAACATAGATGTATAAACAAATAATTTATAAGCGTTAGTAAGGATTAATTCTTCTTAATCAACAGTAAAAACACGCATAAACTTACAATAGCGTAGTATGTTTCGCAGATTTTGGCCATTTTCCTTGGAAGCTACTTCAGGCTGCTTCTATATTCGCGTCTCGTAAGAACAAAAAACACTAAAAACAGCACACTAACTATGATCGCCATTGCAAAATTCATGCTCTACCTGTTGCTCACCCTGATCCTGATCTGGTTCTGATCCGCTCGTATAGCATACATCATAGAAAAGGCCACCCCGTTGGGTGGCCTTTTTGCTTCAGGGAAGTTTGATATCTTTGGGCCGATGGAGAAATCGTTTTTTAAACTGCTGGCCCGCCTGAATAAATGGCTCCTCCCCTCTTTTACCAAAAGACGCCTGGATATTAGCAAGGCCCGAAAATGGCAACTCGCCCTGATCGGGTGGCGCTACTATGTGACCTCCCGCGCCCTGGATTAGTATTCGATCAGGGATTTATACGGATACTCGCCCAGTTTCTCCCGCCCTTTTAGAAATCCGAGCTCGATCAGAAAATTGCATTGTACCACGGTGGCGCCCAGGCTTTCAATCAGCTCACAGATTGCGCGAGCCGTACCTCCTGTTGCCAGCACATCATCGTGGACCAGCACCCGATCCCCGGGCAGGATGCTTTCGGCATGCAGTTCCAGGGAATCCGTCCCATATTCCAGCTGATAGGTCTTTTTCTCGGTCCTGCGGGGCAGCTTCCCGGGCTTCCGGGCAGGGATAAACCCGACCCCCAGCCGCGCAGCCAAGAGGGGCGCGAAGAAAAAACCTCGGCTCTCAATCCCAACCACCTTATCGATCTCCAGGCCTGCGGTAAACCCATAAAGGGCCTCCGCAGCGGCCCTGAACGCCCCGGGATCCTCCAGCAAGGGGGTGATATCCTTGAAAACCACCCCGGTTTCCGGAAAATCCGGCACATCCCGTATAAAGTGCTTAAAATTCATTTCAAATAGTCCTGTGGCATTTTGCCCTAAATGTAAAAAGAAATATATTTGCATCCCCTTTTAGCAAGGGAACCCAAAACGGCCACGTGGCGCAACTGAATAGCGCATCTGATTACGGCTCAGAAGGTTGCAGGTTTGAATCCTGCCGTGGTCACTTAAGGATGAAAAGCTCGCCGAATGGCGGGCTTTTTCTTTTCGAACGAGGCGCAAGCTTGCTTGCAGGCCGAAGTGAGGAAAGAAAAAGCAGCCCAGCGAAAGCTGGGGGCTTTTCATTTAGACTACGGAGCACTGTCAGGATCACGGAACGTAGTGACGTAATCCTGAGTCCACAGTAGGCAGTTGCAGTTGGCAGCCCATAACGAGGAAAGAAAAAGCGGCCCAGCGAAAGCTGGGGGCTTTTCATGTAGACTACGGGGCCGTTAGGAAAACCGAGCGAAGCGAA
>CBFCWO010000106.1:0-8461 GCA_965601625.1 uncultured Flavobacteriaceae bacterium | reverse complement strand
TGCAGGTGTGGTGGAATTGGTAGACACGCTAGTTTCAGGTACTAGTGCCGCAAGGCTTGGGAGTTCGAGTCTCCCCACCTGTACAGTTTAAGCCCATCTTTCGGATGGGCTTTTCTTTTTCCAGAAACCGTGGCGGGTTTTGAAACGGGATATTTTGCCCTTCACATTGATTTGTACCTTTAACATACCGACCTTTATTTACCAAATACCTCTGCCGCCCCGGATGGGATGAAGCCTGTTTGGGCGTTGATAAATAGAAAACCAATGCCTTTTGAAATAAATTTTCTGGACCATGTAGCCATCAGGGTACGAGACATGGAAAGCTCCGCCTCCTGGTATGAAAACGTCCTTGGGCTTAAAAGGTATAAATTGCCCGAGTGGGGTGAATTTCCCATTTTCATGCTGGCGGGGACCTCAGGCATTGCTCTGTTCCCGGCCCTGGAGACCGATCCGGAACTAGACCCCGATTCCCGAAACGTCAGGATTGATCACTTCGCCTTTCAGGTAAGTCCTGAAAATTTCAGAAAAGCGAAGCAGCACTACGAATCCCTGGGACTGGAACATGATTTTCAGGATCACCACTACTTTCATTCCATCTATACCCGGGATCCAGACGGGCATACCGTCGAACTGACGACCCTGGTGGTAGACCCAAACGATTTCTACGGCCGTTAAGGGGCTTTGGCGTATTTTTGCCAAAAGGGTTTTAACCATGTCTGAACTGGCGCATGCTGCCGAAATCATCCGCAAAGGCGGAGTGGTCGCCTTCCCCACGGAAACCGTATACGGCCTGGGGGCGAATGCCCTGGATTCAATGGCGGTAGCCCGAATCTTCGAACTCAAGGAACGCCCATCCTTTGACCCGCTGATCGTCCATATTGCCGATCTGGATCAGCTGAATTCCCTGAGCCCGTCTAAGGATCCACGGATACCTGAGTTGGCCCGGGTGTTCTGGCCCGGCCCGCTGACGCTTATTCTTCCCAAAACGGATGCGGTTCCGGACATCGTTACCTCGGGCCTGCCTACGGTGGGGATCCGGATGCCAGGACATCCTATGGCGCTGGACCTGATCCGGGCGTCAGGATGCCCCATTGCCGCACCAAGTGCAAATAAGTTTGGGCGGGTAAGCCCCACAGAGGCCTGGCATGTGAAGAAACACTTGCCCGAAGTGGATTATATCCTCGATGGGGGAAAGACCTCCGTGGGCATTGAATCTACGATTATCAGGCTTCAACCCGATGGCTTTGAGATCCTGCGTCCGGGCGTGATTACCCGGGAAGATTTGCTTAAAGTACTCCCGGAATCCAGGCATGCACAGCGCACAAGTACTCCTGATGCTCCGGGCATGCTCGAATCTCATTACAGTCCTTCCAAGCCTTTCCACATTTTTACCCCTGAGCTGCTTTCGAGGATTGACCCGTCAAAGGCAGGATTTATCCGGTTCGCCAAAGAAGCTCCAGAGGGATTCAAAAAGGTGCTGAGTCTTTCGGAAACAGGAGATCTCAGGGAATATGCCACCCGCATATTTGCGGCCATGCACGAACTCGAGGCTGCCGATGTAGAGGTCATCGTGGCAGAATCAGTTCCAGAGGAAGGTATCGGGATTGCGGTTATGGACCGCCTCAGGAAAGCCGCCCACGACTATCAATAGCCATATCCGGCAATTATATGATATTCGGAAGACCCCTTTAGCCTGGAAGGAATCCCATCGCATTTTTAAGAAATACGCTCTTCCCGGTCCACAAATAAACGCCTAAAAAAACCCTCCGCAGGGAGGGTTTTGGCTTTTTCCTGCCTGAATTACGGCAGGCAATTGTCTTAAGGTTGAGATAAGGGAAAAAACTGCTAGACAATTCCCATAAGGGCCAGTGCCAAAGTAATCAGCACCGCTCCGAGAACAAAAACAAGCAGAACTACCATAACACTTAGAAATCCGTTTAAAAAACGGGTTCCCACGGATATTCCTCGTTCCATTTTCACATAGTTTCCTTCAATATACTAAAAAAAAGGCGTTTAGGGGGAAGGAGGGTGCGCAAATCGACCAACGCTTTCATTAAAACTGCGAACTGCATTTAACCACAACAATCCTTTGAAAAGAATGCATTGTCAAAGGGATTCCCAATCAATCCCTGTTTTTGCGGATCAGTATCTTGCTTAATTCTTCGAGCGAAATCCCTTTTGTCTCGGGCATCATAAAATGCACAAAGAGCAATTGGAGGAACATCATAAAGGCAAAAAATCCAAAAACAGGCCCCGGGCCGATCGTGCTAAACAGCACCGGGATAGAGGAGGGGATGAGCCATGCGAGGATCCAGTGAATCGAGGTGCCGAACGCCTGGCCGGAACCCCGCAGATGGTTCGGGAATACTTCCGAGATGAAGACCCAGATCACCGTGCCCTGCCCGATGGCATGTGCCGCAATAAACAAGAACAGGAACACAGGAACCATGATGCCTGTCCAATCCAGCATAAATGCCGCGGCCACCAGGGCCAGCGAAACGATATACCCTATGGAGCCCATATACATCAACTGTCTGCGCCCAAGCCGGTCGATAAGGTAAATCCCCAGCAATGTAAATAACAGGTTGGTCACCCCGATCCCGATACTGCTGAGCAGGGCGGTGCTTTCCCCCAGCCCGGCCGCCTCAAAGATCCTCGGGGCATAATAGAGAAAGGCATTAATCCCGGAAAACTGATTAAAAAAGGCGATCAGAAATGCCAGGACCACTGGAAAACGGTATTTTTTCATGAAGATATGCTCGTCCTTGTCACCGTCTGAGGCAGACGCGCTCATATCCGCTTTAAGCTGTGACAGGGTTCGGTCGCCACCCAGGTATTCCAGCACATGACCAGCCGCTTTTTCCTTACCCCGGGTGAGCAGCCATCGCGGGCTTCTTGGGATTCCAAGGGAAAACAGGGTATAAATGAAGGCCGGTAAAGCTTCCACCCCCACCATCCAGCGCCAGTCGTTTTCACTGATGCCGTTTAACAGGTAATTTGAAAAAAAGGCAATCAGGATCCCAAAGACGATATTGAACTGGTAGAGGCCAACCAGACGCCCCCGCTGCCGGGCGGGTGCGATTTCCGAGATATAGGTAGGGGCCGCAACGGTGGAAGCCCCGATCCCGAGTCCGCCGAGGAAACGGAAAATACCAAAGATGACCGGGTCATTGGCAAATGCCGAACCAATAGCGGAAAGGGTATAGAGCACCCCGATCAGGAACAGGGTCTTTTTGCGCCCGAGGCGGTTGGTGGGAATACCCCCAAACATGGCGCCTATCACCGTACCAAAAAGGGCCATTCCAATGACCACGGTGCCATGAAACGCATCCGAGGTATCCCATAGGGCCTGTAATTTTTTTTCGGCTCCACTGATCACCACCGTATCGAAGCCAAATAAGAATCCTGCCAATGCGGCAATCAGGGAAATGCGAAAGATCTTGGAATTCATGGCCGGGCTGGTTCGTTGAGCGCGTTAAAGCTAAATAAAAATAAGCAATGCATGCCTTCGCCTATTTGAGCAGGCGTTGCACCCCTTCCAGGATCTTGTCACTGGCTCCCTTGTTCTCGTGAATATACGCGGTATTAATGCTCCCCATCCTCCTGCGTTCTTCCGTGGATTGCAACAACTGGGTCACCCTGTTTTGAAATTCCTGTGAATTCTCTACTACCTGTATCCCTCCGGCCCGGACCAGCTCCTCCGCCTCCCGGAAGTTGTGGTAATCCGGACCAATAAGCACAGGGATCCCATATACGGCGGGTTCCAGGGTATTGTGAAGTCCGGTGGCAAAACCCCCGCCTACATAGGCGATATCCGCATACCGGTAAGCCTGTGTCAACAGACCTATGGTATCGATGATCAGGACATCGTATTGCTGTAAATCAACCGATTCGATTTCTGAATAGCGCACTGCCCTTTTCTTCAGTTGGGATTGCAGGTCTTCAAGCGTTTTTGAATCCACCTTATGGGGTGCGATTACCAGACAGGCTTCTCCCATGTTGTCAATCCACGGAACCATGATTTGGTGGTCTTCCGGCCAGCTGCTCCCGGCAACCAGACAGGTCCGCGATCCCCTGAACCTTTCCATAAAATCCAGTTCCCGGGGGGATTCCAGAATTTCCAGGACCCGATCAAATCGGGTATCTCCGCTTATTTCCACTTGCCGGATCCCTATGGAAGCCAGTAATTCTTTGGACGCCTGGTCCTGAACGTAAAAATGCGAAACGCGTTTCAAGGCCTTTCTAAGGAATCCTCCATACCATTTGAAGTAGGCTTGTCTGGGCCGGAATAAGGCTGAAAGCAGCAATATGGCAATACCCTCCTGCTGCATTTCCCTGAAAATTTGCGGCCAAACCTCATACTTCACAAAAAGTGCAATATCCGGTTTAACAGTGTGCAGAAAATGCTTCGCATTCCTTCGGGTGTCCATGGGCAGATAGGTGACCAGATGCGGATCCAGGCTGGTTTTTTTCACCTCATAACCTGAAGGCGAAAAAAAGGTGACGAGAATCTGGTGGTCCGGGAATGCAGTGTGAAGCCGCTTAAGCACCGGCAGGCCCTGCTCAAATTCCCCCAGGGATGCCGTATGCATCCAAATCAGCGGCCTGCTAAGATCCCGATGGGTTTTCAGGTAGGAAATCACACCTTTTCGGCCCTGAACAAATTGTCTGATCTTGGAATTGAAAACAGCTATGAATTGAAGCAACAACCAGCTGAAGTAAATGGCCAAATCGTAAAGGAAATACAACTGCTCCGGGTTTATGGCTAAAATACGGTTCTTTGATTAATTCCATTGCCGCCCATCCCCTTATTTTGTAAGTTTGTAGGTACAAACCGGCACAAATGCGAAAAATTCAAATGGTGGACCTGACCCGGCAGTATCAGGACATCAAATCCGAGATTCAGGAATCCTTCGCCAACATACTCGATTCAGCAGCTTTTATCAATGGCCCCGAAGTAAAGGCCTTCCAGGAGGACCTTCAAGACTATCTGGGGGTAAAACACGTGATCCCATGTGCGAATGGGACCGATGCCCTGCAGATTGCAATGATGGGATTGAAGCTGCAGCCCGGGGATGAAGTCATCACCGCAGATTTTACATTTGCAGCCACCGTAGAAGTGATTGGATTGTTGCAGCTGACACCGGTCCTGGTCGATGTGGACCCGGAAACCTTTAATATCGACCCCGCAGCGGTTCGCAAGGCCATCACCTCTAAGACAAAGGCCATCGTTCCGGTGCACCTGTTCGGGCAATGCGCCCCCATGGAAGAACTGCTGGAAATAGCCAAAGAGCACGATCTGTATGTCATAGAAGACAACGCTCAGGCCATAGGGGCAGATTATCAGTTTTCGGATGGCAGCAAAAAGAAAGCGGGAACCCTTGGGCATGTGGGAGCTACTTCGTTTTTTCCATCAAAGAACCTGGGCTGTTACGGGGACGGGGGAGCCATTTTTACAGATGACGATGACCTGGCGCACTTTATTCGCGGAATTGTGAACCATGGCATGTACAAGCGTTATCATCACGATGTGATTGGGGTCAATTCACGTCTGGATTCCCTCCAGGCTGCCGTGCTCAGGGCAAAATTGCCCCGGTTGGACCAGTATTGCGACCGGCGCAGGGAGGCGGCCCGCAAATACAACCAGGCATTTTCCGGGCATCCGTTGCTGACCGTGCCCAAGACCATGCGGGGCTGTGAGGGCATATGTGACACCTGTGATTGCCATGTCTTCCATCAATACACTTTGAAGGTTGGCAGGGGCAAAAGGGATGGCCTGGCAGATCATTTGGCCGCCAAAGGGATTCCCTTCGGGATTTACTACCCCATTCCCTTACACCTCCAAAAGGCCTATGCTGACCAGCGGTACCGGGAAGAAGATTTTCCGGTGACCAATCAGCTATGCCAGGAAGTGATTTCCCTTCCCATGCATACCGAACTGGATGATGAACAGCAGGCTTTTATCGCGGAAGCAATTCTTGAATTCCTTAACGAGTAGACTGATTTCAGGGTCTTCAATCCCATACGTGGATTCCTACTAACCAATTCATTTCAATGAAAATACTTTTAACAGGCGGATTAGGATTTATAGGCTCGCATACGGCAGTGGAGCTGCAGCAGGCCGGTTTTCAGGTGGTGATCGTGGATAATTGTTCGAATTCCTCCGAGAAGGTCCTCTCAGGGATTGAGGCGATTACCGGGATTGCACCCATTTTTGAGAAATTCGACTTGAGGGATCGGGAAAAGGTCCGCAGCTTTTTCGGGAAATATCCCGACATATCCGGGGTAATCCACTTCGCCGCCTCCAAAGCAGTAGGTGAAAGCGTGCAGGAGCCATTGCTGTATTACGAAAACAACCTGGCTACCCTTGTGTACCTTCTTCAGGAACTCGAGAAAAAGGAAAAGGCATCCTTTATCTTCAGTTCCTCCTGTACCGTTTACGGACAGGCTGATAAAATGCCCATTACTGAGGACGCACCAGTGAAACCGGCAGAATCCCCCTATGGGAATACGAAGCAGATCGGGGAGGAAATCCTGAGGGATACCTGCCGCGTACGACCAAATCTCCATGTAACCTCGCTGCGCTATTTCAATCCGATCGGTGCGCATCCTTCCGCCCAGATCGGGGAGCTCCCCCTGGGAGTACCCCAGAACCTGGTCCCTTTTATAACCCAAACAGGAATTGGGATACGGGAGCAGCTCTCGGTATTCGGCAATGATTACCCAACACCGGACGGCACCTGTATCCGTGATTATATCCATGTAGTGGATCTTGCGCGGGCCCATGTAGTGGCACTGCAGCGACTGGTCGAAGGCAGGAATGAAAAGAATTATGAAGTCTTCAATATAGGGACCGGCAAAGGCAGCTCAGTCCTGGAAGTTATTGAGAGCTTTGAACGAATCAGCGGAACACCTCTGAACTATAAGGTGGTAGGCCGGCGTGAAGGAGATGTGATCACGGCCTTCGCCGATACTTCCAAAGCCAATGAAGTTCTGGGATGGAAGGCGCAATCCTCCCTGGATGAGGCCATGCGATCCGCCTGGGCATGGGAACAGGCCATCCGCAAATGATCATTAGATTTCAAATCCAACCAAACCAAAATGATGAGAACCTATCTAACCCTATTGCTGATCGCTCTTTGCTTTTCAGGCGTTGCACAAAAACAGTACCTCCAATGCGGCCAGATCCTGGACGTCGAAACAGGAAAAATAATGGCTGAAAAGACCCTGGTGGTTGAGAACCGCCGTATTGCGACCGTATTGGATGGCTACAGGCAGGGAAATTCAGAAGACACTACCGTCGACTTGCGCAACATGACGGTTCTACCCGGTTTTATCGACATGCATGTACACATCGAGAGCGAAATCAGTCCGGATGCCTATATCAAGCGTTTTACCATGAATCCGGCCGATGTGGCCTTTGAGGCAGCGGTCTATGCTGAACGCACCCTGATGGCCGGTTTTACTACCGTTCGGGACCTTGGAGGTACGGGAGTCAATATTGCGCTCCGGAAGGCCATTTCCAGGGGACTGACCCCTGGCCCCCGCATCTTTACGGCCGGCAAGGCCATCGGGACCACCGGGGGACATGCCGACCCGACCAATGGAAGGAGCATTGAGCTTATGGGCAATCCGGGGCCAAAAGAAGGGGTGGTAAATTCTCCTGAGGACGGAAGAAAAGCGGTTCGCCAGCGATATAAGGAAGGAGCGGACGTTATCAAGATCACGGCTACCGGAGGGGTGCTCAGTGTAGCGAAAAGCGGGCAAAACCCACAGTTTACCATTGAAGAAATCAGGGCCATCACAGAAACCGCAGACGATTACGGGATGCTGACTGCGGCACATGCGCATGGGGACGAAGGCATGCAACGTGCGATCAAAGGGGGGATTCGAACCATTGAGCACGGCACGCTCATGAGTGAGGCCACCATGGAACTGATGAAGGAATACGGGGCCTATATGGTGCCAACGATCAGCGCTGGCAAAGAGGCGGCCCGAAATGCAGAGAAACCGGGGTTTTTCCCACCAGTGGTTGCCCAGAAGGCCAGGGAGATAGGCCCCCAGATCCAAAACACCTTTGCGAAAGCCTACAAAGCCGGGGTACCCATAGCGTTTGGCACGGATGCAGGGGTTTTTCCGCACGGAACCAATGCCCAGGAATTTGGGTATATGGTGGAAGCCGGGATGCCCGCGGAAGAAGCGCTGAGGGCGGCCACCATCACCAATGCGAACCTGCTGGGAATGGGTGATGACCTCGGGCAGCTGAAGGCAGGGTATCTGGCAGATGTCATTGCCGTGGAGGGGAACCCGCTTTCGGATGTGGGTGTACTGAAGGAGATCCGGTTCGTCATGAAAGAGGGAAGGATCTACAAACAGTAAAATGATTCGGGAAGCACCTACCCGGTGGTGGACGTATGGAGCCTACTTATGAAGATGCCCTGAATATCCTCAATAGGGCGAT
>CBFCWO010000105.1:0-8468 GCA_965601625.1 uncultured Flavobacteriaceae bacterium | reverse complement strand
TCCGTTGTAATAATTCACGCCCCCCATAAGAAGCAGGGCAAGCTCACCGGCGTTCGCATCAATGGCTTCAAGGATGTCCTCCGTCCTCCAGTGGTGTTCCCCCGGACGTTTACGGACCTCTATCAGGGCTTCAGCAGGATCATACCCGTGAAATCTGAGCTGGCTCTGCAGCATGTACTGGTCTGACGGGAATGCCTTTTCTTCGCATAGAATTTTATACCGCCCTCCCTGTGGCCGGTAAAACGAGACCATCAGCAGGTGCAAATTGACCGTGAGGGTATTCATTACGGTAACCTCACGTTCACGTGCCCCAACGATCCTGGCAAGGGAAGGGACCAACCTTTCATGATAATCCCACCAGGGTTTGTCTGCGTAAAAATGTCCTTCCACGGCCAGTTCCCGCCAGTCCTTCATGATCTCGTCCACAAATCGCTGCGCACTCCTGGGTTGCAGGCCCAATGAATTTCCCGTGAAATAAATGACGTCTTTCCCATTTACCTGAGGGAAGTGGAATGCCTCCCTCATGTTGTGGAGCGGGTCCTGCTGATCCAGCTTCCGGGCAAAATCCTCAGCGTTGATAAAATCCATGGAATAGGTTTTGTTCAAAAATACGATGAAGCCGGCAATCCCCGATGGAATTTCCGCTTTCAGGGCTCATCCCGGAGCCGCATTTCTGTAATATGGGTTGTAAAGCCCGCTTTCTCATAGGCTCTTATGGCCGGGTGATTTTCGTTGTAGACCGTCAGGCGCATCTCGTATAAGCCCGCTTCCCGGGCCCATTTGCGAAGTTCCCCTATAATCTCCCCGTTGATCCCCAGGCCGCGGTATTCAGGGAGCGTGTACATAAACCCCAAATACGCATAAGCATCGTGGTCCAGGTAGTGCCTCGGGCATTTGCGGATGGCGTATCCCGATGCCAGAAGCTGCCCGCCGGATTCTGCTACCAATACCCGGGCCTGTTGATTCGAAAGGAGTTCTTCGAGATTGTAGTAATGCACGGGGTCTGGCCGTATGGTGGGATCAAAGGGGCGTTCATCCCGGATCAGGCCCTGTTCAAAGGAACGCAACACGGGTAGATCCGATAGTTCCGCCTTTCGGATGGTTACCTTCATATCATCACAAATTTCTCATTTCTAAATTAGGGATCATTTTGGTGTTTTCAGGGGAATAACCGGGTAAATATTTGGGGGGGATAATGGAAATCTTTTGATCTTTTTAGAGGAACAAAGATCCCGATAAGCTTTTGTGCCGGAAGAGTGTTGGCGTTTTGCAGTCCAATCGGGTATATTGAAGATGGGCAGGGGGGCGCCCCCTTTCCGTCATGGCATGCAATCCCCCTTCCCGCAGCTGCAGGAATCCTATGGAACCCAAATCGAATTTCCTTAATTTCGCACAAAAAGCACATGCATTTCCTATCCGCTGCCCTGGAAGCGTATATTGCCGATCACAGCGAGGAGGAGCCGGAACTCCTTCGGGAACTAACCCGGGAAACCCACCTGAAGGTCCTAATGCCCAGGATGATCACCGGGCATTACCAGGGCCGTGTGCTGAGCCTTATTTCACGGATAGTCCGTCCGCGAACCATCCTGGAAATCGGGACCTATACGGGATATTCCGCCCTATGCCTGGCGGAGGGGCTTCTGCCCGGCGGAAAGCTCCATACCATCGATAAGAATGAGGAACTGACTGAATTGCAAAGGCGTTATTTCGACCGCAGTCCCTATGGTGACCAGATTATTCAGCATACGGGGCTTGCGCTGGAAACTATCCCGCGGATGGGGGAAACTTTTGACCTGGTCTTTATCGATGCCGATAAACAGGAATATCCGGAATACTTTGAAATGGTGCTGCCCAAAGTCCGGACCGGAGGAATCATTCTTCTGGACAATGTTCTTTGGTCCGGCAAGGTTCTGGAGCCTATTGACCCAAAGGACAGGACCACACAAATATTGGTCGATTTCAACAAAAAATTAACGAAAGATCCTCGGGTACGCACCGTGGTTTTACCTATCCGGGACGGACTTACGATATGTAGTGTGGAATAATAGTGGGATGCCGAGTGCAGCCTGCAGCCACAGCGGGCTATTTACGGCTAATGGTGCCTCCAACATCATCCAGATTCTTCTTGACCTCCTTGAGTTCTTTCTGGATGTCGTCTGCAATAGAAGTATCCAGCCCTTGTTTTTCTGCGCTTTTATTAATCTCACGCTTGATCTCCTCTGTGGCGTCCTTAAGTTGCCGCATGCCTTTCCCAAGACCCTTGGCAATGCCTGGAATCTTATCGGCTCCAAAGACCATCACCACTATAAAGAGGATAAAAAAGATTTCCGCCCCGCTAATAAACAAAAACACCATGGCCATAGGACAAATATACGCAAGTTTCCCGCGCAAAATAAAAAAGTCCCGGCAGTACAACTACCGGGACTCTATATTAGGCGGGAAGACCTATTCTCCCTTAATATTCTCCTTGAACTGCTGGAACTCAGAAGGCGTATCTTCTTTAGGCCAGCTGTTATTTGCCGTATCGATATCTGCAGTTTCCATTTTAGGATCCACTACAATCCCCACGAGTTCAGACTGGGAAGAAATCACACGGCTCACTTCCTTGTCATTCTTTCTCCAGATCTCTGGTGGGTAGGTTACCGTTTCTGTGGTACCGTCCGCATAGGTGTATTCTACGATCAACGGCATGGGGATTCCACCGGGCTTATCGAAGGTTACTTCATAGAAGTATTTGGGCTCTTCCACCTGGGTACGCTCCTCGGCAGTCATATTGTCCATCATGAATTCTTTCAGCGGTTGTGAGACCTCGGAGGGCATCTTCCCTTTCATCTCAGGGTCGAAGTCCTCACTTTCTTCCTCAGCCAGGTAAACCAGCGGTGGCAGATCGGCCTCGGTAATCCCATTTTGCTGCATGTACTCATTCATCTCAGCCGTGGGTTTGTCACTCACATAATATTTCTTGACCCCTTTCACCCCTATATCCACATAGTCTGTGGTATAGAACCAGGACCTCCAGAACCAGTCCAGATCCACAGCAGAGGCATCTTCCATAGTCCGGAAGAAATCCTCCGGGGTGGGATGCTTAAACTTCCAGCGTTGTGAATATGTCTTGAAGGCATGGTCAAAGAGTTCCCGTCCCATAACCGTTTCGCGGAGGATATTCAGGGCAGTCGCCGGTTTTGCATAGGCGTTTGGCCCGAGGGAATAAACGTTTTCCGGATTTGACATTATGGGAGAGATGTAATCCTGATCCCCTGACATATATGGTACGATCTTCGAAGGGTCCCCCCGACGGGAAGGATACTTCTCATTCGGTGAGATTACCTGAGGATAGGCCTCGCCAAACTCCTGCTCGGCCAGGTACTGCATAAAGGTATCCAGACCTTCATCCATCCAGCCCCACTGCCGCTCATCGGAATTCACGATCATAGGGAAGAAATTGTGACCGACCTCGTGGATGATCACAGAGATCATTCCGTATTTCACCCGGTCAGAATAAGTGCCATCTTCATTGGGGCGTCCATAATTCCAGCAAATCATCGGGTACTCCATCCCCTGATTCTTGGCATGCACAGAAATGGCCTTGTGATACGGATAATCAAAAGTATGGGCGGAGTAACTCTTGAGTGTGCTGGCCACTACCTTTGTAGAAAGCTCTTCCCATAACGGATTGCCCTCCTTGGGATAAAGGGAAACGGCCATCACGTCCTTGCCGCCTATTTTCACGGCCATCATATCCCAGATGAACTTTCGGGAGGTTGCAAATCCGTAATCACGTACATTGTTGGCTTTGAACTTCCACGTTTTGGTCTTCTCTGAAAATCCTTTTTCTGCGGCTTCCACTTCTTCCTGGGTAACGATCATCACAGGTTCCTCATAAGACTTTTTAGCCTGTTCGTACCTACGCATCATCTCCTTGGAGAATACCTCTTTGCGGTTCTGCAATTCACCCGTGGCATCCAGTACATGATCTGCAGGTACCGTGATATTAACTTCGTAATTTCCGAATGGCAGCGCAAACTCCCCGCTTCCCCAGAACTGGTGGTTCTGCCACCCTTCCACGTCACTGTATACGGCCATGCGAGGGAAGAACTGTGCAATCACGTAAGCGCGGTTGCCATCCTTTTCAAAATACTCATATCCGGACCGGGCACGGTCTACCGTGTGATTTGGGATATTATACCACCACTTGATGGAAAAAGAGATATTCTCACCACTTCTTAGGGCTTGCGGGATATTGACCCGCATCATGGTCTGGTTTATAGTGTAGGAGAGGGGTTTGCCCTGGGCATCCTTCACAAATTCAATATTGAAACCGCCATCAAAGGAGTCGGTGAGGTATTGTCCGGCAAACGAACCTGTGCGATAGGCTAGCGGTACCCCACCCCCATTGCGTAAGGGGGATTTGGAATCCTTGGCGCGAACATTCTGGTCCAGCTGTACCCAAAGAAATTCAAGGTCATCAGGGGAATTGTTGTAGTACGTTATGGTCTCTTCCCCATAAATGCGTGCATTTTTGTCATCCAGGGTGATGTCCATCTTATAATCAGCCTGTTGCTGATAATAATCCGGACCCGGTGCGCCAGAGGCACTGCGGTACGTATTCGGGGTTGCAAATTCCTGATACATCTGACGGAATTTGCTCTGGTTGGTGTGCCCGGGTTTCCTCTCGGGTTCGGTTTCTTCCTGCCCCCATGCCAGGGCGGCAAAAACAAAGAAAAAGGCAGACAGAATATACTTTAGCTTACTCATAAATGTGTTGGATTATTTGATTTTCGAAAAATAAAGACTTTTAGCCGGCACCCACAGGAATTCTTACAAGTTTAACATTCCTTTATTATTCTCCCTGATCAGGACATAGCTCTTCTTTTTGCCCAGGACCTTGAGATGTACCAGATTTTTTTGTTCCTCAAAGATATCGGTGAGGATTTCATTCTGAATGCCTACGGATTTTAGTTCTGACTCTGGAAGGCCGGTAACTTCTAAATAGCAAACAATCAGGTCATTGTCGTATCGCTTGCCCAGAAAGGTATATTCCTTTTTATCACCATTGATCCAGACCGAAAATTTGGCGTTGAAATAACGCTCGATATACGCATCAGCCTGATTCGCTTCTTCGGGCGTTCCCAGGTCCGCCCTAAAGTCATAGCGGGTTTGCAGCGCATTTTCAAGGTCATCGATAAAGATCCGGCTTATGATCTGAAGGGATTCCTCCTCGGCTGCGTACTCGACATTGGTCACGCTGACATAGAACTTATGCCAACCGGAAAACCCCATCAGGAGAAGCGAACTGCTAACGATAAATAAAGCTATGGCGCGTTTCATGATAAAAGGGTTTTACCGGTATGTATCAAACCGCATACCAAACGGAGCCCAAAAATACGCAAATTTCCGACCTACTCTAATCCATTGTTACGCCGGTATTCCTCGCTCTTTCGACCTAAAAAATCCCAAAGCTGCAGGCGATCGTCCAACTTGGCCAATCTGCTGAAATCCGGATCGACTTCGCAGTAGTACATAAAATCAGGTATGCGTATGGCTGGAATCCGCAGATCTTCAATAAAAAGACTGTCCGAAAAACGGGAGCGAACCTCCAGGGTCTGCTGGTAGGCCCGATCCCGGGCAAGGCGTCTTTTCAGCATTTTTGTACGGCCGCTGATCGCATTCAAAATCGGGTTAAGGGGCACCAGGCCAGCCCCTGTCGTGGCTTCAAACAACTTCCGTTCCGTCTGCGTCCGAACTTTGGCGCGGGCGTTGGGCAATCCCAGGGTAACGGCTGTAACCGGTTCGTCCACCGGGACATTGGAAAGGTCTTTATCCAGATCCCCACTGAGGTTGTAGGGCCAGAGCACTACTTCATCCAGTTGGTTCACAAAGGGGATCAATGGGATTTCAAGCATTGCAGCCTGCAGCATTTTTTCGCTTACCTTTAGGGATTTCCGCTCGTATCGGATGGCCGAAATCAAAAGGGTGTCCCCAATGCTGGCCAAAAGGGTGAAAAAACCATCGGCATTCGAAATAGTCGCTTCTTCAGAGGAAAGGTTTATGATATGTACATTGGGTACCCCGATGCCTTCCTCAAAAATGCGCCCGTTCAGTTCCCTTGGCATTTGGGGTATATCCTGCGCATAGGCCTTCAGACCCAGCAGGAAGAAAAGTGTAACCCAGCCATAGGCCGTGCTACTCCTTTTGAAGGCTTCTAAAATCTTCACTTTGTGTGACCAGGAAATCAATCAATTCAAATTCATTCTCCTTTCGAAGCAGTGTTCTCGGTGGAAGCTGGTTGTCACAGTAGAGCAGGAACGCATCGATCTGGTCCTGGGGAATTTGTAGATCCTGAACAAAAAAGGAATCGTCGTATACCTGCCGAAGCACTTCGCTTGCTTTCAACGGGGCAGCCTCTTCCGGTTTACCATCCCCCGAAACGGTTGAAGCCAGCAGTTTGAAGATGTTCACAAAATTTAGCCCGTACTGCATCCCGCGTACCGTCATATCCTCAGCGATGTTGGTCACCTCTGTGGTCTGGTCTGTTTCGTACTCAAAACCTTTGAATTCCTCGTTGCTCAGGCGTATGAATTCCTCCTGGTCTTCCGGACTCACCACTACCTCATCCAGTTCAGTGACCTTTTCGGTCACTTCCACCACCAGTCGGTTATTTTTTAAGATATCCTCCGTAACCTCCACCATCTGAAGCTGGTAATTCACGGCCATAAACACCAGTTCATCCCCCGTCTTTACGGGTATTGTAAATTCACCACGCTCATTGGTGATCGTGGCTAACTGGGCCGTGGTATTGATCACATTTTCATTAGGCACGACCGAATTCCGGTAGAGTACCGTACCGCGCAAGAGGGTGCGGTCATCCTCCTGTGCCCATGCCGGCATCACAAAGGCCATCAACACGAACACCACTAATAGTTTCTTCATCAAATCCATACCGAAATAGGTTATAAAGAAAATGCAACTTCCCCTAAAAACAAAGGGAGAGCCCTTAAACTTGTGTTAATGCGGGGCTTGAATGATCCCCAAATTCCACGCCTGCTTTCTTCCTGCAGGGACTCTGCCTAGGTTTTCAGAACAAACGTACGGTCCCCGTTTATCCAAGAAAAAGGCAATTCGGACTGTATTCCGCCGGGATTAGGGATAGAACCTTAAATTTGTCAGGCTCAGTCCATCCCTTCCGGCCAAGGGTTAGATATAGCCTTGAGAGAACACAAAGCGTCGGCGACATGAAAATAACACACCTAACCATAGTAATCCTGTTGTTATGTACCCATGCCCTGATGGCACAGGTCAAAATAGGAGACCGGTCAGAGACCATTGACCCGGCCTCCCTCCTGGAATTGGAAAGCGCTGACAAGGTGCTGGTCATCACCAGGGTCACTACGGCTGAAATGGGATCCATCTCCCCCCTGAGCGGCGCCCTGGTCTATAACACGGATGAAGCCTGTTTGTTCTATCATAACGGACAGACCTGGATCAACCTCTGTGAAGCCCTTGGGATCACTTTTACCAATGAACCCATTGTCAATCAGGACACTACTATAATCATTACCGAATTCGAGGATCGATTCAACTTCGAAGTCGGGCAGATCCGGGGGGAAAACATCGTGGATTTCAGCATTGGCAGCCAGGAAATTCAGAACAACGCCATCAATTCCGAAAAGCTCGCGCCCAACTCCGTGGGCACGGAAGAGATCGAAGACAACGCGGTTACCACGGCAGAAATCGATCTGGTAGATGTAACCCTCAGCGACTTTGTCAACGATGTGCCTTACCTGGTTCAGGCAGATCTCACGGCAGCCACTGTTCAATATGACGGAACCGTTTCCGGCCTGGCCGCTACCAATGTGCAGGATGCCATTGACCAACTGATCCTTGGGGCGGACAACCCTTTCAATACTTTCTTTGATGTAGTGGGTCAGGAGCTGGTACTTACAGATTTCGGGACATCATTCAATGTACCTCTAGCTGACATTAATAATCAGGATATCACTACCGATGATACCCCGGGGAATATTTCCCTCACCAATGGGGGATCAGTGCTCACTTTGAATGTGGAGGATGGGGATAGTGATCCCAATAACGAAAATCAAACGGTAACTGCCGGAGCTGGCATAAGCGTAGACCAGACGGATCAGAACTTTGAAATCACTAACGAGGCTCCAGACGAGGTTGTAACCCTTGTAGATGGTGGAAGCGGGAATACTGTAATTGGCGGTACTTATCCGGATTTTCTCATTGATGTACCGTCCCTGGAGGACGCGGATGCAGATCCAAACAATGAGAATCAAACGGTATCACCCGGTCCTGGAATCGCCATTAGCCAGGTAGACCAGGACTTTGAAGTCATCAATACAGCTCCGGATCAGATAGTTAACCTTGCTGATGGTGGTAGCGGCAATGTGATTATTGGGGGTGGTTACCCCAATTTCACAGTGGATGTCCCCTCCCTGGAGGATGCT
>CBFCWO010000104.1:0-8474 GCA_965601625.1 uncultured Flavobacteriaceae bacterium | reverse complement strand
GAGGGGTTGTTCTCCCCCAAAGTCTCGGGGGCTGTCCGGCTTGCCAACGGAAATACGCTGATTACCTGTGGTATTTTCGGATTTTGGGAGGTAACGCCAGACAAAGAAATCGTCTGGCAGTTCAGGGCTCAGGGTTTCTTTTGGCGGGGGTATCATTACCGAATGGATGATCCAGCTCTATTGAACTACCTCCCCTGAGGTTTGGGGGTTTTATCCCGGAAAGCGATGCATACAGCAGCCCTTTAACTTCCTTTAAGGCTGCAGGTAGTATTGGAACAGCACCTAAATGCGATGTGCAGGGTGCAATCCTTGTGCTATTCTCCGCCCGTTTTGGAATTTAAATGGTCTAGAAGTTCAATAACCGCTGCTTCCGACCTTAGCTTCAGTTTTTTCTTTTTCACGTAGGCTTCAGCTTCCTCAGCGCCCAAGATCTCAAGGATATCATTTTTTCGCAACCGGACTTTTTGAGCAGGATTTTGCTTCCGTAGCAGGAAATAGGACACCATTTCATCAAATCGCGCGGGCTTATCCTGGCTGTAGGAGGATGAAGCGGCCTGGGCTTCTCGGAATACTTTTTCATACCGTTTCAGCAAACGCGAGGGGCCCGTGTTGAGCTCCACAAAATATCCACTGGAGATCCCTGATTTGGTTTGGTATCTATAATACTTGAAGGTTTCCCCTCCCAGCTCCGCCCAGAGGGACTCCCGTTTATAGAGGCTTGTGATGCCCTTCCCGCTTTGCACCTGAATCTCATCCTGATAGGCATTGTACCTTAACCGGGCTGCATAGGGCGCGTTGTTTTCCACATAGATCCTCCCATTTTGAAAATCTTCTGTGAGATAGGGTGTTCCTTCAAGATTCGAGGGAATCGTGTTGAGTCCTCCCGCAGTGCTGTTGTTGAGGTATTCTGTAGGCAGTTCCAGGGAGGTAGCCTGGGCGCCAACCCGTGGAATCAGGGCTACACCAATAGCCAGGATGAATAGAATCTTATGCCTGCCGAGGCGCCAGAAATTCATAGAATACTGTTTTTAAACCTGCTGGATTACTCCACCTGAAAATTAAAAAGCTCTGATTGGGTGCGGTTCCCGGCGGAATCAACGGTTTCTACCTGCCAGAAATAGGTTTGCCCGGAGGCAACCCCCACCTCAAAGGCGGTATCGGTAAGGCCCTCTTCCAGAAGTTCTGGCGGGTTCTCCGTGCCGAAGTACAGGTTATAGGTGCTGATGTCTTCATCAATATCAGTGCCGGACCATTGAAGGGTTACCGAAACGGTAGCCGGGATGGTCGCCCCGCGTGTAGGGGCAATGGCCACTGCAGGGAAGGGGGCGTAGTTCGCAATGCCCGGCCCCGCATTAAAAAACCTCCAAACCGCTGAATTGGCCGTTTCGCTACTGCCATTGGCCCTGGAAACCACAAACCACTCATAAGGCACCCCTCTGAGCAAGGTGATCTCCGCTTCATTGGTGTTGCTGTTTGTAAGGGCTATGGAATTGTTGTTTAGGTTCCTTAAATTGACCTGATAGCTGTCCGTATTTTGGGAAGCGTTCCACTGGAAAAGCACCCTGCTCTGCGTTTCACTGATAATTTCTCCCTCGTTGCATTCCGTATTGTTGTCCGGAAAAATGAGGGTTGCAGCCACGGGATCGGGTACGGGTTCAGGTTCTGGTATGGAATCCCCACCCGCTTCGCCTCCATCTCCTCCACAGGAGAACACCATGGAAATTGCAAGAAGGAGGCTCAAGTATTTTATAAGGGACGATCCTTTCATCGTTTCAGTATTTTGTAGGAATAAAGTTCACCCTGGCTGGTGACATTTAATAGATATACCCCTTTGGCGTAGGCATCCATATTAATGCGTACCTGCCCGTTGCGAATCACGAGCGCTTTGTTCAGCAAGCTGCTGCCGTCCAGCGTAAACAATCGAATGCGTGCTTTTTCTCCATCCGAATCCGGGATGAACACCTGTAACTCGCCATTTTCAATAGGGTTGGGCAGTACAATTGGGGATTCCGCAAGGGAAATTCGCTGTGTATAGGTCCCCTGGCAATCCTTGTCCGTCCGGACTTCCAGGTAATTTACCGGTTGGGTCAGTGGCAAGGTGACCTGCGAAGCGCTGGTCGTGATCCTTTGACCATTCAGGGTGATGTTGTATTGCTTTCCACCTTCCAGGTCCAGGGTGATGTCCTTCCCAAGCGTATTGACCTTTCCGCTGACCGATAAGGCCTCCGGCTCGGTAATGTCTAGGTTGTAGCATTGCTGGTAGTCCGGCTCTCCCTCAACCGTAATGCAAAGGGCATAGCTGCCGGAAGGAAGGCTTTCGAAAAGGGCGGTATCTGTGAATGAAATGGACTGATCTGTCCCATTCCCGCTTAACGTTGCCAGATAGGCCAGGGGCTCATCGGCTTCGATCGAGATGGAACCATCATCACTCGAGCGGCAGTTTTCACCTTCCGTCTGTACCCGGAAATTGGATGCCGGCAAGCTGAAGATGGGGCAACCCTCCAGGTCAACTACCGTCCCCAGGGGTGTTCCCAGGCAATTATCAATGCTGTTGGGCACCCCGTCATTGTCTTCATCGGAGTCGCAGGGATCCCCAATGCCGTCATTGTCTGCGTCTTCCTGATCCGGGTTGGCAATGAGCGGGCAGTTGTCCTCGGTGTCGGGAATACCGTCATTGTCATCATCCAGGTCGCAGGCATCCCCTTCCCCGTCACCGTCCGTGTCAACCTGATCGGGATTTGCCAGGAGTGAACAATTGTCATCCACATCCAGGATGCCGTCATTGTCATCATCTTCGTCGTCCTCAAAACCAGAAACGCCCAGATCGTCAATAACCACACCCTCCTGATTGATAAGCGGGTCTGCGTGGAACACGATCCGGAACACGATGTTGGAAGCCCCGGTCAGGTCCGTCTCGCCAAGGGCTGCGTTGGCCACAAAATCATAGGCGTATTCGGTATAGGTGGTATTGGTTCCCGTCCACTGTGCACCCGGACAATTCTGGCAGTCATCATCCTCACCAGAGCTGGCGTTGGTTCGGTCACTGGTGTACCAGTTGGGCTGGCTGTTCACCGATCCCAAAACGCTCCAGGTATTTCCTTCATCGGTGGAATACTGTACATATACAATATCGAAGTCCTGCTCCAGGTCATAAGCCATCTGGAACTTCAGGACCGGGGCCAGGATACCGGTAAAGTCATAGCAGTCGGTCAGCAGGAAGGCACGCACGGCGTCCGGGTGGTTGCCATCCAGATTGGTACCATATGCCTGGGAACCTGATGCGGCCTGGCCAAGTTCACTGCCGGCAGGAGTTCCTTTTTCCCATACCACCTGCTCACTGCCCTCGGTATAGGTCAGCAAGCCCTGTGTATCCCCCTCAAAGTCGTTAATCTCATTCTCGGCTCCAACGTCATTGAAATAGAACTGGGTTTTCAGGGCATTGTTATCTGCAAAAGCATCTCCGTCCACAGTGAGATTTACCTCCAGGACAGCCGCTCCTTTGGTAGTTGAGCCTATGGCCGGAAGCGCAATGAGCCCGGTTTCCCCCCCGGCAATAGCTACCTGCTCTGTGAAGGAACCCTGGTCCACATCATTTATTTTGTATGAAAGGGAGACTTCTGTTATTGCGTTTAGTCCGTTGTTTTCCACAGTAACCTCTGGCACCACTTCGCTGCAACGGATGGTCCCATTGGCCGGGCTCAGGCTGAGGACTCGGATATCGGAATCCGGCACCTGAACAGGGATAGGGGATTGCCACACCCCACGGCCGTAGGTGCCGGCAGATATCAGTTCATCGTCCAGACTGATCTCCAGATCGCTGACTGCCGTTGTCGGGAGGCCCGCAAAATAAGGTTCCCATTCGGTAAGCGTGTCGTCCAGGCGATATACCCCCAGGTTTGTGCCTACATAAATCGGGTTGTCTGTATGCCGGCCCTGGTGCACGATGGCAAAGATGGCCTGGTCCGGGGGCAGGTCATAGGTAAGGTCTTCTTCCGGGCCGGGATTTCCGTCGGCGTTAACTGGGATCCTCCATACCTTTCGCTCATTGACATCTGTGAGCTGGTCGCTTTGCCGGCGCCCCACCCTCAGGGAAGTAACCACATAGATAGCCGACCCATCATCCGTATCAATGGCGATGTCTGAGATCAGGTTGCTCCCCAAGAAAAAAGTTTTAAAAGTGATGCCTCCATCTTCACTCCGGTAAACGGCGGAGCTTTCAGCAGCATATAATACATCGGGATTTTTTGGGTCGGCCAGCAAGTCTTCCAGCCTGCTTCCCTGGCTGGTCCCGCCAAAATCAACTGATATTTTTTCCCATTCGTTGCCCCGGAGCTCGTATACGCCGTCATAACCGGCATACACCTTCCCGGTACTGCTGATCGTGAGTGGGGTAATCCAGTTTCCCCTGGTGGGGTTGCCATTCCTGTCCGGGGGGGAAAAAACGATACCGATGGACTGGCCTGAATCCGAAGAGATGTTCAGGGTGCCCCCAAACTGGGTAAATCCATAGACGATATTGTCGTTTTCCGGGTCGATGACATTATCCATGCCATCCCCACCATGGTAGTTGTTCCAGGCTCCCTGGTTAAAGATCTGCCCACCATTGTCCTGCAGGCCGCCGATCATCTTGCCGGGGTCCCTGGGAGATACGGACAGCTTGTAAAACTGGCCTATGGACATGTCGTTGGTGAAGTCTGTGAAGGTACTTCCTCCATTGTCTGAAAGGTAGATCCCTCCATCAGTACCTGCATAGAGCTTATTGTTAAAGAATTTCAGGGTATGGATGTCTGCATGCACATAGGCTGCATTGTTATTGAACCACTGATTCAACTGTGTCCAGCTGTCACCTCCATTGATGCTCTTCCAGATATTCAGGCACCCCATATATACCTCGTCCGCATTTGTGGGAGAAACCTCAAGGGCCAGGTCGAACCAGGCCTGGCTGGATTCCATCAGGTTCTCACTGTTTGGGCTGCGGGTAAAGGATTCTCCGCTATCATCGGATCGGTAGAAGCCTTCGTAGGCAAAGCGATTATCATCAAAGGTCCCCGCTGCCAGAATATACAGCAGATCCGGATTTGCAGGAGTCACCCCGAGCACCACCCGTCCGGCGGAAGTTGGAAGGATATCACTTTCCATTCTCGAAAAGTCAGAACCGTTGGTAGTTTTATAATAGATTACAAAACTTCCCACCCCTCCGATGTGCTCATTGTCCACGGCGTATACGGTATTGGGGTCCCCGGGCTTAAGCTTGAAGTCCGATATATACCCGGTACGCTTATTCTCCCAGGTGACACCGGCATCTTCGGACTTGAAAAGGCCGTCACTGGTCCCAACCCATAGGACATCCGAATTGGCAGGGTCAATGACGATTTCGTTCATCAGGAAATTGACCCCGGTATTGGTTGGATTCAGTCCTGTTTCATTCCAGGTCTGTCCTCCGTCTGTAGATTTGAAGACTCCAATACTGTATGAGTCAGCGGCGTCGTCATCCCCGGTGGCGATATAAATGGTATTGGAATCATTGGGATCTATCGCAATACCCGAAACCCCGATTTGAGGAAAGTCGTCAAATAAATTGGTCCAGCTCTGTCCGGCATTGGTGGATTTCCAAATCCCCCCTGCGGGCGCACCCGCATACCAGATGTTTTCATTATTGGGGTCCACTGCAACGGCATTCAATCGTCCCGTTCCCGGAAGTCTCCCTGAAAAGACTCCGACGTCCCCGGGTCCGATGGAACTCCAGTCGGCCGTTGGATTCGGGTCTTTACCGCTCAGGCTGGCCTTTGTTTTCCAGCTCTCCCAATACTGGCTTGCCGTGGGTAGGATACCCCGGGAATTGGCCAGGTGGCTCCAGTAATATTCCCATCGTTTATGGATTTTGTAGCCGCTACCCTTTTTGAACCGGTCCCGGTCTTTCCAGTAGGTTTCTATGGATTTGCCCGCATCGATCAAGTTGATCGGGGTACCTGCGCTGTTGGAATAAATGCGCAAAGCATCCTGCCCTCCCTGTCTGTAGCGATCATTGGGATTGACCTGAGGGTAGAGGGCCCCGGCCACCAAAAGGCAGCAACACAGGAAAAATCGGTTCATAACAATTTTTTTGCTAAGATGATCAAAAAATTAATGCCTGTCAATATTTCGGGATGTGATGCAGGATGGCACGCCTAAACGGCTTATTGTGTTTTACGATGTGATGCAATTGTAGGGATTCTCTTGAGTATTTCATTTAAAACAAAAAGGTACCTTTGCCCTGAAGCGAACCGGTATGCGACTTCTCTATTTAGTATTGATGTTGGCTTTTTGCATTAAGGCAGCAGGACAGGTCCCTGCGATCCAGGCACAGGACACCGCACAAATGGAAAAGCGGAAATTGGATCTCAGGAGCAAGAAAAAGAAGGAGGGTCAGGAACTTACCATTGAGAATTATAAAATAATCAACTATCAGCGGGACACCACCCTGTTGGATTCCTCCCTAACCATTCAGAAAGAGTACCGGTACAACTACCTCAGGCGTGATTATTTTGAACTTCTTCCCATGGCCAATGTAGGGCAACCCTACAATCGCCTGGGGGTGGACCTGAATAAGTCCAAATGGCTTCCACAGCTGGGAGGCAGGGCGCGTCATTTCAACTATTTTGAGATCGAGGATGTCGACTACTACAATGTGGCGACCCCCCTGACGGAGCTGATGTTCAAGACTACCTTTGAGCGTGGTCAGCTGCTCGATGCAATGCTCACTTTCAATACCTCTGAACGCCTTAATTTTTCGATTGCCTATAAGGGTTTTCGTTCCCTGGGGAAATACAGGGAAGATGAGGTTCAATCCGGAAATTTCCGCACCTCCGCCAACTACGTAACCAAACGGGGCAATTACCGGATGATGGTCCATTTTACAAGCCAGGATATTGAGGGTCAGGAAAACGGAGGGCTCTTTGATAGCGAGGGTCAGTTTGAGTCCGGCGATCCTCAGTTTTCAGACCGTGGCAGGGTCGATGTCTTGTTCAGCGGGGTCACCAACCGTTTGAATGGCAGGCGCTATTACCTGGATCACGACCTTCGCCTTTTGGGCGGGCCCAGGGATAGTACGGAATACAGGGGTAGTTTGAGCCTTGGCCATACCTTCAGTTATGAAAGTAAATTTTATCAGTACAGACAGACCAACAATAACCCGTATTTCGGGGCACAGATCTTTCAGCCCATAGACGACAAGGCGACCCTGAAGACCTATTACAACAAGATTCGCCTGAATCTGGATAATAAGTATATCGGGAATCTCGAGGCATCCGTAACCTTATATGACTATAATTACTTCTTTTCGAGTCTGGTTCAGACGGAAGACGTGGTCATCCCGAATCTTCTTCAAGGCAATGAAGTCATCGGAGGAGCAGCCTGGAAAAAGGACTTTGGCGGGGTGCTGCTTCAGGCCAACGGGGGAGTGGGAATCTCAGGGGATTTGACGGGTTCCTTTCTGGATGCGAGCGTTGGCATACGACTTGGAAAGGATCTCTACTTCAGGGGAGGCGTACATCACTCTGCCAGGAAACCCGATTTCAATTATCTCCTTTACCAATCGGATTATCTGAATTACAACTGGGATAACAGCGGAGTTTTTGAGAACGAACAGGTACAAAGCTTGTTTGGTGGGATCCAGTCTGATACCTGGGGGCACCTGGAGGCCCAGATAAGTTCGGTGGAGAATTACTCCTTTTTCCGCTCCACTGCGGACGCGACCCAGATAGAAGAGGGAGAGGAGCGTTCCTTTATCCGTCCTTTTCAGCAGGCCGATCGGATCAATCAGTTAAGGATCAAGTACCAGAAAGAATTCAGGTGGAATAAATGGGCTCTGGACAACACCCTGCTCTACCAGGAGGTGGACCAGAGCGAGAATGTCCTGAACATTCCAAGTTTTATTACCCGCAACAGCCTGTATTATTCCAGTGATGTATTCAAGAAAGCCATGTACATTCAGACGGGGGTCATCTTCAAGTATTTTACGGATTATTATATGAATTCGTACAATCCCCTGATGGCTGAATTCTATGTGCAGGATCGCCAAAAGGTCGGGGGGTTCCCGCTGTTGGATTTCTTCATCAATGCCCGGGTCCGTTCTGCCCGTATCTATCTTAAGGCTGAACAGTTCAATACGATTTTTATCAATAACAACAATTTTGCGGCTCCAAACTATCCTTATCGGGATTTTGTGATCCGTTTTGGGCTCGTCTGGAATTTCTTTTCTTAAAAATATGCTGACTGTATTGCCTTGAGTCTGAGGATTTGGGAGTGTTCCAACCTGTATGAGGGTGAAACCTGGAGATAGTCCCGAAGAAAACCACTGGGTTAACAATCACAAAATCAAATAATTACACCATTAATAAACTTTTAAGTAAAATTTTTGTCGCCGGGGTTTGTGGAAGCAAAAAAACCATTTTATATTTGCACCCGCTTTTCGAGGGAACGAAGGTGTTTTTTCG
>CBFCWO010000103.1:0-8501 GCA_965601625.1 uncultured Flavobacteriaceae bacterium | reverse complement strand
GCCTTTGAAGTTTTCTGTGAAATGGTGGCCAGTGATGCCAAGCCCCTTGCCCTGCACTACCCTATGGAAGCGGCTGAAGTGGAAAAATACTGGGAGGATTTCCGGCAGGTAGCCGATCAGATGGGGGTATTGATCTACCGGGAAGATTCCTTTCCCGGGACTGCCCTTTTTCCTTTGGAAAGCACGGCTGGTAAAAGTGTCGTAATCATCTATAAAGGGGATCGCCTGACGCAGTACAAGCAATGGAAAGCGGACCAAGAGGCCTCAGATACAGCAGATCCGTCGGCTTTAAAAGCCCTGGCCCGCCGCCTGGGAAGGCTGCTGGGATACAGCCCGCAAGGAATCAACAACCTGCTGATGAAAAATACGGATTACCGGACCTTCGCCTCCTTCGGTGTAACCCGTCAGGTAACCCATTTGTACTATGAGGAACCAGAGGCGGCCCTGGCCTTCTACGAACAAACCCTGGGTTTGCCACGGATTGGGAAAACGCGTTTTCAGATCGGTGCGGATGCCTATATCGAGATCCAACCCAGTGATGGGGACCACCCAATTGACCAGCCAAAGTCAACGGCCATTGCCCTGCTGACGGACCAGCTGCCGGGGTGGTATGCCCACGTACAGGCTGAAAACATTGCTGTAAAATACACTTACAAACCCAGGGAAGGCGGACCCCATGACGGGTTTGTGGCCATTGATCCGGGCGGATACCTGCTTGAGTTCGAACAGTTCAAACAACATCCCGAAAACGAATTGTTTATGGCAATCCTCGACGCAGCTCCCCGCATCAGTACAGAAGTCCAAAACCTCAATTTCTATGGTTCTATCACCTGGACTTATCACAAAGACCTGCTTGCAATGCAGCAATTCTACGAGGAAGTGCTCGGTTACCGGCTGGTGGCCGACCAGGGGTGGACCAAGATCTACCAGACCTCTCCCACAGGGTTTATCGGCCTGGTAGACGAACGGCGCGGTATGCAGGATTATGCAGATCAGAAGGCGGTGGAGATCGAGTGGGGACTACTGGATGAAGCCGGGTTTGTCACTTATGCAGGCGCTTTCTGGAAAGACCTCGGTTATAAGGGCCAGAGGCTGAAAGGACCGGAAGGATACCGGTATATCTTCCGCAGTAGCGAGAAATAATACCCGGCCAAAACAGGCATCAAAATCCGTTATCGGATATGGGCATTTTGGCGATCTTTCCCTATATTACCAGAATCGATTCATCGCAATCCATCTAAACACCAACCCTATGAAAAATCTTTTCTCCCCTACACTTTTGATAGCCCTGGCATGCAGCCTTTTTACCGGTTTTGCCCAACAAACACCCATCGAAAAGAGTTTCTACGAAGGTCTTGAATGGCGCAATATCGGGCCCAACCGGGGTGGGCGTTCCCTGGGTTGTGCGGGAAGTCCCGGCCGGCCCAATGAATACTACTTTGGGGCCACGGGCGGCGGTTTGTGGAAAACCACGGATGGGGGCAGTGAATGGAAACCCGTTACGGACGGGCAGGTTACCAGTTCTTCTGTAGGGGCTGTAGCCGTGGCCGAATCCAATCCGGACATTGTCTACATCGGCATGGGGGAAGTACAGCTCAGGGGGAGCATCACTCAGGGGGATGGTGTTTACAAAAGCACAGATGCAGGGGAGACCTGGACGCATCTCGGCCTGGAGGAAACCCAGGCGGTGGCGCGGATACGGATCCATCCTACCAACCCAGACCTGGTCTATGTAGCTGCCCTGGGCCATCCGTATGGTGAAAATGAGGAGCGGGGTGTATTCCGGAGCAAGGATGGAGGATCCACCTGGGAGAAGGTATTGTATGTGAGTCCTAAAGCAGGGGCCGTAGACCTGATCCTGGACCGAAACAATCCGGAGGTGATCTATGCATCTACCTGGGAGGTCTACCGCAAAGCCTGGAAAATGTGGGGGGGCGGAGGCGACAGCAAGCTCTGGAAATCCACAGACGGGGGGGACACCTGGACAGACCTGACCGAAAAGCCCGGAATGCCCGAAGGGCCCATCGGAAAGATCGGAGTGGCAGTCTCCCCGGCTGATTCCAACCGGGTATGGGCCATCGTAGAAGCCAATGAGGGCGGGGTCTTTCGTTCGGACGATGCCGGTCAGACCTGGGAACGCACCAACGACGAACGAAAGCTCCGGCAGCGTGCCTTTTACTACTCCCGAATCTATGCGGACCCCCTGGATCGGGAAACCGTCTATTGCCTGAATACCGGATTCTACAAGTCCACAGATGGAGGGGAAACCTTTGAAACCACGATCCGCGTGCCCCACGGGGACAACCACGACCTCTGGATCGACCCGGCCAACCCGGACCGGATGATCAATTCCAACGACGGGGGTGGGAATGTAAGCATTAACGGAGGGAAGTCCTGGACGGAACAGGACTACCCTACCTCCCAATTCTATCATGTGATGGCCACCAGCGATGTGCCTTACCACGTGGCGGGAGCCCAGCAGGACAACAGCACCCTGGCCATGCCAAGCGATGGCTGGGGACACATGCAGGCACGGGGTCCAAACCACGGATGGTGGTACGCCGTGGGAGGGGGTGAAAGCGGCTGGATCACCCAACACCCGGAAAACCCGGACATCTTCTATGCCGGGAGTCAGGGGGCACTATTGACCCGTTATGACCGGAGCAATGGACAGATCCGGGATATCCAGGTCTATCCGCGCTTCTTCTCAGGAGAACCGGCCGAAGCCCTGCCCGAACGCTGGCAATGGACCTTTCCCATCATGTTTGCGCCTCAGGACCCCAGCGTGATGTATACCTGTTCCCAACATGTATGGCGGACCACGGATGACGGGCAGTCCTGGGAGAAGATCAGCCCGGACCTTACCTATGCCGACCCCAGTACCCTGGGCAAAACCGGTGGGGTAATCACCATGGACATGAACGGACCCGAAATCTACGCCACGGTATTTGCCCTGGCCCCTTCCTGGCACGATATCAATACGATCTGGGCGGGCTCGGACGATGGCAAGATGCACATCACCCGGGACGGAGGAAAGAATTGGGAAGACATTACGCCGGAAGGCTTGCCCAAATTCTCCCGGATAAGCATCATCGACGAATCACGCCACCGGCCGGGAACGCTCTTCCTGGCAGCCAACCGCTACCAGGTGGACGACCGTCAGCCCTATGTTTTCAAGACCCATGACTATGGCAAGACCTGGACAAAGATCACAGAAGGCATTGCAGATGGCCATTTCGCACGTGCAGTACGGGAAGACCCGGAGCGACAGGGCTTGCTGTTCCTGGCTACCGAACACGGAGTGTATTTCTCTTTGAACGACGGTCAGCTCTGGCAATCCATACAGCTCAACCTGCCGGATACCCCCATCCGTGATCTCGTGATCAAAGAAAACGACGTGGTCGTAGGCTCCCATGGGCGCGGTTTTTGGATCCTGGATGACATCCAGCCGCTAAGGCAATATTCCGATGCCATGAAAAACCAGGAGGCGGTCCTTTTCAAACCTGCAACTGCCATCCGCGGGGTCTATGATGCTACCGTACAGTATTACCTGAAAGAGGCCCTGGATACAATTACCTTCGAGATTCTGGATATGGAGGGAAAGGTCATCGATACATTTACAGGGAGCAAACCCGAATATGAGGAAGACCCCAATATCCCCTGGTGGCGCCGGGGCGGGTCTACCAAGCCAACCACGGCCAAGGGCCTGAATACCTTCACCTGGGACCTTCGATACCCCGGAGCCACAGCATTCGACGGAATGATCATCTGGAGTGCGCGGCCCAAGCGCGGCCCGAAGGCACCCATTGGCACCTACCAGGTACGGATGAAAACGGACAGTTATGAACAGACGTATCCGTTCGAAGTCAAGATGGATCCCAACCTGAAAGGCGTGACAGAGGAGGACCTGCAGGAGCAGTTTGACCTTTCCCAAAAGATCGTTCAAAAGACCAGTGCCGCCAATGAGGCGGTCATCCGGATTCGCGAGATACGGAATCACCTCCAAAAGCACAAGGACCAAATTCCGGATCGCTCCTACAAACGCACGGTGCAGCCCTTTCTGGATCAGCTGGCGGGTATCGAACAAGAGCTGTACCAGGTAAAGAACCAGTCCAACCAGGATCCGCTGAACTTCCCCATCAAGCTGAACAACCGCCTAGCCTCCCTTCGTCGGAGCATTGAGAACGGGGATGCAAAGCCTACGGACGGAGCCTATAAGGTCTTTTCAGAACTCTCTGAGGAGCTGGATCAGCATCTAAGGAATTTGGGGAATGCTTTGGAATACGATGGTCCAGGCGTGAAGAGGGTCTTGCAGGAATCTGGACTGCCACCTCTTCCGGAAGCTTCAAAATAGCATGATAGCCCTCCTCTATGATGCCTTCCAGGGACCCTTGCAGGTTAAAAATGTCCCTGATCCCACCCCAAACCCCCATGGGGTAGTTATAAAAGTATTGGCCACAGGGCTATGCCGCAGTGACTGGCACGGATGGATGGGGCACGACCCGGATATCCGCCTGCCCCATGTGCCCGGGCATGAATTGGCTGGCACTATCGAAGCTATTGGAAGGGAGGTTCGGAACTTCCATCCCGGCGACCGGGTTACGGTCCCCTTTGTATGTGGCTGTGGTTCCTGCCCCCAGTGTCGTACGGGAAACCAACAGGTGTGCGATCAGCAGTCGCAGCCGGGCTTCACTCATTGGGGTTCTTTCGCGGAATACGTAGCCATCGAGCATGCCGATACCAACCTGGTGAGGCTGCCAGAGGAAATCGACAACAATACGGCGGCCGTCCTGGGATGTCGCTTTATTACGGCCTTCCGCGCCGTGGTGGACCAGGGCCGGGTAAGCGGAGGACAGTATGTGGCAGTGCATGGATGCGGGGGTGTCGGGCTTTCAGCTGTGATGATCGCCAGTGCCCTGGGGGCGGAAGTCATCGCCATTGACATCAATCCACAGAATCTAGAACTGGCAAAAGAGCTGGGCGCTTCATACACCTTAAATGCAAAGGGGATGGATGATGTGCCCGGTCAGATCAGGGATTTGAGTGGGGGCGGTGCCCATGTTTCCCTGGATGCCCTGGGAAGTCCTCAAACGTGTTTTAATTCGATCGCAAACCTTCGCAAGCGCGGAAAACACATACAGGTAGGCCTGATGACCGGGGATCATCAGCATCCAAAGGTACCCATGGACCAGGTGATTGCAAAGGAGCTTGAAATCCTGGGCAGCCATGGAATGCAGGCCTTCAGGTATGCCGAAATGCTCCGAATGATCCGGGAAGGCAAACTACAGCCTGAAAAACTCATCGAAAAGACCATTTCCCTTGAAGAAGCCGCGCTCGCCCTACCTAAGATGGATGACTTTAAGCAAAGGGGCGTGTTGGTGATCAATCGCTTCTGACAGATCCCTGCAAGAAATTCCAAATGTCAAATAACAAATTCCAAATTGGAATTTGGTGCTTGGAATTTGGTTCCTCCAAGGCTTCAATCCAGATTTGTCCAAAATGTATATCCTGATACGAATTCTATTATCGGATTCTAGAACTTCCTTCCCTTCGTCCAGGGGGCCCCTGCTTTTTCGAGGTTGGACTCATACCCTTCAAGCTCGTTTAAATAGCTCTTCAGATCTGAGCGGAAGGTTTCAAAATCACTTTCTGAAATCTCTACATTTCGTACCTGGGTACGCGTAGGGTTCTGGCGGGTATCCCAGTGCCCATAGATCACCTGCCCTACCCTTCCTGCAATGGAAGGTTCCCTGGCTTCATTCTTTCGTCCAAGGACCGAATCCCCGGTCAATCGCTGCTGCAGAAGGGCTCGCTTGATTTCAAGCTGATCCCATGCGGCAAACAACTCTTGGGTCGCCCCCGGAGTCTTGATGAGGGCTGCCTTCATCAGGCGCAGGCGTTCTCCGGACTCACGCAGGCTGCTGTTGGCCCCGGATATCCCTCTGGACAGTTCAGCCGCTCTCCGCTGGAAAGCGGCTACTTCGCCATAATTCGTTCCATCCGGTGTGGTGGGCACCGCTATTACCTCAAAAGCCTGTGAGGTTCCCTGCTTAACGAGGGATCCCTGATGCAAGAGGTAGAGGGTTGCAGAATACTGGCCAGGTGCTGCCAGGGGACCCTGCGGATTACCTACCCATGGCGGAATAAAGTCCGGTACGCTCAAATCGATAGGGTCCGGAGCCGGATACCGAAGATCCCAGCTCACCCGGTGCATTCCTTCGGAGGCCTTTCCTTCAAGCCAACGGACCGTCTTGCCTTGTGCATTCTTCACCTCCAACAAGATCCGAGGATCCTGTTCGAGCCCTTCGTCACCGAGCTTCTCCCATCCGGGAAACGGTATGCTTTCATTCTTCTCCCTGAGTTCTTTTTCTTTCTCTTTACGGGTGGCTTTTGAAGTTTTGGGAAGTTCCGTCAGATAATAGGTAAATACCGCCCCAAAAGGTGGGTTTTCAGTAACAAAACTCGTTGTTCCCTGGGATGGCATGCCCTTGGCCTGCATGGGCACATTGGGGATATACCACCAGGCATCCCTTACCGGGAAGAGGGTGTTTTTACCATTGCTAACCGCTTGGGACAACCCACGCAAGGGGCTGTAATCATCCAGCACATAGAACCCCCGCCCAAAAGAGGCTCCCACAAGATCGTTATCCCTGGGGTGCAATTCAATATCGCGGAAGGGAATGGTAGGCACCCCGGCTTTTAACGGAATCCAGTTTTCACCAAGGTTGGGTGAGTAATAGATCCCATACTCTGTTCCAATAAACAGGAGGTTGGGATCCTCATGGTCCTGCTTGATCACCCAAACGATCGTATCCTCGGGAAGGTCCCCTGCAATGGAACGCCAGGAGCTGCCCCGATTGGTGCTTATAAAGAGTAACGGGCGATAATCCCCAAATTTATGGGCGTCTGCTGCGGCGAACACCGTACTGGCATCGTGGAGGGAGGCCTCCACGTCGTTTATAAAGGACCGATCCGGGACACCGGGCAAAGATCCGCTTCTTACCCAATTCCGGCCTCCATCTTCGCTGACCTGCACCAGGCCATCATCTGAAGCGGTGTACAGCAGCCCCTCCACCAGAGGAGACTCAGAGATTCCCGTCAGGGTGGCATACTTGGACATGGCCCCGGTATCGTAAAGGGCGTCAATGCTCCAAACCCTTCCAATCATCTCCAGCTCGTACCGGTTGGTGTTGGTCGTCAGATCCGGGCTGATCGCATTCCACGAATTTCCCTTGTCATCGCTGCGCCAGACCCTTTGGGATCCGAAATACAGTCGGTTCGCGTTGTGAGGGCTGATCAGGACCGGGCTGTCCCAATTCCAGCGCTCCGGCGCCTCTCCGGGTTTCGGCTGAGGCTGTATGTTCAGGACTTCCCCGCTCCTATGGTCATACCGGTGCAGAAGCCCCTGCTGGATCTCCATATAGACGATATTCGGATCTTCAGGATCAAAGGCAGCATCGTACCCGTCTGCCCCCAGCGGTACAAACCAGTCCCGGTTGCGCACGCCTTCCGCATTCATGGTGCGGGAAGGCCCGATCAAAGTTCCCAGGTCCTGTGCCCCCCCTACGATGTTGAAAAACGGCTCCGAAGTATCCAGGGCAAGCTTATAGAACTGGGAGATCGGCAGGTTTGGAAAATGCTTCCAGGTAGCTCCCTCATCATAGGTCTCATAAAGACCACCGTCCGTGCCTGCGATCAGGTGCTCCCCGTCGGCCGGGTCGATCCAGAGGGCGTGGTTGTCGCTGTGTTTTTCTCGTCCCGTCCCGAGGTAGTCAAAGTTTGCACCCCCATCCCGGGTGACGTGCAGGAAAACGTCCATCTGATAGACCAGGTCTGGGTTTTCAGGCGATGCCTCCAGCTCCTGATAGTAATGGGGGCCGGTGCCTCCTGAAGTATAGCTATTGCGGTGTTCCCAGCTTTCGCCTTTGTCGGTTGAGCGATAAAAGCCCTTCTCATCGGGAGCCGCTTCAATCGTCGCATAGACCAGGGAAGGATTGGCCGGGGTTACGGCCAGGCCGATCTTGCCCATATCCCCCTGGGGGAGGCCTGTGGTTAACTTTAGCCAGGATTCTCCCCCATCCGTGGATTTGTAGATCCCCGAGTTCGGGCCTCCTGCCAAAAGGGACCAGGTGTGCCGACGCCTTTGATAGGCTGCGGCATAAATGACATCCGGGTTGGAAGGGTCGAATTCAATATCCGTGACCCCGGTATGGGCATCAATATCGAGTTTTTGTTCCCAGGTCTTCCCGCCGTCAACGCTTTTAAACAACCCACGTTGCCCACCGGAAGACCAAAGTGGCCCTTCCGCCGCTACAAAAACCACATCACTGTCGCGGGGATCTATAAGGATCTTTCCGATGTGCTCGGAATTTGCCAGGCCCATCTGACTCCACGTACGACCGCCGTCCGGGCTGCGGTATACCCCGTCTCCCCAGCCTACATGCCTTCCACTGACATTTTCTCCTGTTCCCACCCAGACCACTTCGGGCTGGTTCGGATCG
>CBFCWO010000102.1:0-8504 GCA_965601625.1 uncultured Flavobacteriaceae bacterium | reverse complement strand
TGACACCGGAAAAATTACCATCTATAATCATAATAGGGCGATATACAGCGTTTTAGGGTTAATACTACCGATTCTATGGGAAAAAATGTACTTTTACCGTAGCAATTCATTACAACCTGACCGAATGGCTGTTTTTATCGGTATTTTTTTAGCCCTCATTGTGATCAATGTGGCGTTGCTCCTCTTCAGTACCTCCCAAAGAAGGTGGGTACGCAGACGGCAGATGCCCAAATCACCTGCGATCTCCAAAACAAAAATCTACTCACAGGGATAAAGATTCAGCAACTCACCCCCCAGGTCTTCCAGGTATTTTTTAGTTTTACAGCGCCTAAGTAGCCGCTAGCTATATAGGGTTACCTGCTACCGTAGAATCTGTCCGAGTGAAACAAGTACTTTTAATCTTTCTGGGTGGGGGCATGGGCAGTGTATTGCGATACCTGATCAGCACCCATTTGAATGCCGGTGAAAACCAGTTGTACCTGGGAACATTTCTGGTCAACATCCTCGGCTGCCTCCTGCTGGGCATTCTCGTGGGGCTTTCCCTAAAGAACACCTGGATGACCCAGGAAACGACCCTTTTGCTAGGGGTCGGTTTCTGTGGGGGATTCACCACGTTTTCCACCTTCAGCCTGGAAATGCATACGCTGCTCCGGGAAGGCCATATAGGCATGTTCCTCCTTTATACAGGCGGAAGCCTTTTAGTAGGCCTGCTGCTGGTCGGCCTGGGTATATGGCTCTCGAAAAGCTTCTGACTCCCAGCTCCGCCCTGCCTTGAATCGTCCATTCCTTCCTGCATTATCGGGCAGATCATCCCGAATATTCAATCTGCTCAGGAATCAGGGACTTCATTCCAGTATTTGCCCGTTCGTACTTAAATTTTTAATACACCCCTACTTTGTTAGGGCATTTAGTGCTATTTAGATATTTTTTAACATCATACCCCTATTTATTCAGGGGGTATTTCATTTTTAATATATATTTGACCCACTGATGACCAAAAAACCTGTCTCATGAAGAAAGTGGAAGCGATTATCCGTAAATCCAAATTTGATGAGGTTAAAAAAGCCCTGCATGACATCGAGGTGAATTTTTTCAGCTACTGGGATGTTACCGGGGTTGGGAACGAAAAACAGGGACATATCTACAGAGGGGTGTCCTACAGCACTTCTGATATTCAGCGACGCTACCTCGTGATTGTAGTCTCTGATGATTTTCTCGACAAAACCGTAGAAACCCTCCTGGATTCCGCCTATACCGGGAACGTGGGTGATGGCAAAATCTTTATCTCCGAGGTCCTGGATGCCTACCGAATTCGAACCAGAGAAAACGGCTACGCCGGAATCAACTAACCCAACGCTCTATTTTACCTATAATGGATACTGCACTATTTACAGCTAATAATGTTTGGATGATGGTTTGTACGGCCCTGGTGTTCTTCATGCACTCGGGCTTTGCCTTCCTCGAAATGGGACTGACGCGCCAGAAGAACACGATCAACATCCTGTTCAAGAATATTTTCATCATAACCGTGGGCCTGCTGATGTACTATATCGGCGGATTCAATCTGATGTACCCCGGAGAATTCAACGGGTTTCTCGGTTTTGCCGGATTCGGGCTTGAAACCGACGCAGCCGGAGTGAGCGCAGCTTACGCCGAAGGTGGGTATACCTACTGGACGGATTTCCTCTTTCAGGGCATGTTCGCGGCAACGGCCGCCACAATTGTATCCGGAGCCGTCGCGGAACGGATAAAGATCGGTTCCTTCATGATCTTCACCCTCATTTATGTAGGGTTGGTCTATCCCATCGTGGGATCCTGGCAGTGGGGAGGGGGATTCTTATCCACCCTTGGAGGTGAAGAAGCAGGATTCTACGATTTTGCGGGATCCACCCTGGTACACTCCGTGGGAGGCTGGGGCGCCCTGATCGCCATTGGTTTGCTCGGTGCCCGTATTGGAAAATTCGATCAGCACGGGAAGCCCAGGGCTATCCCCGGGCATAATATTCCCATGGCCACAGCCGGGGTGCTGATTTTATGGCTCGGCTGGTTTGGCTTTAACGGGGGATCCGTCCTCTCCGCGGATCCTGCCCTGACCTCCCTGGTCCTGACCACGACCAGCCTGGCCGCGGCGGCCGGAGGGGTTGGTGCCTTTGTCGTTTCCACCCTGGCTTACCGGAATTTTGACCTGACCATGTTCCTCAATGGAATTCTCGGTGGGCTGGTGGGCATTACTGCGGGAGCTGATCTGATGTCCCCGAACGAAGCCGTCCTCATCGGTTTGATCTCCGGGGCAATTATCGTAGGCGGAATATCACTCATTGACCGCATGCGCCTGGACGACCCGGTGGGAGCCGTTACCGTGCATCTCATTTGCGGGATCTGGGGAACGCTTGGCGTAGGGATCTTCGGCCAAAAGGCGGGCCTGGAACAATTCCTCTACCAGTTGGCGGGTATAGCTGCTGCAGGGATCTTCTGCAGCATTTCGGCCTTCCTGATCATTTTCACCTTGAAGAAAACCATCGGGATCCGCGTAGAAAGACAGGAAGAGCTGGAGGGACTCGACCTGCATGAACACGGCATGGATTCGTATCCGGATTTCCGAATGAACCAGCACTAAAACCCAGGCCCGGGGAACACTTCCAGGGCAATGCATTTAATCGCGAGTGTACAGAATGCTAGATGCAATGGGTTGTTGGTTGTGAAGATGCAGCCCAGGCAACCTGCTGTCCGAAATGTGGCAGACTACTTCTGAAAAGCCTTCACCCCTGCCCTGACCTGGGTGTTCACGTGGTTCACTTTGGGAACGATTGGGCAGGAATAGGAAGGGTTATAGGCGCAATACGGATTATAGGCCTTGTTGAAATCCAGCAGGATGGAATCCCCCTCCGGGATCCGAAGATCGATATAGCGCCCTCCCTCATAGGTCGTTTGCCCATTGGTAAGGTCTGTAAAAGGGAGGAACAGGTAGTCCTCATACCCCTCCTCAGATAGCAGGTCAGGGCTCTGATAGACCTCCAGCCGATAGGTCTGACCCTGCAGCTGGAAGGTAAGGAACCCAAAGACGCGTTCGCTGGTGAATTCCGCAGTATTGGTAGGCATATCAAAGGGAAGCGCCTGTGGCGTCCGTTCCAGCTGTGCCCAGATACGCAAGGACGTATCGGGCTCAAAAAAATCCAGGCCTTCGAAATCCTTGCGAAAGCGATCCGGCAGGGGGGAAACCTCGGGATTCCTGAAGGAAGCATTCAGGGACTCCCGGTATTCCAGGATATCTGCCAGTGCCTCAGTGGCAGGGGGATCCCTTCGCTCCATCTGGTCGTGGTATTTTTTCCCGTCCCCGCACCCGGTGATACCCAGGAGCAGGCACCCAAGCAACCATCCGTATATTTTCGATCTAATTGGCCATGAAACTGCTTCCATGCATCTGGTGTTTAAGTCCCTTGAAGGGTTCCAAAAATAGCAAATACCCTTGATTATAATTCGTAATTTCCCCACAACAACATAAAGTCATGCGAATTCTGACCCTGCTTGCTGTACTTGTCTGTATTGTACAGATCGGCTGTAGAGAGTCCTTACCGGAGGCGGCCCGATCCGGACCCGTCTTCCCAGAGGAACCGCACTACAAGGTAGGCTTTCTCATTATGGACGGAGTCTACAATACCGAGCTCACAGCCCCTTACGATATTTTTCAGCATACGAAGTTCCGCAAAGGGATAAAACCCATGGTCCCCTTCCTGCTGGCCAATACAAGGGAGGCCGTGGAAACCTTTGAAGGTATAAAGCTGCTTCCGGATTTCGACTATGTCAGGGATTCCCTTCCCGATATAGATATCCTGGTGGTCCCAAGTGCAGAACATCACCTGGATACCGACCTGGAGGACAGCCTCATGATCCGGTTCGTACAGCGGGTGGCAGAAAAGGCGTCTTTTGTCACCTCCCATTGCGACGGGGCCTTTGTGCTGGCCAAGGCCGGATTGCTGGATGACGTGGTTTCCACAACCTTCCCTTCGGACATCGAACTATACAGGAAACGTTTTCCGCATCTGAGCGTAATGGATTCCGTGTGGTTTGTGCACGATAAAAAATATATCACTTCAGCCGGAGGTGCTCGGAGTTTTGAAGCGGCCCTCTACTTGTGTGAACTGCTCTACGGGGATGCGATTGCCAGGGATCTGGCCCGGGGGCTGGTCATCGACTGGGACCTGAGCCGGGTTCCGCACCGGGTCATTCCTCAGTAGGATAGCGCGCCTCCCCGAGATACTTCAGCAGGATGGCGTTGAATTCAGGGCTAATGCGCAAGAGCCCGGTATGCGGGAGGTTGTAAAGCCGATCTGCGTCCTTGTAGCCCTTTTTCAACAACTCTTCCAGGTAGAAATTAGCCGTTCCGAAATCCGAGTACTTGGCCGTCAGGGATATAACCTTCAGATAATTCTCAGCTTCCTCGGGCGCCGTAATGGTATTGAGCATGAATAAAAAGATCAGGGCATCATCATCAGGATTGGGCCCCATGGCCGATACTTCGACATAGTCATCGATCAGCGCATTGACAAATCCTTCCAGGCGAAGGCCCAACAATTGCTCTTCTTTTCTTGGACTCTCTTTATATTTAGAGATCTTCTCCATTTGAAAGTTCCACCACCCCAGGTTATTGAGATTGAAATTCAGCACATCCTGGTCCAGATAAAAGATGTAGTCATCGATCAGGATCCGTTCATTGAGCAGGACGCGGTCTAAATCCCGTTTCTGGTCTTTGTAGGCACGGCTTGAGCGCAATTCTTTGCGCTTCCACCTGAACCAGTCCGTATCGTACAGGTTATCAAAAAGGTCTTCTGCCCTTTGGGTGAAATCCATGGCCAGCAAGAGTTCATCTTCCGATTCCAGTTTCAGGATGCGGTCCCTGAAATCTTCATAGGAAGCGCGTAGCAGTGCTGAATCCCTGGGCATCTCCTTCTTTTTCATGGACAACAGGGTAAGCACCTGCATGCCAAGGTCTAGCGCCCCTAACTCTGGCCACTCGTGCCCTTCCGGATGATACAGGGTGAAATTGGGAATCTTGCGCTGATCCAGCAATTCCTCCTCCCCACTCACCTGAATATACTGGTAGTCTGCCCTTCCCATGATATTTACATAGTCAAAGCGCTTTTTGCTCGAAATCAATTCGGGGTTGGGAAGGATGGAAGCAATGGACAGCACCCCCGAAACACTTGGGATCAAAGAGGGAACTAGCACCGCCAGTTGCCCTCCCTGGTCATAACCTGCCGCGTAAATACGGGCATTGTCAACGGGCAGCAAATCCTTAAGTTTCTCCACACTGTTGTTGATGGAGAGCAATCGTTTTGTCAGGGAAACACTATCGGGCAATACGGAAGAACTCGCCAGGATATAGCCGTTGGAATCGGCGGCGGATTTTAGGTAGCGCATGGTCTGCAGCACATCCGTATCTAAATGGCAAATAAACAGCAGGGGCCAGTTTCGGGTTCCCTCAAAATCCTGTGGCAGATATAGTTTTAAGCGACTGGAAACCGAATCCTGCAGGGGGAGGGAATCCATGATAACCCCTTTCCTCAAGGCTAACGTCTGTGCAGGGCTCTCCGTAACAAAGCTTCCCAGAATGAGGAGTAAGGCGAAGAATCTTTTCATATTTCTTAACCCATCAAAAACCCGGCCAATTTAGGTTTAAAGCCGGCAGTTAGGATTGCATAGGTCTTTGAAAACTTGAAGGTACACAATTTAATTCTAGCATCCATGCCAATGCATCTGGCACCCGTACTTTCGGTTGGATTGAGGACTAAATCTGACGGATCGGGGCATTGGAGATCACCTCTGAGAGTATGATATGGGTGCGCGTCTCCCCATACTGAATGAGCCGGTCAATAAACTCCTCCAGGTGAAACTGGTCCCGAAGCACCACCTCCATGATAATGTTCTCATTCCCCGTGATCCGGTAGCAGTTGATCACTTCCTTGAGGGAATGCACATGGCCCAGGAAGGGTTTCAATTTTCCCATAAAGGCCCTGAGGGTAATAATGGCTTTTAGCTGATATCCCAATTTTGCATGGGAGACCCCGGCCCAATATCCTTCGATGATCTCCATATCCTCCATGCGCTTTACCCGCTCGGCCACTGCCGGGGAAGTCAATCCAATTTCCCGCCCGATGCCCGCCAGGGAAGCCCTTGAATTCTGTTGCAGGGCATTTAATATTTCCCAATTCAGGGAATCTAATTTAATATTCAAAGTATATTTATTTTTATTTTTTATTTATTAAGGCAATATAATGAATTCGCCTTGTTTTTAAAAGTCTACTCTTAGCGGATCGTTGTAATTTTAGATACATTTTTTAAACCATGCCAGCTAAGGGCTACAAAAACCTTACTATTTACCGCAAAGCGGCCGAGTTGCAGACTATGAGCAGGGCCATTGCTGTTTGTGTCAACAGCAACAGGCAGGAAGTGGTACAGGCCCGCAGATCAGACAGCCTGAGAGAACAGGTGGCGGGAAGTATCCTCACGGACGCCGCCCTGATTCGCAAACAAGTGGCGCTGGCGGCGAGCTCACCCTCCCTGAGCATCCGACAAAACAGCCTGCATTTCATTCAAATAATGATCCGGAACCTGAACAGTTACTGCAAAGGACTGGAAATGGATGGTGTACGGGAACGGGAATACCTGGAATTGATGCGGCAGGAGATCAAAGGATTTCGGCAGACCTTTATGCAGTGGCGCAAAAGCCTGGGCAACTAGCTTCCTACATATTCCTGCGGTATTGGCCCCCTACCTCGAAAAGAGCCTGGGTAATCTGCCCAAGGGAACACACTTTGCATACCTCCATCAGCACCTCAAACATATTGTCATTGTGGACGGCGGCCTCTTTTAGGCGATCCAGCCACTGAGAAGCCATATCCGTATGCTGCTGGTGCACCCGATCCAGGGTTTGTATCTGGGCCTTTTTTTCGTCTTCCGTCGCACGTATCACCTCCGCAGGCAGGACCGTGGGGGATCCCTTGGAATTCAGGAAGGTATTCACCCCGATGATCGGATAGGCACCTGTGTGCTTCAGGGTTTCGTAATGCAGGCTTTCATCCTGGATCCGGGAACGCTGGTACATGGTTTCCATGGCGCCAAGCACCCCGCCCCGTTCGGTGAGGCGGTCGAATTCATAAAGCACCGCCTCCTCTACCAGATCCGTCAGTTCTTCAATAATAAAAGAGCCCTGCAGGGGATTTTCGTTTTTGGCCAGCCCCAGCTCTTTGTTGATGATAAGCTGTATGGCCATCGCCCTTCTGACCGAGTCCTCGGTGGGGGTCGTAATCGCCTCGTCATAGGCGTTGGTGTGCAGGGAATTGCAGTTGTCGTAAATCGCATAGAGGGCCTGCAGGGTAGTCCGTATATCGTTAAAGTCTATTTCCTGGGCATGGAGGCTGCGTCCCGAGGTTTGTATGTGGTACTTCAACATTTGGGCCCGTGGGCCTGCACCGTATTTCTCTTTCATGGCCTTTGCCCAGATCCTTCGGGCCACCCGGCCGATGACCGCATATTCCGGGTCTATCCCATTGGAAAAGAAGAAGGACAAATTGGGCCCGAACTTATCGATGTCCATGCCGCGGCTCAGGTAATATTCGACATAGGTAAAGCCGTTGGACAGGGTAAAGGCCAGCTGTGTTATGGGGTTGGCGCCGGCTTCGGCAATGTGGTAACCGGAAATGGAGACCGAATAGAAGTTTCGCACTTCCTGTTCGATGAAATACTCCTGTACATCCCCCATCAGCCTGAGGGCAAATTCGGTGGAAAAGATACAGGTGTTCTGTGCCTGATCCTCTTTCAGGATATCCGCCTGAACGGTTCCCCTGACCTGCTTCAGCGTATCCGCTTTGATTTTCCGGTAAACCTCGTCGGGCAGGACCTGATCTCCGGTCACCCCGAGCAACATAAGCCCCAGCCCATCATTCCCCTCAGGCAAATCTCCCCGGTAAGCAGGGGCCTTCAGCCCTTTTTGATCGAAGAGCTCGTCAATCTTTTTGGCCGTGGATTCCTCCAATCCCTCCCGGCGGATGTACTTCTCGCAATTCTGGTCAATGGCGGCGTTCAGGAAAAACCCAAGCAGCATGGGAGCAGGTCCATTGATGGTCATGCTGACCGAGGTACGGGGATCCGTGAGGTCAAATCCCGAATAGAGCTTTTTGGCATCGTCCAGACAGCATATAGACACCCCGGCATTCCCGATTTTACCATAGATATCAGGCCTGTGGCCCGGATTGTGCCCGTAGAGGGTAACCGAATCAAAAGCCGTCGACAGCCGCTTAGCGGGCATGTCCAGGCTGAGATAATGAAATCGTCGATTGGTGCGCTCAGGGCCTCCCTCACCCGCGAACATGCGCGTGGGGTCCTCCCCCTCCCGTTTAAAAGGGTACAGGCCGGAGGTATAGGGAAAGGATCCCGGAACGTTTTCCTGCAGTACCCATTTGAGGATATCTCCCCAACTCCTGTAGGGTGGAAGGACCACCTTGGGG
>CBFCWO010000101.1:0-8548 GCA_965601625.1 uncultured Flavobacteriaceae bacterium | reverse complement strand
GCCTTTTATCACCTTCTTAAAAGATGAAATGGACAACATATGGCTGGGGACCGGTGCCTTTGGCCTGTACTGCATCCCACCCAAACAATCCCTGACCTCCTTCCTCCACAATCCAGACGATCCAAATTCCGTCACCCAGGGATGGGTCAGCAACCTGTTTGAGGACGAGGAAGGGAACATCTGGTTTCCTACCTATAACTGGGCAGGGGACGAAGGGCTAAATAAGATCGACCCCAATACGGGGGAAATTGAAAAATTCCTCTTCAGGGATAAACTGCCCCAGTTCAACCGGCTTCAAATGATCAATGCCTATGACCAGGGACGACTGCTATTTCGTTCCGGCAACAAACTCTATGGCTATGACGTGAATACGGGTCAGGTATTGGAACCGGGTATCCTGAGCGAATCTGAAAACATCGAGTTCTTAAACTACGTGTACAGGGATTCCGATGGCGAACTTTGGATTTGCACCATGTCCGGGTTGTACAGGCAGACAGGTGATAAATACAGCCTGTATGACCTCAACCAGGGAGAGATGGGACAAGTGGTCAGCAATGAGGTACTGCAGGTTGTGGAAAGCGCTCGGGGCGGGCTATGGGTACAGACCAACGAGGGCTTGTTCTTCCTGGACAAAAAGACGGATCGGTTCGTACGACATGGGTACGACCCAAATAAAGGGCCGGTATTTTCATCACAGGACATTAATTCACTCCTGGAGGACAAGGACGGTTACCTTTGGGTAGGCACCTGGCAGGGAGGCCTCAACAAGTATGACCCTGAATCGGGGAATATTGAATACTTTGGAATTGAGGAGGGCCTGCCCAGCCCAAGTGTACAGGGTATTTTGGAAGACGCGACCAATAATGTGTTGTGGCTGAGTACCTTCAGGGGGATTTCCCGTTTCGATAAACAGTCAGGAACCTTTACAAACTATGGCAACGAGGCCGGGGCCCAAAGTCTGTATGCAGACCGGTCCTCCCTGAAATTAACCAGTGGACTCTTTGCATTCGGGGGCAGCAATGGGATAACGGTCTTTGATCCTGCAGACTTCAGCGGGGACACCCAACCCCCGATTATCCGGATTGCAGAGATGAATGCCGGTGAAGAAGCGGTCTCCATTGAGGAGGGTTCCACTGCCCTGCTGGATTATTCACAAAACAACCTATCCATCTCCTACACGGGTATCCACTATGACAACCCATCAAAGAACCAGTATGCCTATAAGCTTTCCCCTGTCGATGAGGAATGGCGTAATGTGGGCGGTTCGCGCAATGCGTATTTCTATGATCTTGCCCCGGGCGACTACACCTTCTCAGTCCGTGCAGCCAGTCCGAATGCAGTCTGGAGCGATCCTGAAACGATCGAATTCACTATAGCTCCCCCCTGGTGGATGACCTGGTGGGCTTACACAGGGTACGGCCTGCTCCTCGTTCTGGGATCCCTGGCGCTGCACCGGTTTCAAAAATCGCGTACCCTCCGCAAGGAGCGGGAGCGCGCGAAAGACAGGGAACTGGAACACGCCCGGGAAATCGAAAAAGCCTATTCGGACCTGAAATCCGCCCAAACACAACTGATCCATTCGGAAAAAATGGCCAGCCTCGGGGAGCTAACCGCCGGCATCGCCCATGAGATCAAGAACCCACTGAACTTTGTAAACAACTTCTCCGAGGTCAGCCGGGAACTCCTGGAAGAGATGAAAGAGGAGTTGAAGAAGGGAGAAACGAAGGAGGCCGAAGGGATTGCCAGTGATGTCATCCAGAACCTGGAAAAGATCGTGCACCACGGCCAGCGGGCCGACAGCATCGTACGCGGGATGCTGCAGCACAGCCGAAGCGGAGATGGCAAAAAGGAACCTACAGACCTCAATGCCCTGGCCGATGAATACCTCCGCCTGGCCTACCACGGGCTGCGCGCCAAGGACAAATCCTTCAATGCTACCCTGGAAACGGATTATGACCCCGACCTGCCACTGGTTGAAGTCGTTCCCCAGGACGTCGGGCGGGTATTGCTGAACCTGCTCACCAATGCCTTTCACGCAGTCACTGAGCGGAAAAAGCAGGAACCGGAAGGGTATGAACCCGCCGTCTGGGTAAAAACCAAAAAAACGGATAAAGGAGTGGAGGTATCCGTGCGGGATAACGGAAGTGGCATGCCCGATAATATCCGGGATAAGATCTTCCAGCCGTTCTTTACCACAAAGGCGACCGGAAAGGGTACAGGGTTGGGTCTGTCCATGAGTTATGACATCATAACCAAGGGGCATGGGGGACAACTCAAGGTTGAAAGCGATGAAGGTAAAGGGGCTGTATTTTTTGTTATCTTACCTGTATAAGCGTCAAATGATTAATAAGGACTACTTTTTCAAGTCAATCTTGCTTGCTCTCTCTGTCTTTTTGAGTGCCTTCAATTCATTTGCGCAGCGTAATGTTCATCAGGATATCCCTGAGTTTGATCTGGCTTTTGAACATTTTGAACTTCCGGGAGGAACAAACGGAAACAGTGTCGCAAAAATTATCCAGGACAGTTTGGGATATTTGTGGTTCGGCTCTCAGGGAGGATTACATCGATATGATGGCAGCAATATTATCACCTATACTTCTGATCCAATTAATCAGAACACCCTTAACAGTGATTACATAGAAGATATCTGCCTTGATCGAAATGGCACCATCTGGTTGACCCACTGGAGTGGCGGAGGCCTTACAGCGTTTAATCCGGATCAGGAAAAATTCACCAGATACACGAATGATCCCGATGATCCGGAATCCATATTATTTGGGGATACGGGCCCCGTTCTTCAGGATTCGGAAGGAGCTATCTGGGTTGGGGGGCGCATTGGGCTGTCCCGTTTAGATCCGTCAACCGGGAAATTCAAGCGATATTCCCATGATCCTGAAGACCCCCATTCCCTTTCCAACAATGAGATCAGGGGACTTTATGTCGATAAGGCAGGTACGTTATGGGTAGCCACAGGGATGGCATGGACTCTTAATGGAGAGGGTGGGCTGAACCGATATGATGCAGAAACGGACTCCTTTGAACGCTTTTTACATGACCCTGGCGATTCAACTTCTATATCCAACAACAAGGTCAGGGCTATGTTTGAAGATAGTCAGGGTAACTTCTGGGTGGGTACTGGAGGAGATGGTCTGCACCTTTTCGATAAGACCGACCAGACATTCACCAGGTATACTCATGATCCTGAAAAACCCGGAAAACTATCGATGCCTTTTTTACAAGGTACAGATAGCATAAACTCAAACCCCTCTAAGCATATTACTTCATTTTTGGAAGATACTCAAGGGCGTATCTGGATAACAGCCGTTTATGGTGGTCTTAACATTTATGATCCAAACCTGGGTAGTACTGCACATTTTGAAGCTGGGGCAGGAGAATATGACTTAAAGTCAAACTTTGTCTGGCAGACCTTCCAGAGTGATGATGGAACCCTTTGGGTTACCACCGCCGGGGAAGGTCGGGAAGTTTACAAAGTGAGAAAGAATGAAATTGTATTCCCTTACAAAAGATTCGTGGAGCTGGGGGATTCGTCCAGTGTAAAACGCGGAATCATTAAAGATCCGAATGGGTCCATTTGGATTGCGCAATCCCCTGGGTCACCCGATGACCTTGTAATGAAGTCTTCACTTTGGAAAATCGACAGGGGTTTAGAGGATGTTGAACAAGTACCGATGAACCCGCTAAATACCTCCCCAACGATTCCCGCTTTTATGGGAGGTATCACCCTTGACTCTTCCGGCAACATTTGGGCGAGCACCAGCCATGGATTTTATATTGGCGATCTGAATAAAAACAATTTCAGAATATTCATTCCTGAAATTGGAGATCCGGACCAATGGTGGTTGGTCCCGATACTGCAAAGCAGCTCGGGCGATATTTGGATTTCCTTTTGGGGGCAAGGGGTAGTGCGCTACGATCCCGAAAAAGATGAATACGAGGTATTTGCGCATGACCCAGAGGATCCGGGAAGCATTTCAGGTCCCTTTACATGGTCAATTTATGAAGATAAAAACGGAAACATCTGGATGGGTGGTGGATCGCCATCCCCGAGCACTGAAACTCCGCTATTCCTCGATCGATTTGATCCAACATCAAGGACCTTCGAATCTTTTATTGACACAACGCTGCCCTATGGCATGGTAGCGGACGTGGTTACCGGTCCGTCTGGCAACCTATGGTTTTACGATTGGTATTGGGGGCTTTATCGGCTTAATCCAGTAACACGAGAGTTAAAAAAATTCACCTCCAGCAATAGTCTGTTGCCTGGAAGTCGAATCCAATCCCTTCAGGTGCATCCGAATGGTAACATTTGGTTGGCTACTGATTTCGAATTGGTGAGGTTGGACCCAATGACTGAAACGTTTTCCATCTATAATGAACGTCACGGTATTGTGCCTTCCGTTGGCGGTACAAGATCAGGAACGCTCTCCGAGGAGGGGGAACTTCTATTTGTACGTTGGAATGGTATTCATGCCTTCAATCCTAACAATATACTGGACACAGTAGCTTTGAGGCTGCCTGATATCAGAATTACAGGTTTCGGGCTTTTGGATGACAATATTAACAGTGGGATTACAAGACAACAGGAAGGAGTGCTGACGGAACCCATCTGGAACACAAGTCTGATAGACCTGGAAAATAACGAAAACACCTTCGCATTTTCGGTTGCCTGTTTTGATTTCTATGAGCCTGAGTTAAATACACTACAATTCATGTTGGAAGGGTATGACAGGGGCTGGCGGAGTGATGTGAGAAATGGGGAAACCCCATATTACATTAACGTCCCTCCCGGTAAATATACGTTCAGGTTGCGCGGGTCAAACGGACTTGGTATCTGGAATACCGAAGGAATACAAATGGCAATTATTGTGAATCCCCCCTGGTGGCAAACCTGGTGGGCATATACGTCTTATGGTTTGATGTTCATTGGCGGAGTATTTGGCACGCATAAAATCCAACGCCGGCGGCTTCTTGTAAAAGAGCGGGAAAGGGCTCAGCAAAAGGAACTGCTGCAGGCCCGGGAAATTGAGAAAGCCTACAACAAACTCAAAGAAACCCAGCAACAACTGATACATTCCGAAAAGATGGCTTCCCTGGGCGAACTCACGGCCGGGATTGCCCATGAGATCCAAAACCCCCTGAATTTTGTGAATAATTTTTCAGAGGTTAACTCGGAGCTCATACAGGAAATGAAAGCGGAAATTAAGAAGGGTAATTTAGATGAGGCCCGGTCCATTGCCAACGATATTAATGAGAATGAGAAAAAGATAATTTACCATGGCAAACGTGCAGACAGCATCGTAAAGGGCATGTTGCAGCATAGCCGCAGCAACGACGGTAAAAAACAACCCACAGACCTCAATGCCCTGGCCGATGAATACGTCCGCCTGGCCTACCACGGGCTGCGCGCCAAGGACAAATCCTTCAATGCCAACATTGAAACCGATTTTGACAAAAAATTGGAAAAAGTCAATCTCATACCCCAGGAAATCGGAAGGGTACTGCTAAATTTATTAACCAATGCCTTCCATGCCGTAAAGGAAAGAAAAGGGTCAGAAGCGGATGGCTTTCAACCCACGGTATGGGTTAAGACTAAAAAAACCCCTGATGGGGTGCAAATAAGCGTTCATGACAATGGAGGTGGAATCCCCGAGCCCTTACGGGATAAAATCTTCCAGCCGTTCTTTACCACCAAGCCCACAGGAGAAGGTACCGGTCTGGGGCTCAGCATGAGCTATGACATTGTAACCAAGGGGCATGGGGGTAAAATGGAAATGCAATCAGAAATCGGCAAGGGTACTGAGTTCACGGTGAACCTGCCCGCAGAAAAATAAATAGCTAAGTAATGAAAATATTAGTAGTAGACGACGAGCGGGATGTGCAGATCCTCTTCCAACAACGGTTCCGCAAAGAGATCCGCAAGGGGGAACTGGAATTCCATTTTGCCTTTTCAGGGGAAGAAGCCCTTGATTTGATGAATGAGATGCAGCAGAAAGCCGTGCTCATCCTCTCGGACATCAACATGCCGGGGATGAGTGGCCTGGAATTGCTTGAAAAAATTCGCACGGAATATGAAAAACCGCCCCCTGTGGTCATGATGATAACGGCTTACGGGGATGAACAGAATCGGAATGCCGCCAACCGCCTTGGCGCCAATGATTTCCTGACCAAACCCCTTGATTTTAAACTATTAAAGGAGAAACTAACAACCCTGGAGTGATGGCCAAGATACTGGTAGTAGATGACGAAACGGATCTGGAAGTACTGATCAAGCAAAAATTCCGCAAGCAGATCCGGAATAACAAATACGAATTCCTGTTTGCATACAACGGGGTGGAAGCCCTGGAAAAATTGGCCCAGGAACCTGAGGTGGACCTCGTACTGAGCGATATCAATATGCCGGAGATGGACGGGCTTACCCTCCTGTCCAAACTACACGAACTGAACCCCCTGCTCAAAGCTGTGATCGTATCTGCTTACGGAGATATGGACAATATCCGTACGGCCATGAATCGTGGGGCCTTCGACTTTGTCACCAAGCCGATCAATTTTGACGACCTGACCATCACCATGGAGAAGACCCTGGAGCATGTGAGGCAAATCCGCGATACCTTAAGGGCCGTAAAGGAAAATGACATCCTGCGGATGTATGTGGATGAAAACGTACTCAGCTTTATGGGCGGGCAGGAATACGAATCCAAGATTACGGCCAGTGAACAAATCGAGGCGACCGTGATGTTTGTAGACCTCTGTGGGTTTACCACCATTAGCGAACAGGCGACCCCTGATACCGTGGTGCAATTGCTGAACACCTATTTCGATACCATGGTCAAGGAAATCATCGCCCAGGAGGGCTATGTGGACAAATTTATCGGTGATGCGGTGATGGCAGTCTTTAGGGGGGAATACCACCTGGACCGGGCCATCGAGACCGCCCTGGCCATCCGTGAGGCGGTAAACAAACTACCACAGGAGGAAGGTTCCGAGCACTATCGCCCCAAGGTATCCATTGGCATCAACAGTGGCGAAATGGTGTCCGGGAACATTGGGTCAGCCAGCCTCAAACGGCTGGATTACACTGTCATCGGGGATACGGTAAACACTGCGGCAAGGTTGCAGGATACCGCGGGACCCAATCAAATATTAATCACAGAATCCGCTTTCAAAAAGGTAGGGGATTCCTTCAAGTGTGATAAAGTCGGTGACCTGAATTTTAAGAACAAAGCGGAAACGCTCGGGGTTTATGAGGTGTTGGAATAGGAGCGTACATGCCCGAGTACGTAATGCATGGAATCTGCACCTCTTTGATTTATATTAGTCCTGGGGGGTGGGGGTATCCCTCAAAAAGTTGAAACGCCAGGCTCCAGGCAGCAGATTCCAATTAGGCTCCAATAAATGCAAAACCCCGAAGCAAAGCCAGGCTCACTTCGGGGATCGCACTAATACTACTAAGATATAAGGCTTATCGCAACCGGTCCACAGATTTTACAAGATCCTCATCCCGCTTGATGGCCTTATTGGCCAGCACTAAAAAAACGATAGAAAAAATCGGAATGAGCATCCCAATACCCTTCTCAGAAACCGCCGTCTCTCCGGATATATTTAGGGACAGGTACACGAAAAATCCTAGTAAAAAAAGGTTCAATAAGATATTGAAACGGTTCAATACGAATTGTTGTTTTCGGTCTGTAAAGCGCAGGATCGCGATGATGGCCAGAAGTGCAGCGGCATAAAACCCCCCGGCTACCCAAATTTGTTGCCGTGCATAGACAGGCTCCCCTGCCCCATCCACCCATAGGTAGGCCCAATAGGGCAATACTCCGGTAAGGAGGGCTGAGATCAAAAGGTAAACGGTCTGGATTCGCTGGATCATTTGCGCTGATAACTGCATGCAAAAATAAGAGAATTGATTTTGGTTTAAAAGTATTTCCGGGGAAACGTCCGTGATATTTGGCAGGCATACCTCTCCGGGAGCATTGGCACAAAACACCATAAATTCCTCTCCTTTAAAGGGATTGTGGAAAAATATTCGTATACTTGTCCCGTTATTCGTTATAGCCCTTCCCACTCAGGGAACTCATTCCCAAGCCATATCCAAATAACACTTCTTCATAATTTATTGATTTAAGTATCAAAATCGTACCAATAACGTATCATATTCACCATTTTACATGTTTGAGATTTCCGAATTAAAGGCCAAGAAGCTTCCTGAGCTTCAGGACATTGCCAAAAAACTGAATGTCCCAAAATACAGAAGCCTTAAAAAACTTGATTTAGTTTACCAAATCCTTGATTTACAAGCCAGTAATCCAGAGGTGGTAAAGGAAAAGCAGGCCCTCACAGAGGAGAAAAAGGATAGTGCGCAAAGCCGGCCACCCCGTGTGAGTGCCCAAAAGAAAGTAGCGCCCCGCAAACCGGAGGCCACCAAACCGACTTCAAACGGGGAGGAGAAAGCCCAGGACGACGGGGAAAAAAGACAGCGAAAGGCTTCCCAGCCGGTCAAAAGGGAACAACACCAGGCCAAAAGGGA
>CBFCWO010000100.1:0-8709 GCA_965601625.1 uncultured Flavobacteriaceae bacterium | reverse complement strand
CAATTTTGAGGTCACAGAAGGAATCGTTTTTATACCTCTAAACGAGCTGCCTGAAACCTCCACTGACTCAGCGCAGTACGTCATCATCGGCGGAGGCAAAACAGGCATTGATGCCTGCTTGTGGTTGCTGGAAAACAACGTGGATCCTGACAGGATTACCTGGATTGTATCGCGAGATGCCTGGTTGATCAACCGGGAGAATATCCAGCCTTCCGAGGAATTTTTTGACACCACTTTCGGAGCCATGGCCAATCAGTCCCTGGCCATTACAAAGGCAAATTCCGTGGAGGAAGTCTTTGATAACCTGGAGGACGCGGGGGTGCTTTTGCGAATCGATCAAACGGTAAGGCCCACGATGTTCCATGGGGCCACGGTCAGCCCATTAGAGCTGGCCGCATTGCAGAAAATCAAAAACATCATTCGCCTGGGTCGTGTCCGACGTATTGAAAAAAATCAAATCGTACTTGAAAAAGGTGCAATTCCCACGACCACAAACCACGTGCACGTCGACTGTTCGGCATCGGCCATATCCAATGCGGCCATTAAACCTGTCTTCGAAGGTGATTTGATCACTCCGCAAACCGTGCGTGCGTACCAACCTGTATTCAGCGGCTCGTTCATCGCCTATGTCGAAGCAAATTACACGGATGAGGAGACCAAGAATAAATTATGCCAGGTAGTCCCATTGCCCAATCACGATACAGATTGGGTTAGAATGACGGAAGCCCAAATGGTCAATCAGTTGATTTGGTCTCAGGACAAACCCTTGCGCGCATGGGTGCGCAATAATCGGTTGGACGGCTATAGCAAATTGCTTGCGAAGGTGGATAAGAACGATGCCAAAAAAATGGCCATCCTCAACGAGATGCGAAAGTACAGCTTGCCTGCAATGCTCAAACTGCAGCAGTTGCAAAAAGGGTTGGATGCCAACGGTCGGGCACCGCTGAAAAACCCCCAGCTGGAGGTCAGCAAGGATGTTTTTTTCAAAACGCGCCTGGCAGATATCCCAGACACGGCATTGCAGTTGAATACTGGAGACATTCTCCTGAAGGTAGAAAGCTTCGCCTATACCGCTAATAATATTACCTATGCCGTGGCGGCGGATATGGTCGGGTACTGGAAGTTTTTTCCTCCTGCGGGAGAAAACAAAGCACGCTGGGGTGTGATCCCTGTTTGGGGCTTTGCGCAAGTGGTGGCGTCAAGGGCGGAGGGTATTCCCGTTGGGGATCGGTTGTTTGGGTATTTTCCACCTGCCAGGCATGTGAAAATGACACCCGTCGGCATTTCTGAAGGACGTTTTATCGATGGAGCTGCACATCGCGCTGAATTGCCCAAGGGATATAATATCTATCAAAGGGTCCTTAATGAGAAGCATTACGACCCGGCATTTGATCGGGAGCGCATGCTTTTTTATCCACTGCTGGTGACCTCTTTTTGCCTGTGGAACGCCTTAAAAGAAGCCAATTGGCATGGGGCTGAGCAAATCATTCTCCTGAGCGCTTCGAGCAAGACGAGCATTGGCCTGGGCTATGCCCTGCAGGAAGATGCGGATGCGCCAAGCTTTATTGGGATTACCTCCGATCGCAATCTGGACAAGGTAAAGAAGATAGGTCTTTATGACCAGTGTCTAAGCTACGATGCGATTTCAGAAATCGATGCGGAAATCCCGACAGTCATTGTGGATATGTCCGGCAATACAAGCGTGCTGGCCGCCCTGCATTCTCGTTTGGGAGATCATATGAAATTCACCCACAATGTTGGATTTACACATTGGACGAGTGCCAAACCCCAGGAAGGCATAATAAAGGAACGGAGTGCTTTTTTCTTCGCTCCCGATCATATTAAAAAACTGATGCAGGAATGGGGACCGAAACGTTTTGAACAGGAAACCTCTGCTTTCTTAATGACCACAGCGAGCAAGGCCAAAGCATGGCTTAAATTCAGGCATGTCAACGGTTTAGAGGAGTTGGCGGCCATTCACCCCGCGGTTTGTCAGGGAGCAATTTCTTCTGATGAAGCATTGATCGTCATTCTATAGGAAAATAAAACCGGTAGCTACTAAAACTTATTGGGTATTCAAGGTTCTTCGCCCTTGCCCAAAAGAGCTGTTGCAGATAAAAAAGGTTCAAGTGTAAAACCAACATTCCAAAAACCGTTCAGGGTATTATATTGGAACAATGGCATTCTGCGCATTGCCGCAGGGCGCGATGTAAGGGCAAATCAAAAAAAAGGGAGATTACAATCTCCCTTCTTTAGTATAATAATAACGATCCTCTAACGGACATTCGATCCAGATCTTTCGATCATTCCTGTATTTAATTTTCTGGATCACCTTTCCGTCCTTATTGATAAGTTTCCATACCCCGGTCTTTACTTTCACATCATTATGCAGCACCGCATAATACTCCACATGTGTAACTCCTTCAATTTCAGTGACTACCTTTTGCTTTTCGGGCTCCATTCCGAACTGTGAAAACGCAAGCGATGTAGTAAACAATAATCCGACAAATAAAACTAACCGTTTCATAACTCCATCCTTTAAAATTCACCTTAAGTTAAGAAAACGTTATGTAATAATCAAATTTATTTACATTTATTTTACAATTAATTTACATTTAACACTTGCGCAAAGACTTCTATACGTCTTACAGGCACCATTGACTTGATTGGCCTGGGTAGTCCAATAGCTTTTAATGAGGGCATATTAAACCGTCCTGATGCCATCCAAATCACAACCAATTCGGATGTTTTCGTCAGCGCTATGCTGGTTGTAGTCCCGATTGACCGTGGTGACGTTAACGACGAAAACCCCAAACTGAATCACCTAAGGGGAAATCGGGATGCTCCCCCGGATATCCCTGGTTTTATGGGGCTTTCCCTTTACGGGTCGGTTCTTTATAACCCTGATTGAATTCAGGAGCCTCAGTACCCATCCAGGCATCCCAGAAGGTAAAATACAGTCCGTAGTTATAGTTGAATTTCTTGTGGTGATCATCGTGGTGGGCGGCTCCAATCAACCATTTGGAAAGTCCGTATCGGGACCGGTTAAGCGTTAATAATTCCACCCCTCCATGGCTTATGGTTGCCGATAGGGTCATAAAAATAAGGATCCCCAGAATGACCCAAATATTCAAAGGCATCCAAAGGACCAACAGGGGAATCAAAATGGCCTGCAGCAGAGATTCGATCGGATGGAAGGAAAATGAGGTAAAGGCTGAGGTATGCAGACTCATATGGTGGGCTTTATGGATCCACTTATAAATCCGGGGCAGGTGCATCCAGCGATGAAGCCAGTAATAAAATGTATCCTGAATAAAAAGCACGAATACTATGCTCAAGGCAGTATACCAGAGCGGATAAGCGTCCAGTTGGGTATAAATAGCCGTATGCCCCCTTTGCCATAAGATGATCATACCCATACCCAAAACAGTGAAAATCGCTGCACTGAGAGCCGATCTATAGACCTCTTTTTTAATCTGCCCTTTCTTTAATTTGGAACCACTTAGGAATCGATGCTGGAATTTTGACCCCATCCAAGTGTAAAAAAAGTAGTGGTAAACCCCGGAGAAAATGAGATAGCGCACAAATATAACCAGGAAAAGGACTACTGCTGACCCGTACATGTAGGCCGGGTTAAGCGCTCCAATTTGCTTAAGATACTCCATCACTCTAAATTATCCTTTTACGGGAATATCCCCTTGTACTTCTGAGTTTTTTTCAAGTAAGTACCTTCGCTTTTGGTCAGTTAATAGCGCTGGTCAACTACAGGTTAATCCCATAGCCGTCAGTCGAAAGGGAATCCTCAGGAGGCCTGCTATTGTAATTGTAATAAAAATTAAATCCGTCCTTGAAGTGATTCCCAATCAACCTAACATCTGGATATACTAGTCTGGTCTAAGGACCTTACTGTAGATCAGATAAGAGAGCAGACCCACGACCAAACCGAGTAAAAATTCCGTGAGAATACCGGGAACCTGCGGCCACAGGTCATGTAAAAAGTGGATGTTGTGTTTGAAAATGCCCCCGGAAACCAGGAGCAGGGCCAGGGTTCCGATAACCGATAGTGCCTTGATCACCTTGGGCAGTGCCCCGACAAAAAACTTGCCCACTTTATCCGAAAAGGTATTGTCCTCCCCGTTGAGGGCCATCAGCCCATATCCGAATTCATCCATCCGAATGATCAGGGCCACTATGCCGTAGACGCCGATGGTCGCCACCAGGGCCACAAAAGAAACAACCAGTATTTGGGTCAGTATGGGCTCCTCAGTAACCGTACCCAGGGCAATGATGACAATTTCAACCGACAGGATAAAATCGGTGACGATGGCAGCTTTTATTTTGGCTTTTTCCTCAATTGGCCTATCCGCCGTGGATTCGGCCGGGCCTCCTTTATGATGGGACGCATGACTCCCCGGAAAAAAGTACTCATACACTTTTTCGCCCCCTTCGAAGGCCAGGTACAACCCGCCCAGCAAGAGTATGATCGTGATGATCCAGGGCAGAAAGGCGCTCAAAAGAAAAGCGACGGGCAGGATAATGAGTTTGTTTAAAAGGGATCCTTTCGTAATGGCCCATAAGACCGGGAGTTCGCGATTAGGTGTAAAGCCTGAAGCTTTCTCGGCGTTTACAGCCAGGTCGTCCCCGAGGATGCCCGCCGTTTTTTTTGTGGCCACCTTGCTCATTCCGGCAACGTCGTCCATCAAAGTGGCGATATCATCCAATACCGCAAAAAATCCAGAGGCCATCTGCTTTTCGGTTTTAAAGAAAAATCATGCTGGGCTACACCAGGCGACTACAAAAATAGATACTTCCCCAACAATAGCTACCCTTCTTCCCATTGACTTCAAAACAGCAGATGCCAGAATTCGGCGCTTTGCCAGGTCTCCATGAAGAAACATCTTATAACGCTTCAATAAGAATATGGTGGATCGTCTTAATCCCGTCTACATAGTTCCCGATCCGGATGTTTTCGTTCGGACTGTGCTGGTTGTTGTCCCGGTTGACCGTGGGCACCGTAACAGCCGGAACGCCCAATTCGATCACAAAGGGGGAAATAGGTATGCTGCCTCCCGAAGTCCGCTGTTTTATGGGGGCTTCCCCAAAAGCGTTGACCAGGGCACGGTCCAACCAACGCCCTACCTCTGAATCAAAATCAGTACGAAAAGCCAGGTAGGATGTACTGCTCGAAAACTGGCAGATGCGTTTATGGGTTGCCCGTTCCTCCCCGGTAGGTTCGCCTTCTGTAAGGTAATATCCCTGATTGGCAATATGGTCGCGGACCAGTTTGATCAGCCGGTCCGGGTCGCTTTCGAGCACCAGCCGGATATCGATCTCCGCCGTGGCTGTGGCAGGGACAATGGTCCGGGCTTCCTCCCCCACCCATCCTGAGCGCAGTCCACGCACATTCAGGGACGGGTACTGCAGGGATTCCTGATAGGTTGGCGCCACCCCCGTTCCACTTGCCACCCCGAGTCGTTTATTGATATATTCCGCATGGTCGGGCACCGCATCCAACTCGGCCTTAACTGCTTCGCTGATGGAGATCCCATCGTAAAACCCCGGGATGGTCACCCGTTCGTCCTCATCTTTCATGCTGGATATCAATTGGGCCAGGCGAACCGCAGGGTTGGGTGCCCAATTTCCGTAATGGCCACTGTGCTGGGGGTTCATTGGTCCGAATACTTTCAGAGTGATCTCCGAAATGCCGCGTGCACCAAAAGTGAGGGTAGGTTTATTGGTGATATGGCGGGGGCCATCAAAAATGATGAGCATATCGGCCGCAAGTACCTGGTTATAGTCCTTTACGGCTTGTGGTAAATTTGGGGACCCCATTTCCTCCTCGAAATCCATGATCACCTTCATGTTGAAATTGGGTGTTTCATTGCGGTCATTGATCATGTCGACCGCCGTCAGGAACATATTAACCGCGCCTTTGGAATCCGAAGTGCTTCGGGCAAAAATGCGCCACTCCGGATCGATCTTATCCCCCTCCAACAATTCCCAGTCCATGGTTTCCCAGGTGCCTGCCTTCCCCTTTTTCTTAAGGGTGGCCTCATAGGGATTCTCCTGGTTCCAGAAATCCGGATCTACTGGCTGACCATCCACCTGCAGGTAAATCAGGACGGTTTTGGCCCCGGCCACGGGGGTTGGACGTTCGGCCAGCAGTAGCGGGGCTCCGGGGGTTTCCAGGCGTTGGGTGGTGAATCCCCGCCTGGTAAAATGGTCTTCACACCATTGAACATTTCGCTCAATATCCTCCGGGAAGTGGGCATCGTTCGGGATGGCAAGTAATTCTTTCAACTCGGGAAAGGACGCTTTGGCGTAGTTCCAATACGTCGATGCTTCCACAGGCTTCTGAGCCCAAATATGCATAGACAGTCCCATCATAAAGAGCAACAAGGTGGTGCGTTTTGCTTTTTTCATACTGCAGGTCGGAATTTATAAGGTTGTCCCCCACCCGTAGCGGATGATCAACACAGGGTGGGGATGGCATGGATGACAAATTCACTTCAAAATAGGAAAAATATCCTTCTCCCGCGCACTGCCCGTCGTTGAGGGGCCGTTCCGGTTGAATCCCGGGAGCATGCACTAAAAACAGCCTGTTTACGTTCTAGTTAGGTCCATTAACCCTTAAAAAAAAGGATTTACCATGTTCAAAAAAATTGTACTGGCCATCGCAATGGTCATCTCATTGTTTGCCAATGCCCAGATCCAGGAAGCCTGGTCCTCTTCATTTGAAAAAGCCATCAACTGGCAAATGGTTACTGCATTGGGCAACCATATCGTGCAAACCAATTCCGGGCTATACGGTATCGACTACGATTCAGGGGATATCCTCTGGCACAATCCACAGTTTTCAAACCTGGAGGAAGCCTCTTTCGAGGAACTGGAGAATTCCCCTTTTGCCAAGGTGGAAACACGCAGCGGCCTGTTCTTTATCAACACCTTCGACGGGGCCACCGTTTTCAGTTCCACAGAGAGCGGGGTGAACAAGGTCAAGGAACACTTTGTGCTGTATCGCTCCAACTCCATCGTGGTTTCAGGGAAATCGGCCGATGGGGAAAATATAGCTGTTTCCGTGGATATCGGCTCTGGAAAAGTACTTTGGAAATCCCAGGAGGATTTCGGCCGCATTGTAGATATCGTAGAGCTCTCAGATTCCGAACTCCTGGGCATTACGCTGTTTAAAAACCTCCGTGTAAACTCAAGAACAGGTGACATCATCTGGAGCAACGAAAATTCGGAGGAATCCAAGCAACTGAGCAGTATGGGTGGTTTTGGGAACCTGCTTAAAAAGGCAGCTGAGACCATGAGTGAGCAGGTTGAAATAAACCTCGATTTTGCCCTGCATTCCTCCCTGAAGTACTTTGTCATCGGAACGGAGGAAGAAAACGACAATATCGGGATGTCCAGTTCAAGTGGGAACCAGATCCCTACCTATACCTCATCTTACCGGGCCTACGATATCGCCACCGGGGAACAGCTTTGGAAAAAACCGGTAAGTGTTAAAGGACGCCTGGGCCACAGCACCTGGGTAGGGGAAAACCTGCTCATCCTGCCCTTTGGCAGGAACAACTCAAAGGTGAACCTTATCGATATGCAAACCGGGCAAGGGCTCTGGGGCAAAAAAGGAAGAGGGGTCGCAATCAAAGGGGGTATCTACAGCTATACCCCTACGGAAAACGGGATGCTGGTCATCACCACCCGGAACGACAAGAATTTCCTGAACTACCTGGACACCCAACAAGGGGTATTCACCTTTGATAAGACCATTAAGGTAAAGGGCTATGTGGGCTATACCCTGACCACCGACCACGGCATCCTGTATGCCACGGAACGGGAGATGAATATCGTAAACACCTCCACGGGTGACCTTTTTTGGGACAAGGATATCAAGGTCCACTACAGCCTGATCCAACGGGCAGGGGATCAACTCTTCTTCTTCAACGATAAGACCCAGTCCATCAGCGGTCTGGACCTGAATACCGGCCAGGTTGCCATGAATGGCAGCACGGCGATCAGTTTTAAGGAAGGGGAAGGCCCCTCGGGCATCGAAATCAGAGATAGGGGTATCCTGCTGAGCTCAGACCAGAATTTTGCTTTATATGACTTTGATGGGAACCAGGTCTATCAGAGCTATTTCCCTTCGCCACGGGAAGAAGGATGGAAACGCGCCCTGCTCTATGCCGGAACGATCTACACCGGGTATGTTTCAGCCGTTAGCGGGATGGCCTCCGGGGCTTTTCAAAGCGCAAGCAGCCAGTTTTCCCCTGAGTCCGTGGAAGGGCAGACCTTTGCCAGCATCGGGCAATCTTACGGGGAAATGAGTGCTTCGGCCGGTGAAGTGGCCGGATTGGCCTTCAATGCCGCCAATAAACGGTTCAAGGCTACCAAACAGGCCCGGGATTATGTAATGGTGCTTACGAAAAGTGATGCCGGTATCGAATTGGCCAAGGTTAACAAGGATACGGGTGAAAACGAAAAGTCCATTTTCCTCGGCAAAAACCGCAAGCCGAATTATGCAATTGACATGGTCGAAGGAATAGTATTCCTGGAATCCGAAAAGACCTCCATTAAAAAATACGACTTCTGATCTGGTAGCGATCCGAACAAAACACTCTAAGAAATTAGAGGGTTTTTTTATGTGTATTCCACCTCTTGATATGTTGGAATATTGAATCGAAAAAGCAGGCAATTTTGGGCTGAAAG
>CBFCWO010000099.1:0-8829 GCA_965601625.1 uncultured Flavobacteriaceae bacterium | reverse complement strand
GGATCAGGTTGCCGAATTCCTCTCCGTATCCGCTGCTGCCACGTGGATTGGTATAGAGGACCACATAGCCGGCTGCGGCGTAGAGCTGCACCTCTGCGGAGAATACAGACCCGTAGCTTGCAAACGGCCCTCCGTGGATCTCCAGGATCATGGGGTATTTTTTATTCGGGTCGAAATTCGGGGGCCTGACGATCCAACCCTGCATTTCCCGCTGGTCATAAGAGGAATTCCAGCGGATATCCTCCACTACCCCTATGTCCCTGAACGAAAACAGGTCGTCGTTCAGGCGGGTAATCCTGCGGGCTCCTTTCTTGTTTTGTACGGCCAGGTCTGCGGGATGTTCGGTACCACCCAGGGTGTAGGCCAGGCTCCCATCGGAAGCCACGGAAAAATCAGCGGCATTGTAGGGCCTTCCCAGGGAGAGGCCTCCCAGCCCCTCAACAACGGATTCAACCTTGCCTGAATTCACGCCTACCTGGGCAATTTTGGTATCCCCGTGATCGTCATACTGAAAGTAGAGGGACTTCCCATCCCCGGCCCACTGCACATTCTGAATGCTGCGGTCAAAGTTACCCGAAATCAGCCTGGAGTTGCTGCCATCGGTATTCATAAGGTACAGCCGGTTGATCTGGTAGCCCTGATAGCGGTCATCCAGGCCGGTATAGGCGATCTGTGTCCCATTGGGGGAAACCAATGGACCACTGTCCGGGCCCTCCCGGTCTGTAAGGGCAGTAACTTCCCCTGTGCCCAGGTCCAGGCGGTAGACCTCTGAATTTCGAGGCTGAAAATCTGCATCCTCCCGCAGGTTGGCACTGAAATACAGGGACCTGCCGTCCCCGCTCCAGGAAGGGTTGCCATGGCTGTGCTCTGCATCGGTCACCTGCCGTGGGGTGCCCCCTTCCGTGGAAAGCACAAAGAGCTGGCGGTTGCCCGGTTTATAATACCCCTGACCGTCTCCCCGGTAGTTCATCTCATCGATATAGGTGGGCGGGGTGTTCCATTTGGCGCCTTTGGGTTTGTCCGGCAGTTTTACGGGAGAAGCTTTTTTAGAAGGGACGAACATGGAGAAAGCCAGATAGCGGTCATCCGGTGACCATACGGGAGAACCCGGGCTCTGTGGCGTGTTGGTAAGTGCAGCTGCCTCCCGGGTGTCCATCCACATTAAATATAACTTCATTTTGTCGTCTTCCCGGTTGGAAAGGAAGGCGAGCTTCTCCCCGTCATGGGACCAGCGCGGGCTGCTGACATTGTGGTTACCTGTGGTCAGTGGCCGGTGATTGCTCCCGTCCGCATTGACCATCCACAGGTTGGACAGGTTCCTGTCGGTCATGATATCCTTGAAGTTCCGCACATAGACCACCCGGGTACCATCCGGGGAAATCTGCGGATCCGAGATGTATTCCAGATTAAAAATGTCAGTAAGTTCCAGCGGGGTTTTCTGCTGGGTATTTCCTTTCAGTGGGAGCAGGATAAATAACAATAAAGCAGCGGAAACGAGCGAAAAGGCCTTCATAGATTGGTTTTAATGGTTCTTCTAAAGATATGAAATAACCCGTACTTTTGCCGGCATGGATGCGTGGTATCATTACCTCTTGCTCGTCGGGGTCGGATTTGTAGTGGGCTTTATCAATACGGTGGCCGGAGGGGCTTCGCTGATCTCCCTGCCTGTGTTGATTTTCCTGGGGTTGCCACCGGCTGTGGCCAACGGGACCAACCGTGTAGCCATCGTCCTGCAAACCGCCATAGCCGTGGCGGGTTTCAAGAGCAAAGGGGTGAGTACTTTTCCCTTCAATATATATTTGGGCGTGGCCGCCACCCTGGGGTCCATCATCGGGGCTTTCATTGCAGTGGATATACGGGGGGAGACCTTTAACCGCATCCTTGCGATCATCATGGTGGTTGTGGTACTGATCATCGTCTTTAAGCCAAAGGTGAAAATAGATCAGCTGGAGGAAAGGATTACCGGAAAGTACCGATGGATCGGAATGCTTGCGTTCTTTTTTATTGGGATCTACGGAGGATTTATCAATGCAGGGATTGGCTTTGTGATCATCCTCTTCCTGCATTATGTGCACCGCCTCTCCCTGGTGCGCACCAATGCGACCAAGGTAGCGGTGGTCTTTATGTATACACTGGCGGCCCTGGCGGTATTTGTGCTCAATGACAAGGTGATCTGGAAGGTTGGGCTGGTCCTGGCCCTCGGCAATGGCCTCGGAGCATGGTTTTCCAGCCGTATTTCCGTGAACAAAGGGGATGGATATATCAAGATCTTCCTGGTGGGAATGGTCATTGTAATGGCGGTCAAACTCTGGTTTTTTACCTAAATTCGATGCATGGACAATACCCTGGAATCCCTGTACTGGCGATATGCGGTTAAAAAATTCGATCCGGCCAGAGTGCTGCCGGAGGAGAAGGTAACCAGGCTCACCAATGCGTTCAACCTCACGGCTACTTCCTATGGTTTGCAGCCCATCCGCCTGCTGGCCATACGGAACAAAGAACTTCAGAAATCCCTGGTGCCCCATTCGTATGGGCAAGCACAGGTAGCAGAGGCCTCAGACCTGCTGGTCATCTGTGTGGAGACTGAGATTGACACCTCCTATATTGAAGGCTATTTCGATAAAGTACAGTCCATAAGGGGAACCGCAGCGGAAATCCTGAAACCTTACCGGGATGACCTGGTTGGTAGTTTCTCTAAAAAGACCCCGGAACAAATACGGATTTGGGCGGTGCACCAGGCCTACCTTGCCCTGGGCAACCTGCTCACGGTTTGTGCTGTGGAGCGTATAGATTCCTGTCCGATGGAGGGATTTGTTCCCGAGGCCTATGATCGCATCCTGGGCCTTACAGAAAAGGGCCTGACAGCTGTATTGGTCCTTCCCGTGGGATATAGGGCAGCAGATGATATGTTTTCCGGCCTCAAGAAGGTTCGGCGGGACCTGAAGGACACGATAATCCGGATACACGAAAAACCCAAAGAACAATAGATATGCCTGGTTTTGAATTGTTTGGAGAAAGTGAACGGGCATCGGTATCCGAGGTGCTGGACACCGGGGTGTTGATGCGGTATGGTTTTGACCCCATGCGCAACGGGCACTGGAAGGCTTTGGAGCTCGAGAAGGCCCTGGCCCGCCGGATGCAGACCCGGCATGCCCATGTAGTGAGCAGTGGCACGGCGGCATTAGCGGTGGCCATGGCCAGTGCCGGGGTAGGAGCAGGGGACGAGGTCATCCTGCCGACATTTACTTTTGTCGCCAGTTTTGAGGCGGTCCTTGCCCTCGGGGCCATCCCTGTGCTTTGCGATATCGACGATACACTCACCCTGGACCCCCAGGCAGTGCGTAAAGCCATTACCCCTGCTACGCGTGTAATCATGCCGGTACATATGTGCGGTTCCATGGCAGATCTCAGGGCGTTGAAGGCCATTTCAGATGCCCATGGATTGGTCTTGCTGGAAGACGCCTGCCAGGCCATAGGGGGCAGTTTTGAAGGCAGGCCCCTTGGTAGTTATGGGGATGTGGGATGTTTTTCCTTTGATTATGTAAAGACCATTACCTGCGGCGAAGGGGGTGCCCTGATCACGGATTCAGAGGAAATATACCAGCGGGCACAGGCGTACAGCGATCATGGGCACGACCATATCGGGGCAGATCGGGGGGCTGAAGGGCATCCCCACCTCGGGTTTAACTACCGGATTTCAGAGCTGAATGCAGCGGTGGGAATGGCCCAGCTCCCAAGATTGGACGATTTTCTGGCCATTCAGGAAAAGCACTATTCGCACCTTCGCAGTATGCTTGAAAACATCCCTGGCATAACCCTCCGCCGTGTACCTGAAGGCGGGGTGGAGAATTATTCCTTTCTGAACTTCTTCCTTCCCAGTGAAAGCGCTGCTCGCAAGGCTCAAAAGGCCCTGCTGAAAGCGGGTTTTGACGGGGTCTTCTACTGGTATGACAACAACTGGCACTATTACCGCCGTTGGGAACACCTAAAGGATTTAACATCCCTGTCGAAGCTCCCGGAAAGCACCAAAGAGCAGTTCTTGTCCAGGCATGCTACAGCCTATCCGGGTTCCGACCACTGGATGGGGCGCACCCTTTCTATCCTTATAAAACTCGGATGGGATGAGCAGGAGCTGGATCGCAGGGGACGTATCCTTGAGGATGTGTTTTCCTAGATCAGGCTAGTAAGGGACGTAGTCAACGATTTCAAGCCCGTAGCCCACGATCCCAACCCGTTTGGTCTGGGTGCTGTTGGTCATCAGGCGCATTTTGGAGATCCGCAAGTCGTGCAGGATCTGGGCGCCAATGCCAAAGTCCTTGTTGTCCATCGGGATGCCGGGGGCTTTCATGATGCCCTTTTCCTGGTTTTCCTTCAGGCCTTTCAGGCGTTGCAGCAGGTTGAAGGATTCGCTCTGCTGGTTGATAAATACAATAGCGCCTTTACCTTCCTGGTTCAGGGCGCGGAACATATCGTCAAGCTTCTTTTCGGCATCATGGGTGAGGGTTCCCAGGATATCGTTGTTGACCAGGGTGGAATTGATCCGGGTCAGCACGGGTTCCCCGCTTTTCCAGGTGCCCTTGGTCAGGGCGATGTGGATCTGATCATTGGTGGTTTGCTGGTAGGCGTGGAGGTGGAAATCCCCAAAACGGGTTTTCAGGTCAAAGGATTCCTTTTTCTGGATCAGGCTATCGTGCTGCATCCGATAGGCGACAAGGTCTTCAATGGAGACCAGCTTCAGGTCAAATTTACGGGCTACCTCCTGCAACTGCGGCAGCCTGGCCATGGTTCCGTCTTCATTCAGGATCTCTACCAGGATGCCAGCGGGCTCAAAACCCGCCAAACGGGCGAAATCCACTGCCGCCTCAGTATGTCCGGTGCGCCTGAGCACACCACCATTCTTGGCCCGCAGGGGAAAGATATGTCCCGGACGCCCCAGTTCATTCGGTCGGGTATTTTGGTCTACCAGGGCTTTGATGGTCTTGGACCGGTCGTGTACGGAAATGCCAGTGGTGCACCCATGTCCCAAAAGGTCAACAGATACCGTAAACTGCGTATGATGCAAAACGGTATTGTTTTCCACCATCATCGTCAGGTTCAGCTCCTCACACCGCTCCTCGGTCAGAGGGGCACAGATCAGTCCCCTTCCGTGGGTGGCCATGAAATTGATCATCTCGGGATTGACCATTTCCGCCGCGGCAATAAAATCCCCTTCATTCTCCCGGTTCTCGTCATCCACCACGATGATCACCTTGCCCTTTCGAATGTCCTCAATGGCCGCCTCAATGGAGTCCAGTTTTATTGAATTCGTCATCAGGTTGTTTGCGGTTTTTTCTTCTTTTTGAAGCGCGATAGTTTTTCCTTCCATATGTCGATAAAATGTCCAAAACTCATCAATCCCTTATCCGAAGTGGCCCTTTTGGTAAGCCAGATCCCCAGGGGGAGCATGATCATGGTCGGGAGCCATGCCCCCAGGATTGGGTGAATATTCCCTTCTTTTGCATAATTGCCCGAAAATACGCCGAAAAAGTAATACGCCAGAAATAAGACGATCGCGATGACCATCGGTAATCCAAGCCCTCCTTTTCGGATGATTGCTCCAAGCGGCGCACCCACGAAAAAAAGAATGATACAGGAAAAGGCCAGGGCAAATTTCCGGTGAAAGCTCAGGATATGCAGGTTGTGCCGTTTATAGCTCAATTCCAGTTCTTCCCCTTTTCCCCGCACGGAATTCAGAATGTTCTTTACGGAATTTCGGGAGGCATCGAGGATTTGCCCCTGTTCCCAGGGTTGAAAGGGCTCCAGGGGGTCTTTGCCCTGTATGGATCGCTTGACCTTTTTTGGGATCCCAAGACTGTCCTTTCGTATGACGGGGCTTGTGTCTGCCAGCACTTCAGGGGGTTGAATGGCTTCGTCTGGGGCAAGGGTATCCTGGTCGCTTAGCAGGGATTCTGTACTAATTGCCACGGTATCCTTGTTGGTAGCGAGGGTGTCTGTTGTACTTACAAGGAGATCACTTCTGTTTAAGAGGGTATCTTTGGCATTTAAAAGCGAATCCAGGGTGCTGGATACCTTTTTGGTATCCGTTTCGTCAATGGGGAAAGCTCCCATGCGGCTGGTGATATTCTTGGAAAACACTTCCACCAGATTCCGGTTGTGGTTTTCAATGGAGTCGATGTCCGTGAGCAGGCGGCTGACATTCTTCATTTTGTCGGTTTCCACATTGCGGTCCGCCTCCAGGTCCTCCATGTTGTCGGGAATTTCGATATTCATGATATAGGTATCGAAATCCGCCCGGGTAAACGGGTGGGTCTTCCCGGCATTTCCCGATTTTTGCACGATGTCTTCGTAATAATGCCCGTCCTTGAGGACCAATTGGATTATGTCTGAGCCTTCCCCGCTGATCAACTCCCCCCGGGCTGCCCGGATCACTGTGGTATTGCGCTGCAGGTTCGATTTCATGTGGATGATCACGTTCTCCAGAAAACGGTCGTTTTCTCCATATTTTCGTTCCACTTTGATATTCCGACCCTCAAAATCGCTGAAAACCCCCTCCACGATCACTGCTGCCGGTTTCAGGGTGGCGATGTTCCTCCGGAGGTTGTAGATCTTCTGCTCGGAAAGCGGAATGACGGTGTTGGCAAAATAGAAGGTGACTCCCCCCAGAAACACAACGAATATGATCAGGTAGCGCATGGACCGCTGAAGGGAAATCCCGGATGCCTTCATGGCGGCGAACTCGTAATTCTCTGCAAAGGCGCCAAATGTGAGGATGGAGGACAGCAGGACCGTTAGCGGGAGTACTTTCTCTGAAAGGTTGGGCAGGAGGTAGAACAGGAATTTTCCAATGATGATCAGGTCCAGCCCCTTGCCGGCCAGGTCGTCGATAAACAGCCAGATCGTTTGGAAGATGAAGATGAACATCAGAATCACAAACGAACTGAAAAAATTCATCAGGAACCTCTTCAGTATGTATTGGTCCAGGATGCGCAAGCCCTAATTTCTTATGATGTAGTATCCTTCGTCCTTGTATTTCTTTTCATTAAAAGTAAATAAGGATTCCGACAGGGGTTGGTCTGTTTTGAAAGAATTAACAGTGATGGTGGTCTTGGTCCCGTTGATGCCCGTTTCTACCAACTTGTAAATATGCTTGGTCTCCACGTCGACGCCCAGCAGGATCGACTCGGTTTCCGAATTTGAATCAATGGGTATAAGCTTTACATACTGAATCTTCCGGCCCTGCACATTTTGGAGGATGTCCCACTCGTATTTGTGCCCTTCCCTGTAAAAAGTAAGCATCTTGGAGGGGCTTACGGACCCGCCGTCTTCGGTGCGGTCTTCTATGGTGACCTCTTCGTTCTCCGGGACTACAGTGTATACTTTTTTTCCGTCGTAGAGTTGTTCGGCCCCCATATAGTTCAGATAATACATATCCCCTTTAAGGGTTACATCCCCCCGGGTTTCCTGCCGAACATCCGCTTCGCTGTTGTAAAGGTCGAACTTAAAGTCCACCACGATATTCTGGTATCCCATCACCTTGTTGTAAACTTCATCCAGAAGGGCCTTGGCTTTGGCAGCATCCTGCGCCTGAACAGGGCCCAGGAACAAGGTGAGCAGTAGTGCTGGTAGGAGTCTTGATTTCATGCTATTGATTTGTTTCGTTACTTAAGAGTTCATTCAGTGCCATCAGGTCCGAGATCAGTACCTGCCGTGCTTTGCTGCCTTCAAAGGGCCCCACGATCCCCGCAGCTTCCAGCTGGTCGATGATCCGCCCCGCCCGGTTATAGCCCAGTTTTAATTTTCGCTGGATCAGGGAAGCCGAACCCTGTTGGGCCGTGACGATAACTTCGGCAGCTTCCCTAAACATGCTGTCCCGCTCCTCTATGCTGTAATCAATCCCTGTGCCAGATTCCTCGCCCACGTACTCGGGCAGTAAATGGGCATCGGGATAGGCGCGCTGAGAACCTATGAATTCCGTGATCTTTGCCACCTCCGGCGTATCCACAAAGGCACATTGGAGGCGTATGATCTCATTGCCCTGAGTGTACAGCATGTCACCCCGTCCGATCAACTGATCGGCCCCCTGGGTATCCAGAATAGTCCGTGAGTCTATCTTGGAGGTCACCCGAAAGGCGATACGTGCAGGGAAATTTGCCTTGATCAGGCCGGTAATGACATTTACGGAAGGACGCTGGGTGGCGATCACCAGGTGTATGCCAATGGCCCGTGCCAGCTGTGCGAGGCGTGCGATAGGGGTCTCCACTTCCTTCCCGGCCGACATGATCAGGTCTGCAAACTCATCAATGACCAGCACGATGTAGGGGAGGAACCGGTGCCCCTCGTTGGGGTTAAGCTTCCGCGCCTTGAACTTGGTGTTGTATTCCTTGATGTTCCGCACCATGGCCGATTTCAGCAGCTCATATCGGTCGTCCATTTCGATGCAGAGGGAATTCAGGGTGTGGATCACCTTTGTATTGTCCGTGATGATGGCTTCTTCGCTGTTGGGGAGCTTGGCCAGGAAATGACGTTCGATCTTATTGTACAGGGTCAGTTCCACCTTCTTGGGATCCACCAGGATGAACTTCACTTCTGCCGGGTGTTTTTTATAGAGGAGGGAGGTCAGGATGGCATTTAGCCCAACGGATTTTCCCTGTCCGGTAGCACCGGCCATCAGCAGGTGGGGCATCTTCGCCAGGTCCACCACAAAGGTCTCATTGCTGATCGTTTTTCCGAAGGCTATGGGGAGCTGCATTTCCGCGCTCTGGAATTTTTTCGAAGCGATTACCGACCGCATGGAAACCACGGTGGGTTTTTTGTTGGGTACTTCTATTA
>CBFCWO010000098.1:0-9219 GCA_965601625.1 uncultured Flavobacteriaceae bacterium | reverse complement strand
GGTTCCAGGTATTTCATGAAGCTGCTTGCCACTACGGGAACCACGGCTACCGTGGGAAACAATTACGATACGGTGGGAATAGCCTGGCAAGCGGTGTTTTAAGTCGAAAATCAAACCGGAATAACTGGCTACCACCCAGGGATTTTCAGGCTTTAGTAATTCAGTGCCTAAAGAAAGGGGAACGCCCCCTCCCCCCATTGTAAATTTAGACCGGGTTCCTGCAAACACCAAGCAGGCAACCTAGAAGGAAAAAACCCCGCTTTTCCCATATGTAGCTTAATCCTTTAGAAACTACTTTAGGGTATGAGTCTTTTCTCCAGTATCGGTTTTCTGTTATCTTGTAGCATCCAAATACAACCAATAACCTTGAAAACCCTTCGCAGATACCGCTTTGAGCTCTATTTGTCCACATTCTGCCTTCTTTTGTTCGGGAGCCTTTTCTTTAGCTCGGAAATTTTCCAAACCTATGTAGATCCGCTCCTGGTTTTTGCCAATATCCTGGCGGGGTTTGTACTGATCTCCATGCGCAAGAAAACAAGGCCCATTTACACCACACTCTTTGTGTTTGCACTGCTATTTTCACTGGTTCGCATTAGCCAGACCGTGGCGGAAAACCCGGATTACCAACTCACCCGTTTCGTACTGCTTTCTATGTTTTACACCCTTGTAACGGTGGAGATTATCTTACAGGTATGGCAGGCCAGGGAAGTCAATAAGAATGTGATCTTCGGGGTGATGGGGGGGTATATCTCCCTGGGACTAATCGGATTTTTCCTGTTGTTGGGAATCCATTTCGCGGAACCCGATTCCTTCAGTGGCCTTGAAGGCATGCAGGGCAAAGACCTGACGGAAAACCTTTTATACTATGCCTATATCACCCTGATGACTATTGGGTACGGGGAAATCGTCCCCGTTGGGTCCCTGGCGCAGAAAGCTGCCGTGCTGATCGGTTTACTGGGGCAGTTTTACCTGGTAATCATTACAGCCACAGTGGTTGGCAAATACATAGGGAGCCAACAGCAAAACCGCTAGCCCCCCAGTTTTAATGGTTCTATCTGTGTAAAATGCGCTACTCTTCCATCTGAAAAGGATAGATTACCTTCCAGTCGGTTTTCATGTCGATTACCGTCCAGCCATTCTTTTGGGCCTCATCAAGCCCCTTGTCCAATCGACCGATATGGGATTCCCGGTCATAGGCCCATTCACGGTCCGCATCGGTGTGGTGCAGGTAGAGCATGAAGGCCCCATGGGGGTTGGAAGCGGTGTATTGAAGCATCTGCAAGTCCCCGTCAGAATTGCCTGAGGCGAAGATGGGTTTTTTTCCAATATACTTGTGTATGCCCACCGGTTTGCCGGCCTTGTCGTCAATGAAGTCCAGCTCGGGCAGCTTGCGGATCAAAGGGTTGCCATCATTGTAGTCGAATTCGGCCTTGATGCTGCTTCCCACCACCTGGTGGGGCGGTATCCCGTAGACTTCTTCTGTCCAGGGTCGCATAAAATCAATGCCCCCTCCCGAGACGATAAACGTAGTAAATCCGTTGGCCCGGAGGTACTCCAGCAATTCAAGCATGGGCTGGTATACCAACTTGTTATAGGGTTGGTCAAACCGGGGGTGCCTGGCCGTCTTCAACCAATCCCTGACCGTAGCATCAAATTCGGCAGCCGTCATCCCGGCATGGGAGGCCATGACCAGTTTGATCAGGCCTGCTTCCCCTTCAGCCATCAGGGCCTCCATATCCCCTTCCATAAGGGCCTTAAAGGGTTGTTGGTCCTGCCATTCCGGGTGGTCCGGAGCCATGATCTTAACCCGGTCCATGGCAAATTGCAGCTGGAAATAAAGGGGTTGTTCGGACCACAGGTTCCCATCGTTGTCAAAGGTGGCGATACGGTCTGCCACAGGGACAAAGGAAGGGCTTCCTTCAGTGATAACTCCATTCACATAGTCCACAATAGCCTGTTTGGCAGGACCTTTATTCCAGGAAGGCAGAGGATCAGCTGTGACAGCCTCAACCATGTCTGATACCTCAACTGGCTTGTCCTCCTGTTGTTTGCATCCAAATGTTATGGTTAAAAAAAGGAGGAAGATAACCTTTGCAACTATTAATTTCATAATCTGTACCATTAGGGTATAAACAGAAGCCGCCCGGTATCCGGGCGGCTTGTTCATGTATACATAGACTTATTCGCTTTTCGGTATCATCCCTTTGATTTGTTCCTCCAGGGTGCTCAAACTCCAATCACCGGGTACCTGACTTGGTGGAAACTCTGCCAGGGTAGAAAGCCAGTTCATGGCATAATACTGCATCCCTCCCAGGGCAAAGGCCCGGTCGATATACCAGTCCCAATAGGTGTTGGATCCTTCAAGAGCTTTCTCGAAGGGATCCCTCCTTAAATGGAAGAGGTAGGGTCCCCTTAACTTCACAAAAGGCTCAAACCAAAGCGCAAGTTGCTTTTCCCGCTGTACCTGGAACATGGCCTTCCAGGGTCCGTACCGAAGGGCGACCACTTCACCTGCATCGTTTACATAAATAAATCCTTTCCGGGCGGATTCTTCTGTTTTCCCCATCAGGTAGTCCAGCTGGTTGGCCCCGTCGATGTAGTTCTTGAACCGCTTGCCATTCAGGGTTACACCTGCTTTGAGCTTATCCGCGATATCCGTACCCCCTGCTACGGCAGCAAAAGTGGGTAGCCAATCCTCATGAGAAACAATTCCGTTGCGTGTTTCACCTGCCGGGATTTTTCCAGGCCATTTGATAAAGGCAGGAACGCGGTAGGCACCTTCCCAGCTGCTGTTCTTTTCTCCGTGGAAGGGCGTGGTACCGGCATCCGGCCAGGTATTGAAGTGGGGGCCGTTGTCTGTTGAGTAGAAGACGATGGTATTGTCAGCAATCCCCAGTTCCTCCAGGTAATCCAGCAACATACCCACATGCATATCGTGCTCGATCATCCCATCAGTGTACTCGTCATTCCCGGGGTGCCGGCGGTCCTCACGCACATGGGTGCGGAAGTGCATGCGGGTCCCGTTCCACCAGGTAAAGAAAGGTTCGTCGGCGTCTACTTGCTTTTTGATGAATTCCTTGGCTGCCGCCAGCGTTTCATCGTCGATGGTTTCCATCCGTTTTTTGGTAAGCGCCCCGGTGTCTTCTATGCGCTGTCCGCCATTGCCGTCTGCCCAGCTGTGGATAACTCCTCTGGGGCCGAAGACATCCTCGAATTTTTGCCCATTTGCCAGGATCATCCCGGTCGGGAAATCTTCATTTTCAGGCTCTTCCTCCGCATTGAGGTGGTAGAGGTTTCCGAAGAATTCGTCCCATCCGTGCATGGTGGGGAGGTGTTCATCCCGGTCGCCCTGGTGGTTTTTTCCAAACTGCCCGGTGGCATAGCCATAACTCTTCATGACCTCTGCAATGGTCACGTCTGTTTTCTGCCAGCCCTGGGGCGCTCCGGGCATCCCAACCTTGGTCATCCCGGTACGTACCGGTACATTTCCTCCCAGGAAGGCAGCACGTCCGGCCGTACAGCTCTGCTGAGCGTAGTAATCTGTAAAGGAAACGCCTGCCTTGGCGATACGGTCGATGTTTGGGGTCTTATACCCCATCATGCCGTGGTTGTTGTGGCTGATGTTCCAGTACCCTACATCATCTCCCCAGATGACCAGGATGTTTGGTTTTTTTTGGCCATAGGCCATCGTGGCAAAGGCCATAAAGGCAGCCAGCAATAATGATCTTTTCATTTTCTAAGTGTTAATGGTTGATAAAACGAATTGCAATATAAATGGGGGAAGTGGAAATATACGAATTCTATGTTAAGATATCTTTAATGTATTAGCAGATTAACCTGTAACTTGATAATTAAATTCCAAAATGTATGTGGTTTGTTCATCAATCACCCAAACGGAAGACGAGCCCTCCGCTGAAGCCGCCCATAATAATGGTAGACCCCGTATTGATGCCGGAGCCTCCGGTTCCTATGTAAAAGCCACCCCATTGTACGGGGAAGAGCAGATTGCCCTGCAGGTTGATCCCGACTTTTTCAGATAACATCACCACCACGCCTCCCTTAAAGCCAAAACTAAACTTCGTAATGCTTTCAAGGCCATTGGGTGCGATATCAAGGTCTACATTCTTGGGGGAAAAGACAGAAACCCCTAGCTGTCCGCCAAAGAAAGGCTTCACCTTGTCATCTCCAAAGTAGCGGGTGCCTCCCAACATGAACCAATCCACATTCAGGTCTGAAAGTCTGGTTTCGTTGCGGGCTTCCGGAAAAAAGGCGTCTCTGATGCGGAGCTCCGTACTCATGTTGATATAGGTGACCTCTATCATATAGTCGGTGGCCGCCTCATAGCCTACCGTTATCCCGAACATGCCACTGTCGCTTGCCTTGAGGTAGCCTCCACTATAATTCAATTTTCCTCCAAACTGGTATCCGTAGGTTGGCGTAATTTCAACGGCCTGGCCCTGTAGAAGCGCGATCGATAGCATGGTGATAAAACCAGCAATAAGTGTTCTCTTTTTCATAAGTTGACTGTTTTTTGTTATTGTGATGGTGAATCCTTTTTACCGGCAGCACCGATTGGGATATTGAATTTAAGAAAAATGGCGTTGTTCCGGCTGCCGGAAACCCCTTTGATCGCATTGGTGAACCCCTGGTAATATTTGATTCCCAGCGTCACCCCTGCCGGACCGGGTCTAAGCCTGTAGCCGGCCCCGATCACCCCACCGACCTCAAAGGTGTTCAGCACGTCTTTGTTTTCAATTCGGATGCGGGTTTCCGTGCCATCAATATCCGAGTCAAACTGTACCCAGCTCTTGTACAAAAGTCCGAACTGTGGCCCCGCTTCTGCATAGATCCGGTTGGGGAATCGGTATTTCAGCAGGGCGGGCACCAGGAAATTATTGATATACTGTGAATATTCTCCTCCCTCTTCAGCTGATTCTACACCCAGCAAGACCAGATCAGACGGGCTCAGGTTGCGAACCCCCAGCTTCGATTTTACCAAAACCCCCGTGTAGAGCCTCCAGGAATCCTTTAGCTCAATGTCGAAGTAGAACCCAAGATTAAAGGAGCGCAATCGCTTATTGGCATCAAAGCCTGACATGTCTGAATAGGTAAGTCCACCTTCCAACCCAAATTCTATGGCATCCGAATTGAGTTTATCCCCAAAGATCAGGGAGATCAGAACCTGAGAAGAAGCTGCTTGTATACACAGCAGGGTGATAATAAATAACAACAGCGTCCTGATCTTCATATTTTTGGATTCCATATGCTCATAGGAGGGTTGGTTTTTTGAGGTACTATCGTGTTGGCTCTTCTTCCATTTCCGATTGGGAATCCACCCAGAAGAAATACAGCCTGTGTGCGACTGCCAGGACCACAGGCCCGACAAAAAGCCCTATAATTCCATGCAGCAACAACCCGCCAATGCTTCCTACCAGGATAACAATTATGGGGGTCTGTAAACCCCTGCCAAGCAGCAGTGGTTTTAGCAGGCTGTCACTCAGGGTCACAGCCAGGCAATATATGGCAAAGATGATCCCTGCCGTAGTGCCCTGTGTGGAGAATACGATGATCACAGGAGGGACCAATATCAGGATCACAGGCAGCTGGACGATCGCAAATACCAGTACGAGGAAGGCCCACAGGCCTGCTGGGGTAACCCCGGCAACCTCAAAGCCGATCAAGGCCAGGACTGCCTGAATGATCCCTACCAGCAGGATGCCTTTGACTACACCCCGGACGGTATCCCTGGCAATCACAAGGATGTCCTCTGCATTTTGACCAATCACTTTTTTCAGGAAGCGCTGGGCCGTTTGGTACCCCTCCTCCGAATTGTACATAAAAGCAATGGCAATGAAAAAGGACACAAAAAACAACAAAAGGGATCCAATGAACCCACCCACACCTCCCAGAAGGACACTCCCCCCCTCGAGCAGCAATTCCTTGTGGTCCATGGCATATTGCTGGGTGTTCTCGGCCAAATCATGCCACTGATTGTAAAGCTCCTCTCCAATAAAAGGCCATTCGGCCACACTGGGGTCTGGCCGGGGGACATGAAGGGTATCTTCCTGAAGCTGTTCTACAATGGCGCGTGTTCCCTTAACGGTTGCACTGACCAGGTAATAACCCGGCAGAAAGAATACCAGCGCGATAACAAGGGTAAAAAGAATGGTAGTCCATTTGCGTTTCCTGCCGGAAAAACGCCCGGCGAGTCGATGATAAACCGGAAAAAGGGCTACTGCCAGGATGATGGCCCAGACCAGCAGGAGAATAAAAGGCTGCATGATCATAAAACTCCAGAACAAGAGTCCAACAATTAGCAATAACTGGAACAGCAGGGTGGTATTCACCCCCCCCTTTGTATTGGTAGGTTTCATTGGATGGCGATAAATTGCATTGTTACCACGGAAAGATATTTATAATTTCTTTAGGATTTATCGTACTTCCCTTACTTTTGATTGCATTTGATGCAAAATAGGACCTTTATGAAAACCCCCTTAGCTCTTCTTTGTGTGCTCTTTTTGTTCAGCTACATAGATAGAGCCCATGCTCAGGTATACAGTGATCTGTCCAAAGAGAAATCCGAGGATACGGACTATCCCTACCTTTTGCCGATTTGGGGTCAGAAGGTGAAGGAGAAGGGATTTGAGCTGCCATACTCCGCTGGGATTGGCGTTAATTATCTCTGGCAGGAATCAGATATCATCATTTCCAATGTGAATATCGGTTTTAATGGTGGACCGCTCTACAATGTAGATGAACTGATCCGTTTCAACAGCACCTCAGCCGAGTCCTGGGGCATCAATATACGTCCGGATGTTTGGGTCCTTCCATTTTTAAATGTTTATGGGATATTCGCAAGGGCGGAGTCTACCACGGCTGTGGATGTAGGGATTTACCTCCCGCGTATTGGAGGTGAAGAGGAAGTGTTTTCCATACAGACCAGTCCGGAATTCAGCAGTGAAACGGCCGGTTTTGGATTAACTCCGACTATAGGGGTATGGGGCGGTTGGGTCGCCTTTGATATGAATTTCACCTGGACCGATGTGGACAAGCAGGAAAAACCCGTCTTCGCCTTTATCTTCGATCCCCGCATTGGAAAAACCTTTCAACTGGGCAGGAAAAAAGATCGAAATATTTCCGTCTGGGTCGGTGGATTCAGGGTGAAGGTCAATAGGGATACCAAAGGGAGTCTGCCTATAGGGGATATTCTCCCAACTGAAGAATGGGAAACAAAGATCGAACAGGGTCAGGTGAAAGTGGGTGAAGCCCAAACGGAACTGGATCAGTGGTGGGAAAGCCTCAACCCCGTAGAACAGTCAAATCCCGTGAATCGCGTCCGAAGGGAGGTCAATCAGCGCAAAATCAATTTTGCGGCCACCGTGCTCAATTCAGCTGAAGATGCCGTGAGCAATGCTGAGAATGCCACCCTGGATTATACCCTGGACAAGGAGCAGGCCAAATTGTGGAGCATGACCGTCGGCAGCCAGTTCCAGCTCAATAAGAGCTGGATGATCCGGGCAGAATATGGGTTTTCATCAGGGCGCCAGCAAGTCCTGGCAGGATTACAATATCGATTTGGACTCTAATTTATCTTATTTTGAAGGTTCGATGGATCTGCAAAATCCCTGCAAAGAATTCCCGGGAAATTCGATTTAAATCACCTTAAATATCTTACTTTTATCAGGTTTGAAAATTCAAGACTAAAGCAAACAATAAACCTTAATTACACTATCATGAAAAAATTACTTACCCTTCTGGTTGCACTATTCCTTGGAATGCAATTTGGAGCTGCACAATCTGACGTAGAGGAGATCGATTTTCTGCAGTCGATCATTGGGGCAGAAAAAAAATCAGTCGTTGCGGATTTCATCAAAGTTGATCCCGCAGCTCAGGATGAATTCTGGAGCCTCTACGATGCCTATGAAGCTGAACGCAAGGACATTGGTAAACAGCGTATCTCCCTGTTAAAGAAATATGCAGAGGAGTACGATGGGATCACCCCGGAAATGACCGACGCCCTTTTGAGTAAATCCCAAAAAATCAGGGATTCTGGCAATAAACTGCTGGATGGCTACCATAAGAAGATCCGGAAAGTTGCCGGGGCCAAGGCGGCAGCCCAATTCTACCAGCTGGAGCGATATTTCCAGTCTGCAGTGAACATGGAACTCTACAACAACATTCCGTTGATCGGGGAACTGGACAACTAGTTCTTTTAAGTGGGTATAAAATAAGAACGCCAGGGAATCCCTGGCGTTTTTTGTATGCGAAAGGTATAAGCTACCTAATCATTTAACTCCTTCACGATCTTTTCAACATATTCCTCTGCCGTCTTGTAGGCATCCTTAGGATCTGAAAGCTCAGAAGTCACAACGAAAACCAGCTGATTTTCTTCAGGCTCATCCAGGTTAAATCCGAGCGTTTCCAAAACGTAGGTTGTTGAAGTGGAGGTAGTACTGCCTGTGGGCATATATCCACCCACTCCGTAGTAGGGACCATAGGCATAGGGATTCATGTAATAGCTGTTAAACCCGCCGTAATATCCGGGATAATATGCTCCATATCCGGCTCCGACATATACTCCGGAGGTATTGGTATGGACGGTCTGTCGCTGGTCCTTTACCGTTGTTAAAACAATGGCGTCAAATCCTTCGCTCATGATCATGCTCAGCACCCGTTGTGCACGCTCCTCAGAAACCTCTTGCTGTGGATTCAGCCTGGGTATCTTTTTATAGCTCTCCGTAGCACTAATGCCGCTTTCCCTGAGGGCGTCGGCAATTTCGATTTCAAAGGCCGTACGGGCTTGATTATCAGCGGTCCGGGCGATCACCAGTACGTTTTTCGACTTAAACTTATCAACCGTAACTTCATCGGCCTCCCAGGTGCTTTGCACCTTGACAGAACCGCAGGATTGTAATAAAAACACACCAAGTGTGAGAATGACTAATACTTTTTTCATGTTTGTTTCATTATAGTGTAGTTCCCAAAGATGCATAAAAATATTGGTCTATCCGTTGAATTGGGCAAATTCCGGCCTTTAATGAAGGGGGTATAGCGCCCCCCACCCCATTTACAAGTTAACCTACGGTCCTGCAACCTCAAATCATAAAACCTTCCACCTTACCTGCAAATTCCCCGGATTTAGAAAGATTCATTCGTAACTTTATAGGTAAATCTCCCATTGTAGGGATTTGCATAATGCAAGCATTCGTAACAACTTCT
>CBFCWO010000097.1:0-9325 GCA_965601625.1 uncultured Flavobacteriaceae bacterium | reverse complement strand
TTGGATTCGGCGCACAGTTTGGCGTATTCTACAATTCTGGTACCGGCTTCAAAGCGGGGGCCTCATATAAGACGAATCAGTCCTTCGGCGACTTTGAGTTCGATAACGTATACCTGGACGGAACCACAGGCACCAACAAATTCAAACTGGATTACCCGGCCATCCTTTCCTTTGGAGCAGGGTATTCCAAAGGCCACTTTGACCTGGCCCTGGACTACCGAATCGTGTATTATGAAAACACCAGCGGCTTTGATGTAGTGGGTTGGACCGAAACCGGTTCCGTAGCCGGATTTGGCTGGCAGAATATCAATGTCCTCTCCGCCGGGGTACAGTATAAAGGAGTCAACCGCCTTCCAATACGACTGGGGTATACCTATAGTTCGAACCCCATTCAGGACGAATTGGCCTTCTACAGCGTACCTGCCACGGCCATCATCAAAAATGCCTTCCAGCTTGGTCTGGGCTTTGAGATCAGTGACAAGTGGACCATTGACGGAGTATTCCACTACGGGGATTCCGGAAGTGCCACATCGGGTCCAGTGCTCAATCCTCAGCTTGCACAGGCTTTCCCTCCTTATGGAGCGATCCCTGGCAGCGAGGTTTCTTATGACATGACCACTTCCATGGTGATGTTCGGAGCCCAATACAAATGGTAGTCATGATGCAAAATTGATGGATGTAGTTTTTAGCGAGAAAGGACCCCGGCACTCCCGGGGTCTTTTTTATTGGAAACCATCTTTTATGCGGAATACGTACCTTTAGTTCCTCCTCTCGAGGCGCGCATGAGAACAAAAATCCGCAAAAGGCTGATTGCCCTGTTTTTGCTTCCCGTCCTGATCTTCACAGGGTGTTATTATATTATTGAGATCTCATCTGCTGACCGGCTTTACGGGGATGTAAACAGCATTCCCTACAACAAGGTGGGGCTGGTCCTGGGAACGGCCCGTCACCAGGTGGGAGGCGGGATGAATCCGTATTATGAGCACCGTATGGAAGCTGCGGTGGAATTGTACAATGCGGGAAAGGTATCTTTTATCCTGGTCAGTGGGGATAACGGCAGCATTTACTATAACGAGCCAAATACCATCAAGAAAGACCTCATCGAAATGGGGATTCCCGAAAACAAGATCTTTCTGGACTATGCCGGGTTTCGAACCCTGGATTCCATGCTCAGGGCCAAGACCGTATTCGGTTTGGATTCCGTGACGGTAATTTCACAGGAATTCCACAACGAACGTGCCTTGTTTCTCGCCTCCAGAAAGGAACTGTACGCCATTGGCTATAATGCGAAGGACCTGCCAACCTCCCGGGGGTTCAAGGTGCAGGTAAGGGAATATTTTGCCCGGGTAAAAGTCTTTCTGGACCTCATTTTCAATACACAGCCCAAATATTATGGAAACCGGATTGAGATACAATAACCCCCGGAAGTTCTTATTTTAGCCCACGGCGATCATGAATCAATTTAAATCCCTGCTGAAAAATCTGGGCCCGGGCCTCCTGTTTGCGAGCATGGCCATAGGCACTTCCCACCTGGTGCTGTCCACCAAAGCTGGGGCCACATACGGCTGGGGCATGATCATTCCCATTCTTTTGGCCAATTTACTGAAATACCCCTTCTTTGAATTCGGGATTCGGTATACCAACGTCACAGGCCGCAGCCTGATCGAAGGGTACTCCCGCAGGGGAAAGGCTTATATGTGGGTATATGCGCTTATTACCCTGGTGACTACCTTTACCATTCTGGCCGCCCTCTATGTGGTCACGGCAGGCCTGCTGGCCAACCTGTTCAAGATTACGGCCCTGTCCATCAGCCAGATCGCCCTGGCCCTCTTTGCCTTTTTGTCGGTGGTCCTCATTGTGGGCCGGTACACCCTTTTGGAAACCACATTGAAATTTGTGGTCACCATCCTTTTTGTGGCCCTGTTGGCCACCACCGTATTGGTCCTCTATAAACCCGCGGTGGAAGCCGTCCCAAATTTTGAACCTCCGACGCTTTTCGACTCTGTTGGGATCCTGTTCCTGATCAGTCTGATCGGCTGGATGCCAACCGCCGTGGAAGCCAGTAGCTGGATCAGCCTATGGAGCCTTGAGAAGTATAAGAACCTCGGGGGCAGGCCTCCCTTAAAAGAGGCCCTGAGGGAATTCAATACGGGTTATGTGACCACGGCCCTGCTGGCGGTATTCTTTTTGCTGATCGGTTACCGAACGCTGTACGGCACTGAAACCGAATTGAGCGGGAACGCGGCTACCTTTGCGGACCAGGTAGTCTCCCTTTTCACTACCCATATTGGGGAATGGGCCTATATTTTTATTGCGGTTTCAGCCTTTGCCACCATGTTCAGCACCTGCATGACGGCTCACGATGCCATTGCGCGGGTGAGCGTGGATGTTCTGGAATATCTCCGGCCTGATAAAAAGCGATTTACCGGGAAGTGGCACTACGCGGCTGCCGTGCTTGTCCTTACCGGGATGAACTACCTGGTGGTAACCGCATTCAGCGCAAACATGGGAGACCTGGTGGCCCTGGCGACCTTTATATCCTTTGTGCTGGCTCCGCTGGTGGGTTATATGAACCTGAAAAACGTCAGTAGTGAAGATCTTCCCAGTAAGTACCACCCGGGTCCTGGCCTCAGGCTGCTGACCTATCTGGGCATCGTCTTCCTCTCTTTCTTTTCCGTCTATTACCTTTGGATGATCCTCGCCTGAAGGGCAGGAGCGTTGGCAGCCATAACACAGGTTTAACACCCTAAACTTGACTTGAAGGCTTTATTTTGGGAGCTTTGCCCCTCAAATTTGTTCTATGAAGTTGGTTCGAATCGATCGAAGAACACGCACTGAAAAACGATTTACCCCGGAAATGGGAGAACTGTACACACGTGTGACCTACATCCGGAAAAAGCTTTTGGGCTTCCCCGTACAGACCCTCCACAAGTACCGGGAAACGTATTACGGAGAAGTAAAGGACTGCAGCGACTGCCTCCTGCAGCGATAACCCCGCCTACAATTCGTTGTAGTTAACCACCACAATGGGATAGCGCTCATTCTGTTTGTGCAGCATGTCCAAACAGTAAACCCCGTCTGTACAGTTATTGATGATCTGCTGTTCCCCATAGCCGGTTACTTCGGAAATGGTTTCGGGAGCCACCCCCTTTGATATGAGGTAGTCCCTAATGGCTTCGGCCCGCTTCTGAGACAACCGCAGGTTTGTATTCCGGTTTCCCCGGCTATCAGTGTGGGCCTCAAGGCGCACCCGCAGTTCGGGAAATTTCATCAGGGATGCTGCTGCCTGATCCAGTACCAGCGCAATCTCCGGTGTGATCTCCGTGCGGCCCGGGGTAAAGTGAAAAGGATCGGTCCGCAGCAACGCCCGATCGGTCTGTTGCAGTACAACGGCATCCAACGGGGTAAGGCGTATGTCGAGGGGCTGCCCGGACTGCAATTCAGGACGTTCAGCCGTATTGCCGATCACAAGGGTCTCGTACCGCTCCTTGCCTGCCCTTACCTGTACTCCTTCCCGCCAAGGGATTTCCATCCTGAACGCGCCATTATCATCGGTATACGCTTCCTTGACAAGGGTGCCTTCAGAATCATAGAGGCGCACATAGGCCTTTTCAATTTCCAGATTGCTCAGATCCTGTACGGTGCCACGTACGATCAGCGTTTTCAACCCGGGCTTTTCCGAAACGGTAAAACCGTAAATATCATCTCCTCCCATACCCCCCGGCCGGTTGGAAGCAAAGTAACCGCTGTATCCCCCTTCGGGCATCTTGCGGATGATAAACCCGAATTCGTCCTTGTTGGAGTTGATCCAGGGACCCAGGTTGACGGGAATGCTGTAGAAATCCTCTCCCTGAAGTTCCGATTTATAGATATCCATTCCCCCGTAGCCATAAAAGACGTCTGACGAGAAATACAGGCTTCCCTCAAAGATATAGGGTGCAATTTCATTTCCAGGTGTATTGATCTGGGGACCCAGATTGACCGGTTGCGACATGATCTGCCCCCGATTGGTATACACATAGTAGAGGTCGGTGCCCCCATATCCCTGGTCAAAATCAGCCGCAAAGTAGAGCTTGCCGTTGGATTCATCGTAAAAGGGGTAGTAGAAGGAAGTGCTGAGGTCCCTGAAGAGGAATTCCATCAACCCGTTCTTCCCCACCCTGCAAATGGCCAGGGCATTTTTTCCATTGGCATCATAGGCCAGGCCCTCTTCGTCCATGTTGGACTGCACAAAGAAAATTCCATCAAGCGCCTCGCTGTAAAAGGGGGTTGCCTGATGGTATTCGATCTGCGGAACCCACCCAAGCGGACTGGGTCTGACGGCCTGCCCATTGGTTTCCACGGCGGCATTGTAAATATTCAGGAAGGATTCTCCCGTGGGCTCGTATACTTCTTTATCCGCCAGGGGCCGGCTTGAAGAAAACAACAGGCGATCCTCACCGTAGAACGAAGGGGCAAAATCAGCTTGTGCACTGTTGATATACGGAGCAAATATCTCATAGGTGCCGAGGGAATTCTCTGCATCTTCAAGAGTCTCCAGGTTAAATTCCGCATTTTCCAACAGGCTGCCTGAAAGCTGCCCGGAGCGGGTGCTGAGGAAGGCCATGGCCCGTTCCTTGCCCGAGGTCCGTGAAAGGGCCTGAAGCATGGTGTTGAACTGGGTATTGGTCATCAGGCTGTCCTTTTTGTAGACCTCCATAAAGGTGTCAGCCGCCTGTGTATATTGCCCGGTCCTGAAGTAGGCATCGGCCAGGTTCAGTTGTTGCTCCTGGGAAAGGCTATTTTTCCGCATTTCCTGCTGGTAGGCCTCTACGGCCTCTCCATAGGCGTACTGAAAATAATATTTATCCCCTTTGGAATCTTTTTGAGCCCAAAGGGATCCCAAGGTCAGAAAACATGCTGTTATGATCAAATGCCTCATCGTCATACCCAATTCTTAAAAGAAGCGTGGACTATCGATTTGTTTTCCCTTCTTGAGTTTCCTGCCCTCTTTGTCCCGAGGACCGTCTCCTCCCCTTCCGGGATAAAATTTAATGATGGCCTCGTGAGAACCGCTGTTATACCCTCCCAGGCCATTGGTGTTGTAATCATAGGAATATCCCAGAAAAATGCTGTCGGTAATCTGAAACCCTGCAAGGCCACTTATGGCATTGTCCCAGCGATAAGCCGCTCCCAGGGTAAAGGCATCATTCATAAGGAAATTCAAGGAAATATTCCCGTTGATCGGGGCCCCATTGATGTAGTTCACCAGGAAGGCCGGTTTGAATTTAAGGTTGTCATTCAGTTGAAATACATATCCCCCAATGAGGTTAAACTGCATCTCATCTTCCACCACCTGGGCGACTTCATTGCTATAGAGACCATTGGTCAGGAAGTTGGGTACCGACAGGCCTACATACCACATCTGGTGGTACAGGAACAAGCCCGCTCCGATCGTTGGGGTGAACTCATTAATAGTTTCCTGGTTGAGGATAGGCTCCCCGGGGTTTTCAAAAGTACCCTTGGAGAAATCCACATTCAGAAAACTACCTCCGGCGTCCAGTCCAAATGATAGATACACATCATATTCAAACTGGATCTGAAAGGAATAGGAAACATCCACAAAAGTCTGTGAGGTAGGGCCCAATTGTTCATTGACCGCATTAAAGCCAAGCCCGTGTTTCCGGTTGTTCAGGGGCGCGTTAACCCCGAAGCGGATCGTCCTGGGTGCACCCGGAATATCGATCCATTGGGATCGGTACAATAAATTGAAGTCAGCGCTTTCCACACTCCCCACATATGCAGGGTTAAAGCTGCCGATGTTGTACATGTACTGGGTGTAGAAAGGTTCCCTTTGGGCCTGTACCGGAGCCAGGGCAAAGGCAAACACCCCGAGCAGTACAAGACCTGTCCGAACCAGAAATCTGTTATGTCTTCTCAAATCTGTCATACTATCGGATCAGTTGAATCCATCCTTTTGCGACCTCCTGATCGGGGCCCAGTTCCAAAATATAGTAATAGGTGCCTTTCGGTACCTGTTTGCCGTTATTCGTCCCGTCCCACACCTGGTCATTGGTCATCTCTGAAGCTTCAAATACCTGTTGTCCGTACCGGTTGAAGATCCGGATCGAATTGCCCGGGAAAGTGGCAATGTCCCGGATGACCAGGAAATCATTCACCCCATCCCCGTTGGGCGAGAACTGATTGAAGACAAACCCCGGATCGGCCTGCGTAGGTATATTGACATCCACCTCAATGGTGTCCTGGTAATTCCCTTCTTCCCCTGCAGGGGGCTCCGGGCTGATAATCCTTGCCGTGTTGCTGAAATCTCCCTCCCTGGGAACGGTCACCGCAATACGAAGCTCTGCCTGCTGCCCGGGCTCAAGGCTCGATACCGACCAGATCCCCGTCTCCAGGTCATAGGAATTCCCCGAGATGGGCGTAAAGGTATGGTAGAGGTATTCAAACCCGCTCTGCTCCACCGGCAGGATCAAGTCCTCCACCCGGATGTTGGTCGCTGGTACACTTGGCGATTCATTGCGCAGAAGCACCAGGAAGATCACCGTCTGCCCGGCCAGTGGGCGGACTACTCCCCGTTGGAAACTCCCAATATCTCCGGGACCGTCCCCTACCGCAGCGTATTTCTCCAGCACCAGGTTCTCCCCTTGGCCTACAGCAATCTGCAGATCCACCGTGCTTTGGTTGTTTTCCGGAATCACGTCGTCCGGAACTGAGGCCAGCAACTCTGCCGTGTTGGAGTATACCCCGCTCTCCAGTACCGTCACCCGTATCTCAAGGGTTTCTGAAGCCAGCGATTCCAGGGAAGAAATACCCCAGATACCGGTCAATGGATCGTACTCCCCAAAGGAAGCCGTATGGGAAACATAGGCAAAGCCGGTCTCCAGCAAGTCTCCTACTTCAATGTCTGTAATGGTCCCGGAGCCTAAATTCTCCAGGGCAATGGTAAAGACCACTTCCTGCCCGATCTCTACCTGGGTATTGTCGGCCGTTTTAGTTACCGCCAGATCCACGCAGGTGGGACTGTCTGCATTGGGGACACATGGGTTGGTATTGGCCGGGTCCTGCTGGTCATTGACCAGATCCCCGTCCGTGTCCAGAATATTGGAATCCAGGGCATCTATAAATTCATCCCCGTCTTCATTGAGCGGGTTGTCTGTATCCGAACCGACTTCCACCCCATCGTCTATACCGTCTCCATCGGAATCCGGATTGTTCGGGTCCGTGCCCAGGCGGGCTTCGATCCCATCCAAAAGGCCGTCCCCGTCCGTATCCACATCACAATCATTAACCGTCACCTCCAGATCCACAAAGGCATCCGTACATGGGGCTACAGCCACATTGGTGGTATACCTGAAAATATACGTCCCGTCAGGTACCCCGGTGAAATTGACCAGATTGCCATTGTCTATGGAAAGGGAATTGGAAGGATCATCCTGTATGGACCAAACGCCGGGGTCTGCCCCGGTAAGCTGATCGTCCAGGTCAAGGACCTCAGGTCCATTGTTGGGGTCACTGCAGGCGGCTACCCCGGTGTTGGGCGTTCCTGGATTGGCCGGTACCTGGATAAGGGCTACAACCTCCGTCCTGGGGGAAGAGGTACAGCCATTGGCAGTGGCTTCTACCCAGTAAGAGGCAGTCGCCTGCAATTCAGGGGTTGTAAAACTGGGGCCCGTAAAGATGGGCGTTCCCCCGTTTTGTGTTTCATACCAGAGGATGTCCGGAGCCGTGGCGCTGTTGGGCGTCTCCCCTTCGGCAGAAAGGGTAAGGGCAGCCGGGCCGCAGCTCTCCCCTCCTGTGGTAGAGGTGATGGAGGGCGTAGCGTTTTGCGCCAGGGTAATCTCCAGGGTAGGGCTGGCGCAGGTATTGGCCGCATCGTAAAAGAAGCCGTAATAGGTGCCCGGGGTCGGGTTATCCACCTGGGTCTGGGTGAGGTGGCCATCGGTTACCAGAGGATCCGGGTTGATGCTCCAGATCAGCGCAGTACCCGAAGGAGGGGTGCTATCCGTATAGGAATCCAGGGAAAGCAAAGTATCCTCCGTACAAAAGGCCGTGGGCACATCCGAATTTAAAGCCGGAGCCACATTCCCAGCCTGGCAGGGGTCACAAACTATTACACTAATGGTCACGTCCTCCGAATCGTCCGGGCAGGGGGCAACCCCGTCCACGGTGTATCGGAAGGTATAATCACCGGTATCCAGCCCATCGAAGTCCACTACATTTCCCGGACCAATAGTCACCCCGTCAGGAGCGCTGACCACCGTCCAGTTGCCTCCGGTATCCTGCCCGGATAGCGTGTCGTCCAGGTCTACCGTTGTGGATCCAAATGCGCTGTCCGTACAGGCCTGGGCATTGGCCGCGGTACCGGCACTTACCGGATCCTGTACGGTAGCGACCACCTCAGTTCGTGTAGCTGAGGTACAGCCGTTCAACGTGGCATCTACCCAATATGAAGTAGTAGTGGATATAGTAGGCGTAAAGGTCCCGCCCGAAACCAGGGGAGTTCCCCCTGTGGCATTGGCATACCAATTGATGGTGGCTCCGGAAAGGTTTGCCGAGGCCGATAAGGTTACCTGCCCCGGGCCACAGATATCATCCTCTGTAACACCGCTGATCTGAGGGACCGGGTTCACCTGAATATCGACGGTAACCGTAGGGCTGGCGCAATTGTTCAAATCGTCATAGAAAAAACCGTAATAGACGTCTTCATCGGGACTTGCGACCTCAGAAGCAGAAAGGTGGTCGCCATCCACTAGCGGATTGGGATTCGTGCTCCAGGTAAGGACCGATCCGGACGGGGCGGTCCCGGTAACAAAGGTGTTCAGGCTGGGGAGGGTTTCCCCGTCACAGAACTGGGTGCTCCCTCCTGTTAAGGTTGGCCCTGTAGTCCCGGCCTGGCAATCGTCATCATTCAAGATGGTTGCTACCCCATTGGCATCAGCGATTGTAGCCCCTGAGATACTGACAATGCGCACCCCGAAGGTTTCAGGTTCCTCTACTAATAATTCCCCCACAACCTGCACGGTAACTGTAACACTGCTGCTGCCTTGTGTAATCGTAAATGGCTCGTTGTTTAATCGCACGTAATCATCGTCGCGAGTAGCGTCCCCCGATCCAAATCCAGTTCGGAAAGTATCCACTTCAAAATCGATATCGGTAAGGGCCGCTCCTCCGTTAACCGATACTGTGAAAACAAATGGCGTAAAGCCTGAATCTCCCTCGGTACGTGAAATATCATTGATGCTGACGGACTGGGAATCTTCACTTTCAATGGTAACCGTAGCAGAAGCAGGTGCTCCAACCGTATATCCCGTCCCTGATTGAAGGG
>CBFCWO010000096.1:0-9403 GCA_965601625.1 uncultured Flavobacteriaceae bacterium | reverse complement strand
ACGGCCGGATGGAAGATTGCGGATGGGGACCTGATCGTGCTGATCGATCCCTATATTTCCCGGGTTAAACTGGGGACGGGTCCAGGCATTAGCCCAGAAGATACCCGGGCCACGGTCAACCGCTCCGACTTTTTTGTTTCCGATGCCCCGGGGATCGACAGCCTGATCACCCGGGCAGATTTTATCCTTGTGCACCATGCGCACTTTGATCATTTGTCCGACGTGCCCTATATCGCAAAAAAAACGGGAGCCAAAGTGGTTGGCACAGAAACCACCTGCAATATTCTTAGGGCGTACGGCATCCCGGACGAACAGCTGTATCCAGTCCGGGGGGGAGAGGATTACCAGTTTGAAAAATTTTCGGTGCGGGTGATCCCATCCATACATTCAGCCCTTAATGACAAGCACTATCTGGATTCCAGGACCTACACGGAAGTTCCCGAGGCCCCTTTGAGAATCTCTGAGTTTATAGAGGGAGGTTCACTGATGTTCCTGGTGCGCTTTTCCAGGCACGAGGTGCTCACCATGGGCTCGATGAACTTTGTGGAGCGGGAACTTGAAGGCTTGTCTCCCGATATCCTGCTGGCCGGGGTCAACCAGTCCCAGCTTGGGCTGTATAATTACAACGAACGCCTGCTTCGGGTCACCAACAACCCGGAAGTTATCATCCCGACCCATTGGGATAATTTCCGCCTGCCTTATGGCTTTTCACAGGAGGCTGCGGTGAAACTTAAATTGCTCCCGTTCAAGGAGGATGTCGCCCGGCTTTCTCCAGCATCCCGGGTGATCATACCTAACCATTTGGGAACGATTGCCATAGAATAAAAAGCTTTGCTCAAGCATGGTACTATGGAGTTGCTTCCATTGAAATGTATGGTTTGGCAATGCTAAAATAACGGGGTTGTATTGAAATTTCCTTTGTCGCCAACCAGCTTTTTCAACTACCGCGAATACCTTATCTTTATAGGGTCTTAAGGACCGTTCCAAAAGTCCATAACGTCCTTGCAACTAGCACCAGGCATGGCTGAGGTTTCAAGGGGTTAGGCGGAGTATTTGAACGCAATGAGAAATGAACAAAATAAATCCTTAAATAAAATTCCAATGAAAAAGCTCGTTTACCTTTTTACGGTTGCCTTAATTGCCGCGTCCTGCGGTAGTAGCGTAAAGGTGACTTCAGATTATGACAAGACCGCTGACTTCTCAAAGTACAGCACTTTTGAATACTACGGTTGGAGTGATAACAGCGATCAGATTTTGACCCAATTTGACAAAGAACGCATCGAATCTGCCTTTGGGAGGGAGTTTATGAGCCGGGGATGGAATCCCGTGCAATCCAACGGGGATGCAGTGGTTTCGCTCTACATCGTGGTGGACCAGAAAACCAGTTACACCTCTTATACGAACCACTACAATACGGGGATGTATGGCGGTATGTATGCTCCCATGTACGGATATGGCTATGGGCCTGGCATGGGATTTGGCAGCAGTACTACCACAACGACCCAAAACGATTATCTGGTGGGCACCCTCATCGTTGACGTCTTTGATGCCAAATCCAAAAAGCATATCTGGCAGGGCATAGGAACAGGGACGGTAAATGAAAACACCAAAAAGCGGGAAGAGCGTATCAACGATGCCGTGGCGAAAATCATGAAAGCCTTCCCAATCCAGCCCGGGGAATAGAAGCCTTGTTACGGGTTATAATTAGAGCCAGGGACTGTGGTCCTGGTTGATTAGATCTAAATTTCAAAACACAAATCCTCCTGAGGGCCCTCAGGAGGATTTTTTTATGGGCGACATTGGCCCGAATGGCCTTATGATTTACTGTTATAAGGTGCCCGAGCGAAGACGGACCGTCACTAATTATCACGGCTCAAAATATCCTGTCCGGGCTGTGATGTTTTAAAATTTCTTTAAAGATCGCACCTGGGATGTTAAACTGTTCCTAAAGACTGTCACATGTCGGGAAGTTGTTCGTCTATTAAGTAACATCAATCATCAATCAAAAAACAATCTAAGCAATGTTCAGCAAGGTAGGTCACATCTTGTTCCCGGCAATCAAAATCTACGGCTTGAGCGTAGGTTTCCAGGAAGCCCTGTTCAGCCTGATCACGACCATGCAGGTCGATGTTGTTGCCCTTACGTACACCGTTGCAGTGGAAGGGCTCTTCATTTTCCTGAAATCCTCCCAATTCGAAGTTCCCGAGTGGCTCGAAGCTATGGAAGATCTCTTTTAATGGTAGGTGGTTCCAATAAATGCCAGTATCCGGAGCAGCAATTCGCCAGGTAATCTGTATGTCCACAGATAATGCATGTTGGACTCAGCAACTCCTTTGCATTCCTTCGCCCAAAGAATTACCTGAGAATTTTAAACGGATAGCGCGGTGCTAAAGCGAGATTTTGTAGTTTGGCTCATTCAATTATATGTTCAATCTACCGCACATGTTTAGATCCTTTTTCCTTGCCATCCTAGTAGGCCTTCCATTAGGGGTTTTAGCTCAAAACCCGATCTATACACTGACGGGAGACCCCTCCGAAAACGATGGCCGTTTCCGTACCCTTGAAATCCGTGGTCACTCAGGAGGACACATGTATTCAGGAAGCACGCTAACCTCCAAACTGGAATCTGGTTATGGGGCCGTGGAGGTGCGGTATGCATGGCAGAGCCGGGACGAAGATATCTGGGGGAAATACGGGTACCCTTCCTATGGGGTTGGGCTCTATGCCGGATTCATTGGGGACCCGGAGATCTTTGGCAATCCGAATGCATTATATGGCTTTATAAATTTTCCGGTAAGCAGACCGTCACGACGAAATCAGTTTGCCATTGAGCCCTCCCTTGGGCTAACATATAATCTGGTGCCTTTTGACCCGGAGAACAATCCTCTCAATGATGCCATCGGCGCGCGGATGGCGGTTTATTTTAACCTTAATTTTGGCTGGGCCTATCAGTGGACCCCTGAAATGGACATTACCTACGGGGTTGATTTTACCCATTTCAGCAATGGCCGTTCCTTCACTCCTAATTATGGATTGAATATGTTTGGGATCAATCTGGGGTTGCGATACCATTACAATGCAGACCAGCACAAGGTGGAAAAAGGCATGTACCCAAACCAGCGGCTGCAGAGCAGGTTCATGCGGAAGGAAAAAACACCCAATGAAAAAGTGGATGACAACCAAAGCCTGAATCTGTATGGGGCCCTGGGAACGGTGCAGAATATTGAAGACGCTGGAACGGATACCCGTTTTGGAACCGTCTCTGTGGTGCTGGATTACCAACATAAGTTCAACAACATGCACAGCGTCTCGGCAGGGGTTGACTTTTTTGTGGACAACAGCCTTAAGGAATCCTATCCCGAAGGAAATGGAAAAACAACCCTTGTGGGCGTGCATGCGGGCTACGATTTTATGTTCTGGAGATTTACTACCCTGGTACATATAGGAACGTACGTCACGGACAACCTGGGCAAGGATGCCCTGTTCCTGAGACCCGCCATCCGGTACGACATCAACAAATGGGCTTTTGCACAAGTGGGCCTGAAAACCATTGGTGCCGCTGCAGACTGGGTGGAGTTTGGAATAGGATTGCGGCCTTTCCGCTGGTAGATCAGGGCCGTCCTACTGCATTGAGCATTCCTGTGGAGTGCCTGTGGCCTGGTGCTTAAACCAAAGGGGCAAATGCCCCCCCCTCCCCCCGTAATCAAGATCGCTCCTTTTCCCGCAAAATCACTTCAGATACACCACTAAGGTTTTGCCTTTTAATCAACACCGCCATCCCTGCGATTTTTCACCGGTCATTCTCGCGAATCTGACGATCACCATTTCCATTTCACTACTCATTTTTGTTCAATCGGAGTGTTTTTTTGTTAAAAAACCCCTTGTAGAGGGGGCTGTTTTTCCCTTCCAAACACCTCTTTAACTTCTTGTTTTCAGGTCCTTTCACCCGGAATTTAAAGTGGGATTTCAATCGTTAATAAAATGTTGAATAGTTCTTTAGGGGGACGTTAAATTCATGAAAACAAAATGCAAACTTTACAGTGAAGATTTTTTCACCCCCTCTTTATTGGTGGATTCCGCTTTTGTGTCAGTTGCAAAATGGAGGTACGTTTTGCGCTGTTTTTTTCGGCTCCACGGGTTTGTAACTAACTGAATATCAATATATAATTGCTTAAGTAATGCAGATTTCCCAGATTATCAAGCGAGATTCCAGCACGATGCCCTTTGTGCTGGAAAAGATTACAAATGCCATTGAGAAAGCCATGCACGCGGTGGGTAATGGAACCCGAAAAGACGCAGAGATTATTTCGATGCAGGTATACGAAGGCCTTCTGATCAACAAGGAAGAGGATCCCGATTACACTCCGACGGTGGAACAGGTTCAGGATATGGTGGAAGACAAGTTGATGGGGAGCACCTTCCACGATGTTGCCAAGGCCTACATCCTTTACAGGAATGAACAGGCGCGTCGGCGACAATCTAACATTTTCGAGAAAAGGATCAACCTGAAGCCCTACGAGTATCCACAACTCTACGAATACGTGCCCGCGATTCGGCACTCTTACTGGATCCATACAGAATTCAACTTTACGAGTGATGTGCAGGATTTTAAAACCCGGCTCAATGATGTGGAGCGAAATGCGATTAAGAACACCATGCTTGCGATCTCGCAAATTGAAGTAGCCGTAAAGTCCTTTTGGGGAGATATTTACCATCGCATGCCCAAGCCGGAAATCGGAGCTGTGGGTTCCACTTTTGCAGAGAGTGAGGTGCGCCACCACGATGCCTACTCTCACCTTCTGGAAATCCTGGGGCTCAACCATGAGTTTAGCAATTTGAAGAAGAACCCCGTGATCATGAAGCGGGTGCATTATCTGGAAACGGCCCTTAAGAATTCCAAAAGCGACGACAACCGGGAATACGCTGAATCCATCCTGCTGTTTTCCCTTTTTATCGAACACGTTTCCCTCTTTTCGCAGTTCCTGATCATCATGGCGTTCAACAAGCATAAAAACATGCTGAAGGGAATTTCCAATGCCGTGGAAGCAACTTCCAAAGAAGAGCAAATCCACGGGGATTTCGGCATCGACATTATCAAAATCCTGCAGCAGGAAAATCCGGACTGGTTTGACGATGGGTACAAGCAAATGATTCAGGAGGTATGCCGGGAGGCCTTTGAGGCCGAAAGCAAGATCGTCGACTGGATCTTCGAGGCTGGCGAGCTGGAATTCCTTCCGAAAAAGGTGGTAGAGGAATTCATTAAGAACCGTTTCAACAATTCCCTCGAGAGTATCGGCATCAACAAAATATTCGACGTAAACGAGGCCATCCTCCAGGAGACCGAGTGGTTCGACGATGAAATCATAGGGACCAAGCACGGGGATTTCTTCGTGAAACGTTCCATCAACTATAGCAAACGAACTCAAAGTATAACCAGCGAAGATCTATTTTAAACCATGCGCGAGAACACTGCAACCAACTCACTGAACGAAGTAAATGAATCGAAATCCTCAGGAGTCGATGACCTGATCCAGGCGAGAAAAGAAACCCTTAAAGAAGCAAAGACACAGGAAGCCCCGTCATTTAAATGGCTTACCGACCACAGCCGGCAATTCCTGGCCTCAGGATATCTGACGGAAGGCGTCTCTGCCGAAGAGCGCATCCGGGAAATTGCCGAACGGGCAGAGCAAATTCTGCAAATCCCCGGATTTGCGGATAAGTTTTACAACTACATGGGGGAGGGGTACTTTTCCCTGGCTTCTCCGGTCTGGTCCAACTTCGGAAAACGCAGGGGCCTCCCGATCAGTTGTTTCGGATCCCACATCGATGATGACATGGGGAACATACTCTACACCCAGTCCGAGGTGGGAATGATGTCCAAGCTGGGAGGTGGAACTTCCGGGTATTTCGGCAAGATCCGTCACCGGGGTGCGCCGGTAAAGAACAACGGGTATGCCTCAGGGGCCGTTCACATCATGCAGCTGTTTGACAAGATGGTGGATGTGGTAAGCCAGGGTTCCGTGCGAAGGGGTCGCTTTTCTCCCTATCTTCCCATAGATCACCAGGACATAGAGGAATTCCTGGAGATCGGGACGGAAGGGAACAGCATACAACAGCTTACCCACGGGGTAACGGTTTCTGACGAGTGGATGCAGGAAATGATCGATGGGGATGTGGATAAGCGATCCGTATGGGCAAAAGTATTGCAGCGCCGTGGCGAGATGGGATACCCATACATCTTCTTCCGGGATCACGCCAACAATGGAGCTCCGGAGGTCTATCGCGAAAATGCACATGAGATCTATGCCAGCAACCTGTGTACGGAGATCATGCTCCCTTCCAATGACAACTGGTCTTTTGTATGTGTCTTGTCATCCATCAACCTGCTCCACTACGACAAATGGAAGAATACAGACGCCGTGGAAACCATGGTCCACTTCCTGGACGCGGTGATCAGCGAGTTCATCGAGAAACTGGAGAGCTACCGGGATTCTGAAGACCTGGACGACCGTCAGACCTTCCTCTTTATGGAGCGGGCTTACAATTTTGCTAAAGAGAACCGTGCCCTTGGGCTTGGAGCCTTAGGATGGCACTCCCTCCTGCAGTCCAAGCGGCTGGCTTTTGACAGCCAGGAAGCCTATGACCTGAACAGCGAGATCTTCCGGACCATTAAGGAGCGCTCTTACAAGGCTTCAGAAGCGCTTGCCGAGCGCTTCGGGGAACCGGAAGTGCTCAAGGGATATGGAAGGCGCAATACCACCCTGAATGCCATTGCTCCGACCACTTCTTCTGCGTTTATCCTCGGGCAGGTTTCCCAGGGGATCGAGCCCATCTGGTCGAATGTCTACGTGAAGGATATTGCCAAGATCAAGACTACGATCAAGAATCCGTTCCTGACAGAATTGCTGGACGAGAAGGGTATGAATACCCCTGAAGTTTGGAAGAGCATCCGCGACCAGGACGGATCGGTACAGCACCTGGACTTTTTGACCGACCACGAGAAGGATGTATTCCGTACCTACGCGGAGATCGATCAACTGTCCATCATTTACCTGGCGGCGAATCGCCAGAACCATATAGATCAGGGGCAGTCGGTGAATATCCTGGTACATCCGGATATGCCGGTCAAGGAGATCAACAAAATCCACGTAACGGCCTGGAAATTGGGACTGAAATCCCTTTATTACCAGCACAGCATGAATGCAGCACAGAAATTCCGCCAGAAGAAGGAGTGTGAGAGTTGTGAGGCCTAGCATGGCCATGAGGTGGAATGAGGAACCGGGCTCTTGGGAGCCCGGTTTTTTATTGCCCTGTTGCCCTTTCAATTCCTACCTTTACAGAGGAATCCTGCTAATCTTTCCAGGCTGAACCTGCTGACCTATGAGGACCTGTGAAATACGATGGTTTTTAAAGACCCCCCTATCCGGGATAGCGGGTTGGCTGGAGGATTTGGAGGCAGATCGGATCACCACGGAAAACAGGACCGACTTCTATTTATTCCTTCCGGGCAGGAAGGATCTCGGCATCAAAATCCGTGAGGGTCGGCTGGAAGTCAAGCATCGCACGGCTCCCCCATGGCCAAAACAGATTGCCCCTGCATGGGAAGGCTACCTGGAGGCCTGGGTAAAATACGGCTTTGAATTGGGGGGGAACAAGACTGAAAGGCCTCTGTGGGCCGGGGAGGATCCAACCTTGCATGAAGTTGTGAAGTACCGCAGGGCCATGTTGATCCACCAAACCGATGGGGAGTTAACATACGGACCGCTGCAATACGGGAACACCACGGCCATACAACTGGAATACACCAAACTACGGGTGTTGGAGGAAACCTGGTATACGCTGGGGCTGGAATGGCCGGAGGATCTTGAACTTCAACTCCCGGAATCCTTTTACAGGGAGATACTGGGTGAAGATCGGTTAACCCGGTCCGAATCCATGGGATATGCAGAATTCCTGCAGGAACTTAAGGGTTCCTGAAGCCTTTTTATTCTTCCAGCCGGAACCGGGCCAGGGGAGCCATCTTCGCCTTGTTCAGGCTTAAAACCCCATCGGCTATGGTATAATTGTCAGCCCTGCCGAGGACCTGATTCAACTGATCGGCGATTTGCATGTCCGGGCAGGCCATTAAGGTTGCGGCTATATTGCCGAATGCAATCCGATCACCTTCCTTAAGCTCATAGGTTCCGTTGAGCAGGTTGCAGCTGTTATTTCCCGATATCCTGCCGGATTCGCTGTGGAACTCCAGGAAGGCCTCCTGCGCTCCTTCCGGAAAGGAGACCTCCTGCCCCATCAGGGCGGTAAGGATCCATTTTTTGTTCTCCAACCGGGGGTCTGATTTGTTTTTCATAAGCTGGTATTTATCGGCCAGGTCACCTGTAATACGGTTTCCGTCCCTGTCCAGATGGAATAGGATATTTTCACCTACCTGATACAGCTGTGGTTCTCCCTGGTCGGGTTGGAGGGTGATGACCGAACCAGATGGATCCCAGCTAAAGGTCCCTGAATCGAGCCTTGCGTTTTCTTCCTTCCCAAGGTACGTCATGGCCCGGAGGAACCTGCCGTCCGCAGCCAAGGTAACACTGGTCTTAATCCCTTCACAATCCGCACAGGGGATGACTCCCTGATAGGTCCCATTCCAGTCGAGTGCGTTTTGGCTGTTGTGTGCCTTATCCACATAGGCCGGAGAATCTGCCTCCGTACTGGTTTTATCCGAAGGCTCAGGGGCCTTATTGGGTTTACAGCCCGTCAGGGCGACAAAGAGCATGATGCAAAGAAGCGTTGGGTGGGATTTTAAGGATTTCATCAATCTGATTTTTGGAATTCAAGCAGTTCAGTATTTCCTTCCAGAAGTCGCAGTACCCCTTCATCGATTCGATAGGCATCGCAGCGGGAGAGCAGCTTGAGGAACGCATCGGGCAGGGTCATATCCCCGCAGCTCATCCGGGTGCTCATGGCGGGGCCCAGCCGCAATTCCATCTGCCCGATGGAGGTGATGGATCCCCTGAAGGTGTTGCAACCGTCCGTTCCCATGTATCGGCGGTCCTTCAATTGAAACTCGATATAGGGCCTTTTAAGCCGCTCCGAAAATTCCACTTCAGGCAGTTCCAGGCCTTCCAGCTTCCGAAGTACCCATATATCGTTAATCCGAAGTGCTGGATCCGGGGTTTTTTCCTCTACAGAAATGAGGGTATATTTAATGGAGCTGGCATCTGCAGGAACCTGGTCCGGATCCAGTTTTTCTTCCTGCACCCGGATGCGATAGAGGTATCCGGGCTCGTAATCGAATCCAATAATATTCGAATAGAAGTATTCCCACTCCGCTGACCCATCCTTTCGGATTTGAAGGCATTCCATGGGAGCTACTCCCGTACAGGGGACCCGGTAGCTGTTTACCCAATAGGTG
>CBFCWO010000095.1:0-9665 GCA_965601625.1 uncultured Flavobacteriaceae bacterium | reverse complement strand
CTTGAAACAATTTCAAGATCTAAATAATCCCCCCTCAGAACACCCTTTGCAACCCGCACCCAATTCTCCGGCACCATTGCCTTCCGATCCTTCTCAATTTCGCGTAACTTGTCCCTATGGGCAATACGATTTCTGAACGGGTAGCCGATTTCCTAAAGCGCTACCCCCCCTTTAATGAGCTAACCGGAAAGGACTTGCAGGCACTTGCTGCAACGGTGGATATTCTCTACCGGGAAAAGGGAGGTTTTGTATTTCAAGAAGGGGAAACCCTTCACGATGCATTCTATGTGATTCATAAGGGTGCCGTTGACCTTAGAAAAGGGCCTTCCACGCCCATTGTCGACATCTGTGACGAAGGGGATATTTTTGGTCTCAGGCCCCTTATGGCGGGCGAAGACTACCAGCTCCAGGCTCAGGCCAGGGAGGAGAGTATTTTATACGCGATCCCGATAGCCACTTTTCGTCCGTATGTGCAAACCTATGAGGAAGTGGGTAATTTTTTGCTGGAATCCTTTGCCTCCAATACCCGCAACCCCTATGATAAAGACCAGGGCGGGCAGCTGCTCGCTGACCTGAAGCGGGAAGATTCCAAAGCCGAATATACTCCCTTTAGTGAGGTGTTGCCCGTACAAACCTCCCGGAATCTGATCAGCTGTTCCCCGGATACGCCGGCAAAAGAACTGGCCGCTCTGATGACGGAGAACAACGTGGGATCCGTACTTGTGGAAGAGAATGGGTTGCCTGTTGGTATAGTTACCGACAAGGACCTTAGGAACAAAGTAGTAACAGGTGCTAACCCGATCGATGCCCCCGCCGGGAATATCATGACGACCCCGATAATCACTTATCCCAGGAAGATGACGATCACCCAGGCCCAACTCGCCATGATGAAAAACGGCATAGGCCACGTCTGTCTTACCGAAGATGGAACCCCAAATACCCCCGCGATTGGAATCGTCTCCAAATACGATCTGATGCTCGCCCTGGGCAATAGCCCTGAGGTACTTATGCGGGCCATAAAGCGAACCCGGAAGATCAAAAGGCTGAAGCCCATTCGGGATCGCGTGGAATACCTTTTAAAGGGATATCTGGAGAATAATATCCCAATGTCCATTACCATGAAGCTGATCGCAGAATTGAATGATGCCTGCATCAAGCGCGTAATCGAACTAAGCCTGAGAAAAGAGGGATCCCCCCCAGCTCGGTTTGCCTGGCTGGCGATGGGAAGCCAGGGACGGGGGGAGCAGTTGTTGCACACGGATCAGGACAATGCCCTGGTCTTTGAAGAAGTGCCGGATGACCGGCTGGAGGATGTGACGGATTACTTCCATAAACTCGCCCGCAGGGTGACCAAAGGCCTTAAGACCATAGGTTATGAATACTGTCCTGCAGATATGATGGCTTCAAACCCCCAATGGTGCAAATCTCTGAATGCCTGGAAAGAGACCATTTCATCCTGGATCAAAAATCCGGGGAAGGAAGAAGTTCTTCTCTCCTCAATCTTCTTTGATTTCAATTTTACGTACGGAACCAAAGAACTGGTCACGGAGTTGTCGGATTACATTTTTGACAATGTCAACAAGTATCCTCAGTTTTACTATCACCTGGCCAGCGGAGCCCTGCAGAACCCCTCCCCTACGGGCTTTTTTCGCCAATTCCTGCTGGAACAGGATGGAAAATACAAGGATTACTTTGACCTGAAGCGGCGCGCCCTGATGCCGCTGACCGATGGGGCGCGCGTGCTTATTTTGTCCCATCAGGTCCGATCCATCAACAATACCGCGGAACGCTTTGAAAAATTGGCAGAACTGGAATCCGGCAATCGGGATCTGTTTCTATCCTGTTCCTATGCCACCAAGGCCCTGCTGAAATTCCGTACGAAACAGGGGATGCTAAATGGGGATTCAGGCCGGTTTATCGCCCTGCATACATTAAACAAGGAAGAAAAAGTCAAATTAAAGCGAACCTTTAAAACGATTGCGGAACTCCAGGATCTGATCTCCATCCGATTTAAACTCACTACCCGCGTCCTATGAAGCCCTTCCTGCCGAAATACCGCGGACGCTTCAGCCCGAGAAAAGATCCGGGCCTGACGGAGGATCTGTCCAAAACTAGGTTTGTTGTGCTGGATACGGAAACCACGGGATTTGACCCAATCAGTGACCGGATACTCAGTATTGGTGCGCTAAAATTGCAGCAGGGTCGCATCCGGGTTCAGGATTCCCTGGAGCTATACCTCTATCAGGATCGTTTTGACAGGCGTTCCGTTCCCATCCATGGAATCCTCCGGGAAGATGATCACGAGCGAATTCCGGAAAAAGCGGCACTGGAGCAATTGCAAACGTACCTCAAGGATTCGATCCTTGTAGGGCATCATATTCGCTTTGACCTGGAGATGCTTCGACAGGCCCACCTCCGGCATGGCATGCCAGCATTGGAAAACCCGTATCTGGACACTGGAATCCTCTTCAGGCATACCCTGCTGAAAAGCCCCCTGGTCCCCAAAAAAGAATTTTACACCCTGGATGAACTCATAGAGAAATACGAACTTTCCTGCAAGGACCGGCATACCGCCCTGGGCGACGCTTACCTTACCGCAATGATCTTCCTGCACATCCTGAGCCAGCTGCGATCAAAAAATGAGCTCTCGCTAAAACAATTACTAAAAATGGGAACCTGAGGTGCTATCGGGATTTCAGGAAGCGCATCACATTGTTCTCAATGCGCGCCTCGATGTTTGAAATATCCGCCTTTACAAAGGGTTCGCCCAGGATGTTCTCGTACAGCTCAATGTACCTCTCCGATACGGTGTTGATGTAGGAATCGCTCATTTCGGGCAACTGCTGACCTTCCAGGCCCTGGAAACCCTCTGAAATCAACCATTGGCGCACAAACTCCTTGGAGAGCTGTTTTTGGGCTTCACCCCGCTGTTGCCGTTCTTCATATCCCTCGGCGTAAAAATACCGGGAAGAATCCGGGGTGTGGATCTCGTCAATAAGCATGATCGCGCCATCCGGACCCCGCCCGAACTCGTATTTGGTGTCCACAAGCAGCAATCCTTTCTCGGCGGCCAATTCAGTGCCCCTCTGAAACAAGGCCCTTGTATACTTTTCCAGCAGTTCATAATCTGATTCCGAGACCAGGCCACGCTGCAGGATGCCTTCCCGTGAAATATCTTCATCGTGAGCTCCCTGATCTGCTTTGGTTGCCGGGGTGATGATCGGCTCCGGAAAGGCGTCGTTCTCCTGCATGCCTTCAGGCATGGCCACCCCGCAAAGGGTCCGCTTTCCAGCCCTGTACTCCCGGGCAGCATGGCCCGCCAAATACCCCCGGATCACCATTTCTACCTTAATGGGCTCGCAACGCACCCCTACCGTGACGTTTGGGTCAGGGACCGCCTGCACCCAGTTGGGCACCAGGTCTGCCGTAGCCTGCATCATCCTGTGGGCAATCTGGTTCAGGATCTGACCCTTGTACGGAATCCCTTTGGGCATCACCACATCAAAAGCGGACAGCCGATCCGTGGCGATCACCACCAAAAGATCATTTTCGAGGTAGTACACTTCCCGCACCTTGCCTTTATAGACCTGTTGCTGGGCGGGAAACTGGAAATTGGTAGCGGTTAGTGTCTGGCCCATTTCAATTCTGGTGTTCGATATTCTTATAGGCGTCGATGACTTTCTTGACCAGCTTATGCCGGATCACGTCCTTGTCATCCAGATAAACGATTTCAATACCCTTGACATTGTTGAGGATCAGCAGCGCTTCTTTAAGGCCGGAAATAACCCGCCTGGGCAGGTCGATCTGACCGGGATCCCCTGTTAATAGGAATTTTGCGTGTTTCCCCATGCGGGTAAGAAACATCTTCATTTGTGCATGGGTGGTATTCTGGGCCTCGTCCAGGATCACAAACGCGTTGTCCAGGGTACGACCCCTCATAAAAGCCATAGGGGCTATTTGAATGGTCCCGTCTTCAATATATTTAACCAGCCGCTCCGAAGGGATCATATCCCGCAGGGCATCGTAGAGGGGCTGCATATAGGGGTCCAGTTTCTCCTTCAGGTCTCCAGGCAGAAAGCCGAGGTTCTCACCCGCTTCCACGGCAGGACGGGTAAGGATAATCCGCTTGACCTGCTTGTTCTTCAGTGCACGTACTGCCAGGGCCACACCGGTATAGGTCTTTCCTGTCCCTGCCGGACCGATGGCAAAAACCATGTCATTTTTGTTGACCGCATCCACCAGTCGACGCTGATTTACAGTCTGTGCCTTTACCAGACGACCGCTGACGCCGTGCACCAGCACATCCCTGCTATTGGCGGAAGCCTGCAGCTCTTCTTTCCCATTGCTGTCCAGGATACGTTCAATGACATTCTCATCCAATTTGTTGTAACGGGCGTAATGATCCGTCATCATTTCAAACCGTTTCTGGAAGTCTTCCAGCCTTGGAGGGTCGCCGTATACCTTGATCTTGCTGCCCCGGGCAACGATCTTTAATTGAGGGAAGGACTTTTTAAGCAGGTCGATATTCACATTCCGGTTTCCGAAAAAATCGCGGGGGTTGATATCGGTGAGTTCGAGGATGAGTTCGTTCAAAAACTATGTAGTATTAAAAGAGACGCGTGAAATGGATTCGGCTCCGCTGTTTTTTACGTAATTTTACCCTGTAAACTTACATAAAATTCACTTTGAAGCGCTAAAAAAATATCAACAGCGACGGATGCCAATCATCACCCTGACCACGGATTTTGGACTGAAAGACCATTTTGTAGGCGCCATCAAAGGGCATATCTATAAAGAGCTCCCAGAGGCCACCATTGTTGATATATCGCACCAGATAAGCCCCTTTCATATTCAGGAATGTGCCTATCTGCTAAAAAATGCGTACAAGGCCTTCCCGGAGGGCAGTATTCACATCGTAGGCGTGGATTCTGAGAAAACAAGTGAGAACACCCACCTTGCGGTTTTAGTAGATAATCATTATTTCATTACGGCTGACAACGGGGTGATTAGCCTGATCATTGAAGAGGTAAATCCGGATAAAATCGTGGAAATCCAACTCCCGAACCTTACGGAAGACTCTTTTCCTGTGTTGGGCGTGTTTGTCCAGGTAGCCTGTCATCTGGCCAGGGGCGGGACCCTGGAAGTCATTGGAAAGCCCTTTTCTGATATTCGGGCCATCAAAGAACTCACCCCATCCGTCACGAACAATGGAAATACCATCCTGGGGAGTGTCCTTTATATTGACAACTATGGCAATGTGGTATCCAATATTCATAAAAGCCTTTTCGAGGCCTACAGGAAAGGCAGAAGTTTCACCATTGAGGCGCGGAACAAAAAACTCACCCAAATCCATCAGAAATACAGTGATATTGTCAATTTTGATGCTGAAAAAGGGCAGCGACGGGGTCCCGGAGACCTTTTGGCCCTGTTTAATTCCTCCGGATATATCGAGTTGGCTATTTATAAAAGCAACATGAACACCGTGGGCGGTGCTGCTACCCTGCTGGGTTTGGATTACAGAGACACCGTGCTTATCAATTTTGTCTAGATGCTTATACGAATCGTAAAAATGACCTTCAAACCCGAAAATATTTCTAGTTTTGAACGCATTTTTAAAACCTCCAGCCACCGGATTCGATCCTTTCAGGGATGCTCCCATGTGGAATTATTGCAGGATATGGAAAATCCAGCTGTGTTCTTTACCTACAGTCACTGGGAAACCCCGGATGACCTGCAGGCGTACAGGGAATCTGATTTTTTTAAAGAAGTTTGGGGCCGCACCCGGGAATTATTTGCCGAACGCCCCATGGCGTGGAGCCTGAACCAAGTGAATTCTTAGGGTATTCTGGTATGTGGGCTATATTTAAAAAGGAATTGACATCGTACTTCACCACGCCCGTGGGATATCTGGTCATGGGTCTTTTTCTGGTGCTCAGCGGTCTGTTTCTCTGGGTGTTCAGGGGGCCCTTCAATATCTTTGATTACGGCTTCGCCGATCTCAGCCTCTTTTTCCTGCTGGCCCCATGGATCTTCCTGCTGCTTATCCCCGCCATTACCATGAGGAGCTTTGCAGAAGAGCGCAAGTTGGGCACCCTGGAATTACTGCTGAGCAAGCCGCTCTCCACCCCTACCCTTGCACTCGGCAAATATATCGGTACCCTGTCTCTGACCTTGCTGGCTGTACTGCCGACACTTTTATATGTTGCGACCATTAATGAATTGGGGACCACCCCCGGGAACCTGGATACAGGCCTGGTTTGGGGTTCCTATGCCGGATTGTTCTTGCTGATCATGGTTTACACGTCCATCGGACTCTATTGCTCCACCCTTACGGACAACCAGATCGTCGCTTTTATGAGTGCAGTCCTGGTTTGCTTCCTGCTGTATTACGGATTTGAAAGCCTGGCGACCCTTTTTCCGGAAGGCCAAACGGCACTTTGGGTCCAAAACCTCGGTATGGCTGCCCATTATGAGCGCATAGGCAGGGGGGTCCTGGACAGCCGGGACCTTATCTACTTTCTCACGCTATCCGCCTTTTTTCTATACCTGAGTATCAACCGGCTAAACCTCCTCAAAGCATGAACAGGAAAGCCTCTCTTTTAAACGTGGGACTGGCCCTCATCCTGCTATTGTTGATAAACGGTATTTCAGGATGGCAATACGCCAGGTGGGATCTGACGGAGGACAACCGATTTACCCTTTCAAAACCAAGTATTGATGCTGTAAATAAGCTAAATAAGTCTATTCGTATTGAAGTGTTGCTTGAAGGTGACCTTCCCCCTGAATTTGCCCGTTTACAGACAGAGACAGGACTGCTCATCGAACAATTTACCCAGTATAACCCGCTGATTGGTTCCCGCTTTATCAATCCCCTTCAGCAGGGGCCGGAAGAAGCCAAGACCATCGAACAGATGCAGGCTATGGGATTGCAGCCTGCAAGCGTAACCACTGAGGAAAACAACCGGGTTTCCCAGGAAGTGGTATTCCCCTGGGCCCTGATCACCTATGGGAACCGCACCGAAAGGGTTCCATTGCTGCGCAATCAGCTGGGTGCGACCATGGAAGACCGGGTGAACAATTCCATCCAAAACCTGGAATACAGCTTTGCAGATGCCTTTACCAAACTGGGTATTGAACAAAAGAAGCAGGTGGCCATCCTCAAAGGAAATGGTGAACTGGAGGATATCTATCTGGCCGACTTCATTACCTCCCTTAGGCCCTATTACAATATTGCCCCATTTACATTGGATTCCGTTGGGGTCAATCTGCAAGGGACCCTGGAGGGGTTGATCGATTTTGATGCCGTGGTGATTGCCAAGCCCACGGAGTCTTTTACGGAACAGGAAAAGCTCGTGCTTGACCAGTACATGGTTGGGGGCGGGAAAACCCTCTGGCTCCTGGATGGGGCCGTCATGGAACTGGACAGCCTGCTCAACCGGGATGGGGAAGCTGTGGCCCTGCCCAGGGATCTGAATCTGGGAGATTTGCTCTTCAGGTATGGGATCCGTCTGAACCCGGATCTGATCAGTGATTTTTATGCCACTCAAATCGTGCTCGCCACGGGCGAAGGAAATAGCTCCCAGTACAATCCGTTGCCCTGGTTCTTCCATCCCATGGTGATTTCCCCCGAAAACCATCCGGTCAATACCAACCTGGAGGCGCTCCGGATGCAATTTGCCAGCAGCATAGACACCCTGGAAAACAATTACACCAAGACCGTATTATACGCGTCTTCTCCCCTCTCACGACGGGAAGGGACCCCTACCCTGATCAGCTTTGACCTGTTGCAGCAGGAACCCGACCGTGCGGCATTTGCTCCTGGGGATTTCCCCCTGGCAGTCCTTGTGGAAGGCTCCTTTGCCTCCGCTTATCGCAACCGGATCCTGCCGGCAGAGATAGCAGGTTTTCGGGAAAATGGCCCCCCTAACAAATTCATTGTCATCAGCGACGGAGACCTGATCGCCAACCAAATCCAGGGAGGGCGACCCCTGGAGCTGGGGTATGACAAATGGACCAATAATTTTTACGGGAACAAGGAATTCCTGATCAATGCGATGAATTACCTCCTGGATGATACCGGACTTATAAACATCCGAAACAAAAGGGTGGCTATCCCGCTCATGGATCCTGAAAAAATCGCAGCAGCCAAAACACGCTGGCAGTTAATGAACATCGGCATTCCATTGGGAATTATCCTGATCCTTGGAGGCCTTTTTAACTGGTATCGAAGAAGGTCCTATGCCGCCTAGTTGTTGATAAGTTTGTTTTCCACCATACACCTTTTAAAATATATTTGTCAGAAGGCTCAAACCGGGATTATATCCGGTAATCCATCACTAAGAAAGTCATTCACCATATGAAATTCATTGTATCCAGCACATACCTTTTAAAACAACTCCAGGTACTGGGAGGCGTCATCAGCAGCAGCAATACGCTCCCTATCCTGGACAACTTCCTTTTTGACCTGGACCAGACCAAGCTGACCGTTTCGGCTTCCGATCTGGAGACTACCATGAGTTCTGTGCTGGAAGTGGATTCCCAGGACAGCGGAACCATTGCCGTCCCGGCAAGATTGCTGCTGGATACCCTGAAAACCTTTCCTGAACAACCATTGACCTTTGTAGTGGAGGACAACAACACTGTGGAGATCAGCTCCAGCCACGGAAAATACGCCCTGGCCTACGCCGATGGGGCCGAATTTCCCAAGGCCGTGGAACTATCCGATCCCAGCACTACCAGGATCATGGGAGATATCCTGGCCGCCGCCATCAACAAAACGCTTTTTGCCGCCGGGAACGACGATTTAAGGCCGGTCATGAGCGGGGTCTTTTTTCAATTCAGCCCGGAGCACCTGACCTTTGTGGCCACAGACGCCCATAAACTGGTAAAGTACCAGCGTGCGGATGTACAGGCTTCGGAAGTGGCCGAATTCATCATGCCCAAAAAGCCGCTGAACCTGCTGAAGGGTATATTATCAGGCAATGAGGAAGAAGTAACCGTTTCCTATAACGACAGCAATGCCAGGTTTACCTTTGGCAACACCGTGCTCGTTTGCCGCCTTATCGATGGGAAATACCCGAATTATGAGGCCGTGATCCCCAGAGAAAACCCCAATAAGCTGGTCATCCAGCGGGGTCAGTTGTTAAGTTCCGTAAGGCGTGTTTCCATCTTTTCCAACAAGACCACCCACCAGATCCGCCTGAAGATCGCCGGTGCCGAGCTCAATATCTCTGCCGAGGACGTGGATTACAGCAACAAGGCTGAAGAACGCCTGACTTGTTCCTACCAGGGGGATGACATGCAGATTGGATTTAATTCACGCTTCCTGATCGAGATGCTGGGCAACCTGGATTCTGACGAGGTATCCCTGGAGATGAGCCTCCCAAACCGCGCCGGGATACTCACCCCGGTTGATGGCCTTGAAGAAGGGGAACAAGTGGTGATGCTGGTTATGCCGGTAATGCTGAATTCCTGATAACTTCATCCTTTCGATTTCTTCGCTTGCATCAGGCGTAAGATTCTTCTTACAAATCCCTGATTATAGGCTGTTTAACGAAATTACCGTGTGTAAAACGACTCTTTGCACTAGGGCCATAAAAACATCTTAAATTCGTTTTCAGTGACCTAGATCATAGATGTCCCTGGTTTTTGGCCACATGCTCTGT
>CBFCWO010000094.1:0-9799 GCA_965601625.1 uncultured Flavobacteriaceae bacterium | reverse complement strand
GCGCTGGCTGATTTGATTTCAGAAAATCCTTATAGGAGACCGCATCGTTCAATTTGGGAAGGAAGGTACGCAAGCTCTGCTTCATAGCTTCCTGTATGTTTCGCTCAAGGCGTTCTTTCGGAAGTTTTCGCCTCTCGGATCGCATGCAGTAGATCGGCGTGATTTCGTCTACTCCGATTTCTGTGGCCTTTTCAAGGAACCACTGGAAACGCTCCAGCCTTTTGGTGGGTGCGACGGCCAGGTGTAATCCATGCTTTGTAGGTATATGTTTTTTGACTTCCAATACCTTCCCCTGACAGTTTTTGACATCGGCAAGGGTGATTTCGGCAGTGAAAAGGAATCCCTTCCCATTGGTGATATGGAGCAGATCTCCATCCTTTTTGCGCAGCACTTTGGCGATATGCCGGCTCTCCTCCCTGGAAAAGGAGAATTGAGTCGTGCTTTGGTCCAGTCCGGGATGATAGAAATAATTCATTCGACAGGGTAGGGGCCTATCCGGCCAACTGTATTTCGGCATGCTCCAATCCCAGACGGAGCCAGCGACTCAGCTGCGCGGATTCCCGGAAGCCTTCGGGTTCTACAAAAATGAATTCTTTCATTGGCCGGCCCGTAAAGTCCATTGGCCTGACCGCATCTTCGCCCAGGACTGTTTCCATATGCCAGGCTGGGACCCTCACCATCAGATCATCCCCGACGATTCCCACGGTCATTTTACCCCTGAACAAATAGGCCAGACCGCCAAACATCTTTTTTAGCTCGACATCCGGATGCTTTGTGGGGAATTCCTCCAACCATGTCAGATTAATTCGTTCTTCCAGGGCCTTGTCGTAGGGCATCTTTCTTTTGGGTAAAATTAGATGGCAGGTTTCGGTTTCACAGGCTTAACTCCCGATTTGATAGCGTGCCTGTGCACTTGCCCGGAGATCCGTAAAACGCCTTTCAAGATACTTTAAATATCCAACAATTCCTATCATGCCAGCATTGTCCGTACAATACTCAAAAGGCGGAATATAGGTGGACCAACCCCTGTCGGATTCAGCTTTGGCCAGGGCAGCCCGTATTCCCGAGTTGGCCGCGACCCCTCCGGCTATGGCAATATGTTTTATGCCGGTCTGCCTGACGGCCTTATCCAGCTTGTCCATCAGGATGGAGACGATCGTTTTTTGGATTGAGGCACAAACGTGGTTTCGCTCTTTTTCAATGAAATGGGGATCCCTGGCAGTCTCCCGTTGGACAAAATACAGGATGCTCGTTTTTAGCCCGCTGAAGCTGAAATTCAGACCGTCTACCCTGGGAATGGGAAATTTATATTTGTCCGCATCTCCCTCCTGTGCATAACGGTCGATCAGGGGGCCTCCGGGATACGGCATGCCGAGGAGCTTTGCACTCTTGTCAAAAGCCTCACCCACGGCATCGTCCAGGGTTTCTCCCAGGACTTCCATGTCAAAATAGTCGCGAACCAGCACGACCTGGGTGTGTCCCCCGCTGATCGTCATGGCCAGGAACGGGAAGGGTGGGGGAGCCATATCGGGACGTTCGATAAAATGCGCAAGGATATGTGCTTCCATGTGATTTACCTCGATCAGGGGGATTTTCAGTCCGAGTGCCAGGGATTTTGCAAAAGAGGTCCCCACCAGAAGGGACCCTAAAAGCCCCGGTCCCCGGGTAAAAGCGATGGCAGAGAGCTGTTTTTTGTCGATATTTGCCTTAGCTAACGCCTGATGCACCAGGGGAACAATGTTTTTTTGGTGGGCCCTGGAGGCCAATTCCGGCACAACACCCCCGTAAGCCTCATGAATATGCTGGGTGGCCACAATATTGCTGAGGGTTTTACGGTTGTGAATAACAGCTGCCGAGGTATCGTCGCAGGAGGATTCTATGGCGAGTATGTAAATGTCTCTGGTATCCACGGGAATTTGGAATAGAATTTGGTGTTACAAAGTTAAAAAATACGGCATATCAGGAAATTCCGGAAAATAGTAGTTCGCATCTTGCTGGCCCTGCTGGTATTCTGTGTGTTAGGGACGGTGGTGCTTTCCCTCCCTGCCGTACAGACCCGTTTGGCCCAGTATGCCACCAACCGGCTGAACAGGGATTTCGGAACCGATATACAGATCGATCGCCTGCGCATCTCGCTAATCAGCTGGGATACCGCGCTTAAGGATATCTATATAGCCGATTACAAGCAGGATACCCTGGCCTATATCAAAGAATTGAACACCTCCATTCTGAGCCTTCGCGACATGGCCCAGGGGAAGCTGGAATTCGGGGACATTGAGATTGACGGGCTATTTCTCAATATGAAGACCTATGCAGACGCTCCGGATACCAATCTGGGCATCTTCATTTCCAAGTTAGACGATGGTAAACCACGGGATCCGGATACGCCCCCCTTTTATTTCTATACAGAAGGGCTGGAACTGGAAAACAGCCGTTTTTCCCTTTGGGATGAAAACCTGGAGCATCCCCAAATCCTGGATTTCAAAAGACTGGATGTGGAAGCAGCAGATTTCACCATTCTCGGTCCCGAGGTGCGAACCCACATACAATCCCTTAGGCTTAAAAGCTCAAGGAATGTCCCGGTTGAACAACTCACCACCCGCTTTACCTATACCAAAGATCATATGGATTTCGATTCCCTTTTGATCAAAACACCCGGTTCACAGCTGCAGGGAAGCCTGAGGTTTGATTACCAGCGGAAGGACCTGGCTGAATTTACAGACAAGGTGCAGATCACGGCAGTGTTTTCGGAGTCCACGGTTTCCCTGGATGAGGTGAACGAGTTTTACGATGGCTTTGGCAAAGGCAGGACGGCCCTGCTTAACACTTCAGTATCCGGTACCCTGAATGACTTGCAGCTCGACAATTTGCTGATTGTTTCCGATAATACGGGGATTCGTGGGAATTTTAATTTCGAAAACCTTTTCGACAGGGATGGGGCCTTTCGCATGGACGCGAACATACGGGATGTCACCACCAGTTACTACCAATTAAGGGGGCTAATGCCCCGTATCCTTGGGCAGTCCCTTCCCAAATTTCTGCAGCGATTTGGCCAATTTACCATTCGGGGGCCTGCAGAAATCACGGAGACCTCGATCAAAACACAGGTCAATATTGAGAGTGGCCTTGGAAGCAGTTATGCAGATCTGCAATTGACGCAGATCGACGATATCAAGAACGCAAGCTATAAAGGCTTTGTCTCCCTGATCGATTTTGACCTGGGGCGGTTTATCGGAAACCCCACCTTTGGGAAGGCTACCGTCGACGTGAATGTAGAGGGTCAGGGCTTTTCAAGCTCAGGGCTCAACACGGAGGTCATCGGCCAGGTTTATGCGCTGACCTTCAACGACTATACTTACTCGGAAATAGCCGTTTCCGGTATTTTGAAGGACGAACTCTTCGACGGTTCCCTCAACAGCAACGACCCCAACCTGATGTTTAATTTCACCGGGCTGGCGGATTTCGGGAGTACAGAGAACACTTTTAATTTTGTCGCCTCCGTGGCCTATGCCGACCTCCATAGGCTAAATTTTATAGAAGATTCTGTTTCGGTATTCAAAGGGGACCTCAACATGGATATGGTAGGGAACAACCTGGATGAAGCCAGCGGGGACATCCGATTCCGGGAGACCAGTTTCCAGAATGCGAACGGCACCTATTATTTCCAGGATTTTGAGATCAGTTCCCGCTTTGACGCCGATTCTGTCCGCAGTATTGAAATAAATTCTCCCGATATCATTACCGGATATATGCGTGGTAAGTTCCGCGTCGGTGAACTAGGAAAGCTGGTGAAGAACTCCATCGGGAGCATTTATACGAATTACCAGCCGGATTCGGTTACCGCGGGTCAGGAGATCTCCTTCAATTTCAAGATCTACAACAAGATTGTGGAAGTCTTCTTTCCGGAGGTTTCCTTCGGGCCGAATACCTTTATCAGGGGTGATATTGTAGCAGACAAAGAAGATTTTAAACTGCACTTCGAGTCGCCGGGAATAGCAGCCTATGGCAATGAACTGGACACCATTGATATCCGAATAGACAATCAAAACCCCCTGTTCAACACCTATGTCTCGGTCAAGGATATCTCGACCGTATATTACGACCTGCAGGACTTTGAACTGATCAACACCACCCTGGCAGATACGCTCTTCTTCCGAACGGAATTCAAAGGCGGTAGCGAGCTCAACGACCGGTACAACCTGAACTTTTACCACACGTTTGACGATAACAACAAATCGGTTATTGGTCTGAAGCGCTCTGATGTGAGCTTTAAGGGAAATACCTGGGTGTTGAACAAAGACGGGAACAACCGCAATAAAGTGATTATCAGCCCCGGACTGGACAGTATCAATATCGAGGAGGTTGCGATGATCAACGAGGACCGGGAGGAAATACTCCTGAAGGGACAATTGGCCGATTCCACTTACAAGGACCTGGAATTGCGTTTTAAGATCGTGTCCCTGGATAAGATCACCCCGGATGTAGAGGGGCTAAAGCTCAATGGGGAGGTCAATGGGGTGCTCAATGTACTGCAACAGGACGACATTTATCTCCCTATAGGCAATCTTCAGATATCTGAATTTGCGATCAATGAGGCCGTGCAGGGAAAACTGGATATCGGCATCGTGGGGAACCGGGATTTGTCAGAATTTTCCGTAAACACCATGATCACCCAGGAAGGACGTGAGAAATTCAGCCTCCTGGGAACCATTAAAAACAATGAGGCCTATCCCACGGCGGATTTGACGGCAAGGCTGGAAGCCTTTCCGCTGGACCCCTTCAATCCACTCGCAGAAGGCATTCTGTCGGATATACGGGGGACGGTCAGCGGGTCAGCCCGGATTCAGGGAGACCTGAAGGACCTCGAGATCGATGGCCAGCTCGCCCTGAACGATGCCGGACTGGGGGTGCCATACCTGAATGTCAACTACGACCTGAGCCCGAATGCAGGAGTGCGACTGTTTGGTCAAACCTTTGAATTCCAAAATATTGGCTTGACGGACACGTCATATAGGACCAGGGCCTCCCTGGATGGTACCATTAGCCACGACGCTTTTTCAGACTGGAGGCTGGATTTGGATTTGGCCACCCGGGACGACCGATTCCTGATACTCAACACGGAATTCGATGAGGATGAATTGTATTATGGAACCGCCTTTGTTGAAGGTACAGGTAGGATTTACGGCCCCACCAACGCCCTGAATATTCAATTTGATGGGGCTTCAGCACCGGGAACCACCCTGAAAATCCCAATCAGCGACGTGGCCAGTGTGGGGGATTATTCCTTTATCACCTTTACGGAAAAGGATGAGATCGAAGCACTTGACCTGCAGCGAACCCTTCGGGAATACGAGGGTCTTGAACTCGAATTCGACCTTATTGTCACCCCGGATGCAGAAGTAGAGATCGTGGTGGATCGGCAAACCGGCAGTTCACTCAAGGGGACTGGGGAAGGGATTGTGTTTATGGAGATCAATACCAACGGCAAATTCAACATGTGGGGGGATTTTGTCGTGGTGACGGGCCAGTACAGGCTGCGGTATGGTGGAATTATCGACAGAACCTTCCTGGTGCGACCGGGTGGGACGATCAACTGGGACGGGGACCCCCTTGAGGCCATCCTGAACATGGAAGCGGTCTATGAGTTAAATGCCAACCCGGCCCCGCTGCTCGATAACACGGGGTATACCCAACGCATACCGACTGAGGTAGTGGTCCGATTAAGCGATCAGCTCGAAAAACCCACGGTGGGCTTTGATATTCAATTTCCGGGTACCAGCTCGATTGTGAAATCCGAATTGGAATACCGACTGCAGGATCCCACGGTCGAGGAGCGAAATGCCCTTTTCCTGCTGGCCCAGGGAACCTTTGTCAACGACCGTTCCGGCCTGAATCAACAAGCCGTTACGGGAAATGTCTACCAAACTGCCTCCAACCTGTTCAGCAAGGCACTCAGCAGCGACAAGGATGTAATCAACTGGGGTGTATCCTATGAGAGCGGGTATCAGGATCCGAGGGCGGATGTGGTCACCGAGGACAGGATTGGAGTGACGGTGTCCACGAAGATCAGTGACCGGGTCCTGTTCAACGGCCGCTTCGGTGTGCCGGTGGGAGGGGTGGATGAATCCGCCGTGGCAGGGGATGCGGAGATCCAGGTGTTGCTCAATGATGAAGGAACCCTGAGGGGCCGTATCTTCAACCGCCAGAATGAAATCCAGCAATTTGCCACAGACCGTCAGGGATATACCCAGGGGGTAGGGGTCTCTTATGAAGTGGATTTCAATACGTTCCCGGAATTGATGCAGCGCCTATTCCAAAAACAACAACAGGAAGCAGATATGGTTCAGGACAGCACCCTGGTGCCTCAGACCATGGGGCAGGACAGCCTGATTAGATTTTACACCAAAAACCAGCCACCCTACTAAACCCAGAGCCGGAGAATTTCCATGTTCAAGAGGGAATCGTTACGAAAACGATTTCGAAGGGAATTGCCCTGAATTCGGGCGAATCCATTCATAATTACCCATAAGTTTGTTACATTTGAGATTCGAATCTTCAGCATGCAAAACCCAATGAAGAAACTGGCTGTTCTTACCTCAGGCGGTGACTCCCCTGGCATGAATGCGGCCATCCGATCCGTCGTCCGGACATGCGCCTTTATGGGCATCGAATGCATGGCCGTTTACAGGGGATACCAGGGAATGATCGAAGGGGACTTCGTTCCGTTCAATGCACGAAGCGTCAACAATATCATCAATAAAGGGGGTACGATCCTAAAATCGGCCCGATGTCATGAATTCCGAACCCCGGAGGGGCGCGCAAAAGCCCATCAGCAATTGGTTAAAGCCGGGATTGAAGGCTTTGTGGTTATCGGGGGGGATGGCAGCTTCCGGGGGGCGAGTATCTTCCATAAGGAATTCGACTTTCCTGTGATCGGGATACCCGGTACCATTGATAACGATATTTTCGGCACCCAGTATACCCTTGGATTTGATACCGCCCTGAATACGGTGGTAGAAGCTATTGACAAAATTCGCGATACGGCCAGTTCACACAGCCGGCTTTTCTTTGTGGAAGTCATGGGCCGGGATGTGGGGCATATCGCCCTGAATGCAGGGGTGGCGGCAGGGGCGGAAGAAATCCTGATCCCGGAACAGGATCTGGGATTGCAACGGCTTTTGGAATCCCTGAAGCGCAGCAAGAAATCCGGTAAGGCCTCCAGTATTGTGGTGGTGGCAGAAGGGGACAAGACCGGGAAAAACGTCTTCGAGCTGAAGGAATACGTGGAAACACATTTGCCGATCTACGATGTACGGGTATCCGTACTCGGACATATTCAGCGGGGAGGCGTGCCCACGGCTTTTGACCGCGTGCTGGCATCCCGAATGGGTGTGAAGGCCGTGGAAAGCTTGCTGGAAGGCAGGAGCAACCTTATGGTGGGGATAAAGGAAAACGAAATCGTACTTACCCCCATAGACGAGGCGATCAAAGGACACACAAAAATAGATCGGGAACTGATACGGGTTTCCGACATCATGACCGTATAAACTTTAAATCATAATACAATGGCATCATTACGAATAGGAATCAACGGATTTGGACGCATAGGAAGACTGGTCCTCAGATCAGCAGCGGAACGGGACAATGTGGACGTGGTCGCGATCAATGACCTGCTGGATGTGGAACATCTGGCCTACATGCTCGAATACGACTCGGTCCACGGGCGGTTTAATGGAAAGGTATCCGTTAAGGACGGGAATCTCGTGGTTAACGGAAAGACCATCCGGGTTACTGCTGAAAGGGATCCAAAAAGCATTAAATGGGACGAAGCCGGGGTGGATATCGTGGCGGAATGCACCGGGATATTCAAGGATCTGGATACGGCCCAATACCATATTGATGGGGGTGCAAAAAAGGTCGTTGTATCTGCACCCTCCAAGGATGCACCTATGTTTGTAATGGGGGTAAATCACCAGGATGCAAAGGCTTCTGATAACATTGTTTCCAATGCGAGTTGTACGACCAACTGTCTGGCCCCTGTGGCCAAGGTGCTCAACGATACTTTCGGCATTGAAGAAGGCCTGATGACCACCGTACACGCGACCACAGCCACACAGTTGACCGTTGATGGTCCTTCCCGCAAGGATTACAGGGGAGGCCGAAGTGCCCTCCTTAATATTATTCCTGCCTCTACAGGTGCAGCCAAGGCGGTTACCAAGGTGATTCCCGCCCTGCAGGGCAAACTCACCGGGATGGCATTCCGGGTTCCCACGGCCGATGTTTCCGTGGTGGACCTCACCGTGCGGCTCGAAAAGGAAACTTCCTATGAGGAAATCAAGAAAGCCTTTAAGGAGGCCTCTGAAGGCGCATTGAAGGGAATCCTTGGATATACGGAGGAACCCGTGGTTTCTCAGGATTTTGTGGGGGACAGCCGTACAAGCATATTTGATGCGGGGGCTGGAATTGAACTGAATTCCAGGTTCTTTAAGATTGTTTCCTGGTATGACAATGAAGCCGGGTATTCCCATAAACTGGTGGATTTGGCCCAGCACATCCATAACCTATAGGGGTCAATAGCATAATTTTCACTTAACGGAAGGGATCTTTCATACTCCGGACGGAACTGCTGAAGGGTCCCTTTCCTATCAAACTGTTCAAATGGTACTGATCGTCGACAGCGGAGCGACCAAGGCTGACTGGATCGCCCTGGATTCCAAAGGAGAACAACTCTTCATGACCCAAACCCTCGGGCTTAGCCCGGAGGTCCTGACACGGGATGTTATTGAAGAACGCCTGGCCAATAACTTCGAACTGGCCCGCAATAGTGCGGAGGTCACCCGCCTGCACTTCTATGGGGCAGGATGCGGTACCGAGCGCATGCGCAAGTTCTTGAGGAACATTTTCCGCGGATTTTTCCCCAACGCCAAGGTCAACGTCAAGGAGGATACCTACGCCGCGATCTATTCGACTACCCGGGTGGGCCATCAGGGAATTGTGTGCATCCTGGGAACCGGCTCCAACTGCAGTTATTACGACGGGCATCAGATGATCCAGAAGGTGACCTCCCTGGGGTATATCCTGATGGACGACGGAAGCGGCAATTTTTTCGGCCGCAAGCTGATACGGGACTACTACTACCACAAAATGCCACAGGACCTGGGAATTGAGTTTGACAAGGAATACAACCTCGATGCCGATGTCATCAAGGAAAACCTCTACAAAAAACCCAACCCCAATACCTATCTGGCCACCTTTGCCAGATTCATCATTGAGCATAAGGACCATCCGTACTGCAAGGGAGTCATTGACAAAGGGTTGCAGCAGTTTGTCAACAACCATGTCATGCAGTTTGAACTGGCCACCAAAGTGCCCATCCACTTTGTTGGGAGCATTGCGTATTATCTACGGGAGGAACTGGAAGAGGTCATCAAGCGGAATGATATGATCATGGGGGTTATCCGCCAGCGGCCCATTGAAGGTCTGGTGGAGTTTCACAAAGAAACCATTTAGGAAATTCCAAATAACAAATCCCAAATTCCAACTGACCAAGTACTTGGTGCTTGGAATTTGGATTTTGGAATTTGTAATAGCACATATTCCGGGTGTCAACCCGGAATATGTGCTATCACTGATATTTCCACATTCACATACTTCGGCAGGTTGGCCACCTCCACCGTTTCCCGGGCCGGGGCTGTTTCGGGCTGAAAATACTTCCCGTAGACCGCATTGATCTGTGCAAACTGGCCCATATCTTTCACAAAGATGGTACTCTTGACAACATGGCTGAAGTCCGCACCCG
>CBFCWO010000093.1:0-10095 GCA_965601625.1 uncultured Flavobacteriaceae bacterium | reverse complement strand
TTATTCCTGTTGCCGCTTGGGCTTGTGTCCCAGGTAGCCCCCGATGTCAACCTTGCCGAACTGGACGCCTATTTCCGGAACATGGTGGAGGACTGGGACATCCCCAGTGCTTCCATCGGCATCGTCAAAGATGGGGAACTGATCTTTACCGGCAACTACGGGGTGTTGGAAGTGGGGAAAGGCGGGACGCCCAATGCCAATACGCTCTATGCCATCGCCTCGAATTCCAAGGCCTTCACCTCGGCGATGATTGGCATGTTGGTGCAGGAAGGCAAGATGGACTGGAACGACCCGGTCCGCAAGTACCTGCCGTATTTTGAGCTTTACGACCCCTGGGTCAGCGAGCACACGACCATCCGGGATATCCTAAGCCACAGGGTTGGCCTGGGAACCTTCAGCGGAGACAATATCTGGTACAAGTCCGAGCTAGAGGCGGAGGAATTCATCAAACGTTATAAACACGTGCCCCAGGCCTTTCCGTTCCGGGCGGGCTATGGATACTCCAACCTGATGTTCATCGCCGCCGGGGAGATCATCGAGGTGGTCACTGGCAAGAGCTGGGCGGAGAACGTGCGGGATCGCATCCTGGAACCTCTGGGGATGGACCGGACCATAGCTTCCGTAAAAGAATTGGATTCCAAAGGAAATTACGCTACACCCCATGCCCGCAACGAGGAGGGGAACTATCCCATCCCGTGGACCAGCTGGGACAACGTAGCCGCCACGGGCGGGCTTGTTTCCAGCGTTTCGGATCTGGCGAAATGGATGGCCTTTAACATGGACAACGGCATCCACAAGGGAGACACCCTTCTCTCAAAAAGAACGCGAAACCTGGTATGGACCCCGCACAATAACTTCGCCGTGGACCACACCGCCCCCAATGATTTCAACAGGCATTTCAGGGGATATGGCCTGGGTTGGGGATTGAGCGACTACCGCGGACGCCTCTTCGTAGGGCACACCGGCGGTTACGACGGCATGATTACCGCCGTCAGCATGATCCCGGATGAAAAGCTCGGGGTGGTAGTTCTTACCAATGGGGTCAAAAGCCCCATCATGGCGGCCACCTATTATGCCCTGGACCGATTTCTCGGTGTGGAAGACATTAAGGACTGGTCGGCAGACTACCTGAAACGGACCAATGAATACATGGCTAAAGACAGTCGGATCGCTGACCGGAAGGCCCAGCGGGTGATGAATACCCAACCCTCGATTGCCAAAGAAAAACTAATAGGCACCTACGAGTCCGATATTTACGGCACCCTCTACATACGCGAAAAGGAAGGGGCACTGACCCTGGAGTTTTCCCACTCCCCCCTGCTCTCCGCCCACCTGACCCATTGGCACTACGACGTTTGGGAGGTCCACTGGGACCACCCCCAGGCCTGGTTCAGCTTCGGGACCGTAAAATTCAAAACCGACAACAACCTCGAGGTCACCGGTTTTGATTTCGATGTCCCCAATGACGATTTCTTCTTTGAGCAGCTTAAACCTTACAGGGTAGGCAATGATCAGGGGGATAAATGATGCCCCTGGGATTCAACTGCAAATACACCGGAAGAAGGTCCCTAAACGGTAATCATAAGACCCTTTTTAATGGGCGTCTCAAATAATTTGAGACCTAACCCATGGCCCATCCGTGGTCTCAAATCATGATTTAGGTCGATACGGGGGAAAGTCTCGCCTACTTTAGCCTCGTAAATCACAAATAACAGTGGTTCGAATGTTAACCCTAAAAACTAAAAAGATGAAAAAAGCAGTAGTACTCATGGCGGTATTGTTCTCAGGATTTCAGGTATCGGCCAAAGAAAAAGTCGACATCCCCGCCCGGAAAGCCGTGGAGCTCACCTATGCGGAGTTTGCAAATTACGACGTAAAGATTATGAACAAGAGTGGGAAACAGGTAAATGTATCCGTCCTCGACCCAAATTCCAGAAAGCAGGTAAGCGGATTTGGACTGGGCCCGATGGGTAAAGCCGTTTTATATGTGGCGGAAGGAAACATCCTAAAATTGAAGAATACTTCCTCCAAGGACATCAGCATCACCCTGGACTTTGTGGAACGCAAGCCAAAACCTGAAGTGACCTCCAATAAGGAAACCATTAACTTCACCTTGCACAACTCCTCCCTGAAGTCGATTCCCCTGATCATCCCCGGAGTGATGAAGCCCAACCTCTCCCCTATGTCCAATAGCGGGGTGTCCCTGGAGATGGGGCAGAAGATATATTACAAGAAAGGCATGTCCAGGGTTGAGATCCTGGTAGTGGACGAAAACATCAAAAACGGTGATAAGATTGACATTGCAAAACGTGTCAAAAACATCGAAAAAGATGATTAATTTGGAAGACAAAACTGCGGAAGAGCTATCCCAAAAAAGATAGCTCTTCCCTTTAAAGCGATACGATTCGTATGTCCCTCTATACCACACCCCTTCAGATCGGCTATTTCTTCAGCCTTCTTATGTGGATCCTATTCCTGGTCAGGGGGTATCGCGAACAGCGCCTTTCGGACAGGTTTCTGGGCTGGATCATGTTTATCCTGGCCATGGAATTGCAGGACTACACCTTTGGGTTTGCGGGCATCAATGTGCTTTGGAATGAGCTCAACGGGTTTCCGAGAGGGGTGAGTTTTCTTTTTGGGCCCATGGTCTATTTCTACTTTCGCGCCCAGGTCAACCGCTCCTTCAGGCTTGAGAAAAAACACCTCTGGCACTTTGCCCCTTACCTGATCTACTTTGTTTATGAAATCACTGCATTTGTGCAGGGACCGGAAGCGGTGCAGGCCAGGCAGGAAGCCGACTACAACCTCATCATGGGGTACGTCTTTCGATTCGGGTTATGGGCCTCTTATATCTATTACCTGTCCAAATGCCTGGTGATCTACAAAAAGTACCGCGCCTGGTCCATCCACCAATTCAGCAATACAGAGCTGATCAATTTTAACTGGTTCAGGGATTTTATCTACGCCATGATCTTCTGGCTGCTGTTCCGGGAAGTGATGAATATCCTGGATACCTTCCTGGACCTGGACTTCTACCAGGACTGGTGGTGGAACCTCGCCCTGGTGGCCGTCGTTTTTTACATCGGCCTTGCTGGCATGGCCCAGCGGCAGCCGGCCAAGATCCATTTTGAGATCGATGGCCCGGGGGAGCTGCCGAATCCCGAAATTGCCCCGGCCCGGATTAAGGAACCTGATGTGGATGCAGAGAAATCTGAAATCGCCTCAAAACTCGCCTCCATGATGGAACGGGACCGCCTGTTCCTTCAGCCCGATCTGAATCTGCACGAATTGGCACAGCACCTGCAAAGCAGCACAGGCCAGGTTTCCGCCGCCATCAATCAGGTCTTCGGGCAGAATTTCAACGATTATATAAACAGCCTGCGCATTGAAGAATTCATACGGTTATACGGGGAAAACAGCGAAAAATATACCCTCCTGTCCCTTGCCTTTGACTCAGGGTTCAATTCCAAGGCCACCTTTAACCGGGCGTTTAAAAAGATCAAAGGATGTTCCCCAAAGGAATTTTTGAGCAGCGGTTAATCTATTCAGAGATAGCAACAAATGAAAACATGGCCCGGGCCTGAACAAGAAAATAGTCTAATGAAATTACTTGTGAAATGCATCAAAGTACTTCTAATTGGGATCGGACTTTTGGTTATTCTTACTGTTTTACTTTTCGGGTACCGGGATATCCCCATGGAGGAATTGAAGATCAAATACGCACAGGGCACCTCATCATTTACAGAAGTTGATGGAATGAATGTCCATTTTCGTGATGAAGGGGTTGGGGATTCCACCCCAATCGTACTGATCCACGGCACTGGTTCAAGCCTGCACACCTTTGACGGATGGTCCGAACGGCTCAGATCGGATTACAGAGTGGTCAGAATGGACCTTCCTGGGTACGGCCTTACGGGGCCCTTTCCAAATCGGGATTACTCCATTGAGAACTATGTGGATTTTATCCAGCATTTTTTGAGTGCGCGGGGCATTGAAAAATGTATCCTTGGGGGGAATTCACTTGGAGGGCATATTGCATGGAGGTTTGCAGTTAAATATCCCGACAATGTCGATAAATTGATATTGATAGATGCCTCAGGATATCCGACCAGGGCCAATAGTGTTCCCGTGGCCTTCAAAATTGCCCAGATCCCTGTAATTAAGAACATCTTCACCTATATCACACCCCGGTTTATTGCCAGGGCCAGTGTTGAAAATGTGTATGCCGACAGGAATAAGGTTACCGAGCCATTGGTGGACCGTTATTTTGAACTTACCCTAATGGAAGGAAATCGTCAGGCTTTTATTGACAGGTTTGATGCAAAACAGGATACAAGCGCCTACCTAAAGATCAAAACGATCAGGCAAAGGAGCTTGGTTCTCTGGGGCGCGGAGGACAATCTTATCCCCAAGGAAATCGCTTATGAATTCCATAAAGACTTGCCTAATGACACCCTGGTCATCATGGAGGATGTAGGGCATGTCCCCATGGAAGAATTACCGGGACCTAGCCTGCAGGCGGTCCTAAATTTTTTGGACTCCGATTGAAACATGTATAACCATTTTGATCAGCCAAGAGAACCCGTGCCTGATAAAATGGTGTTATTCAGGAAGCATTATCAGCAGTAACCCAAAAATAAAATGTGACAACCCGTTTCCTAGGTTTTATGAGCATTAATCCGTTATATTGGATGCTGATTCAAATCCCAACTTATGAAAAATCATCTTCTCGCCGCCCTGTTCCTCTTTTTCACTGTCGCTGCTTTTGCACAGGAGAAATCCGAAGAAAAGGAAATGCCCCTGCCTGAAACCTTTACTTCTTCCCAATCCGTCACCATCAATGGAAAAAAAATAGAATTAAGTGCTGAAACCGGGACGGTCCAATTGCGGGATGAAAACGATAAACCCATTGCGCTTTTTGGTTTTACCCACTATAAGCAGGCCAATTCCAATAAAAACAGGCCCATCGTCTTTGCCTTTAATGGCGGGCCGCTCTCGGCCTCCTTCTGGTTGCATTTTGGGGTTTTGGGCCCGAAACGGGTGGAGGTCAATGACCCTGACTACACCAAACCTGCTCCTTATCGGGTAGTGAACAACGAGTTCTCCATACTGGATAAGGCCGACCTGGTAATGATAGACCCCATAGGGGTTGGATTCAGCAAACCAATAGGGGATTCGGAATGGAAGGATTTCTGGGGGGTGGACCAGGATATCAGAAGCATCGGGCTTTTTATTGAGCAATTTATCATCAGGGCAGAAAAATTCAACGCCCCGAAATACCTGCTGGGGGAAAGCTATGGCACGTTCCGCAATGCAGGCCTTGTGAAATTCCTGCAGGATAAAGGCATTGCCATGAATGGGGTGATCATGGTCTCCGCGGTATTTGAATTGCAGCATTTGCTATTCGGCCCTGGGGATGATGTGGCCTACTTGGTACATTTTCCCACCTATGCCGCAACTGCCTGGTACCATAACAAGGTGAAGGACAAAGGTGAAAGCCTGGAAGCGTTCTTGCAGGGAGTACGTGACTTCACTGAAAATGAATATGCCCCTGCCTTGCTTAAAGGAGATCAGTTGACCCCCGCTGAGAAGGGTGCCATGGCCCAAAAGCTTGCAGATTATTCAGGCCTGAGCAAGGATTATTGGTTGATGGCAGACCTGCGGGTGACCAACGGCGAGTATTTTCAGGAATTGCTGAGATCGGACGGTTTATCCGTAGGAAGGCTCGATTCGCGTTTTACGGGAATTAACGAAGACCCGCTTTCTCAGTTCGCCATGACCGACCCCCAAAGCGATGCGATCTCTTCTCCCTACATCTCGGCGTATAAAGACTATTTGTACAATGACCTAAAAGTCCGGAAAGACCTGAGCTATACCACCAGCACAGGGATCAGAAAGGACTTCAAATGGGACTGGAACCACAACGGGAATGTGATATGGAATGCCCAGGTGGCCGTCAGCACATTGCCGGATATGACCTCGGCCATGAAACGGAACCCGAACCTCAAAATCCTGATCCTGAACGGGTACTATGACCTGGCTACCGTATTCTATGGGGTGGAGCATTCCATCAACCATATGGGCCTGGATCCGGAACTGAAGAAAAACATCATCATGAAATACTATGAAGCAGGTCATATGATGTATACCCATTTGCCTTCCATGGAAAAATTCAAGGCGGACGTGGATGCCTTTATTGACCAAACTTCGAATTGATCCGTTATGAAAAACACAGTCAAAAGCCCACTGGCCGCGATTATGGTAACTGCCATGTTGCTTTCATGCGGTGACCAAAAAAAGAAACCCGGTGCTGATGCCCAAACGGAGGTGAGGGAATCCACCAAGACCGTACATAATGATCAATACGATCCGGGTACAGGCTGGAAGCTGGCCTGGGCAGATGAATTCAACGGAGAAATCCTGGACACGACCCATTGGAATCGACAGGTGGAGAAAGCCGGACGTTTTAATGACGAGTGGCAGCGTTATACCAACAGTAGTGAGAACGCCTACCTTGAAGACGGAAACCTCGTGATCAAAGCCATACACGAAAGTGATACCCATGGGATGGACCAGTACACCTCGGCCCGCCTGAACACTGCCGGGAAGTATACTTTTAAGTACGGCAAGATCGCTGCTCGCATCAAGCTCCCGGAAAGTGAAGGCCTCTGGCCTGCATTTTGGATGCTGGGGGCCAACATAGACGAAAATGGGGGGGATACGCCCTGGCCCCAGTGCGGCGAGATCGATATCCTCGAATTGTACGGGTCCAAAGACGATGCCGTGGTGGAAGGCAATGCGCACTATGCCAATGCTTCCAACGCACATACCATGATGGGCGCGGTACCCTACAAGCTGGATCAGGGCAAATTTGCCGACGCCTTCCACATTTTTGAACTGGAATGGGATGCGAAAAGCCTCCATTGGTTTGTGGATGGTCATCAGTACGCCTCCATGGACCTCACTGCAGAGGAGCTCTCGGAATTCCACGAGGACTTCTTCATCCTGCTCAATGTCGCCGTGGGTGGTTCATTTGCAGGCAGGCCGAATGACAGTAGCATTTTTCCGCAATACATGTATGCAGACTGGGTGCGGGTGTACGAGTCTATTGAATAAGGCCTATGCCAATAAGCAGCGGGCAGGTCTTTTGCGAATGATGCAGAATAAAATCCCATTCGAATTATGGGGAACCCATTAATCTACATCCTTGGATTTCTTTTTATAACATGGGCGTCCAGCGGACAATCCCTGACCCGAATCGATGGCTCGGGCATGCCGGTTGATTCATTGGATTATCATCTCCAGCGGCTTCATACAGCAGCCAATGTTCATGGAATGACAGTTTCCATCGTCACATCAGATAGTGTGCTTTTTCAAAAAGCCTATGGTTCGCGAAACCTTTCCCTGGAACTCCCTCTGAAAACCTCCCATAACTTCTACGCCGCCTCCTTAAGCAAGCCATTATTTGCATATATCGTAATGAAGCTGGTCGAGTCAGGCAGTATCGATCTGGACACCCCTCTGGTTGAATATCTGGACAGGCCGCTTCCAACCTATGAATTCAGGCACGATTACGAGGGATTTGAAGACATTGCCAAGGACGATAGGCATAAAAAAATCACCGCCAGAATGTGCCTGTCGCATACCTCGGGTTTTCCCAACTGGAGGTATATCGGCAAGACGGGCATCAAAATGAACAGACCCCTGGAGATTGAATCCGATCCGGGCACACAGTACAGCTATTCCGGGGAGGGCATCCAATTGCTTCAGTTTGTGATCGAACAGGTTACGGGTAAAAACCTCGAGGAACTGGCCCAGGGGTATGTCTTCAAACCGCTCGGTATGCCCATGACCAGTTTTACCTGGCAGGAGCGTTTTGAAGATAACTTTGCCGTGGGGCATTATAAAAAGCGGAAAACCCTTGAACGACGTAAAAGGGATGAACTCTATGCCGCCGGGAGCATGGATACGACCCCTGAGGACTATGCCGCATTCATCCAGGCCATGTTAGGTCAGAAAGGCCTGAGTGCTGAAGCGTATGCGGAAATGTTCGAGCCTCAGGTCCGGATCCATTCTTTGCAGCAATTTGGAAACAAACGGTTCAAGACCACCGACCGATACGATCCCATCAAGTTGAGCTATGGGCTAGGGTGGGGCCTGTATTACACACCTTACGGGCAAGCCGTTTTCAAGGAGGGCCATATAGAGGGATGGGAGCACTATGCAATCTTCTATCCCAAACACAAAATCGGGCTGCTCATAATGACGAACAGCTCTAACGGAGAAAGCATTTTCAAAGAAGTTGTTGAACTTGCCCTCGGGGACAAATGGATGCCCTGGTACTGGGAGAATTATATTCCCTATAACAAAAGCAAGTAAAGAGAAGTCCAGGGGAACAGCTACATGATGTGATCACTTTTCCAGGCAATAGAATTGCTCTTACTTGTTAAGCTTAATTTTAAAATGATGAAAGACAAATCAAAAATCATCCGGACCTGGAAGGGCTGGACCAATCTGGAGAACGCCCCAACCTATGAAGACATGCTTATCAATAAGGTTTTCCCTTCTGTGAAAAAACGAGGAGTCGAGGGATTGGAAAAAGTCCGCATTTCAACTACTGAACGAAACAATGAAGTAGAATTCCTGATCGTTCTGCAATTTGAATCCCTTGAAGCCGTGAAGCAATTTGCAGGCGAAGATTATGAAAAGGCCTTTATCCCTGATTATGCCAAACAAGTACTGACCCGATATGATGATACCGCGGAACACTTCATTTTAAAAGCGGAGTTTGAACTTTAGTATATACACATCAGGCAAGCTGATCTCCTGCTCACTATTAAAGCAACAGTCATTGATCCGTGAACAGGCTAAAGGGTTGTTTCGGAAGCGTCTGTGGCTATTGGCCTTGTCATTTTGCAGCTCCATTCTCTCAGCCCAGCAACCAGAGAATTATCGATATGCCGTTGCCATTAATACTGACAACGACGCCTTTGTGGCCTGGGAAAACAGGGACAGGTATTACAGTTTTGGCCTCGGAGGTGCTTTTTCATTTAAGCCTGAACACTTCCTTGGGGTGCAGGATTGGTTCTCCGGGAAAGAAGACTTCTTCCTGACGGGCCAACTCCGGATTGAAGGGTATACCCCTACGGACAAAGTGGTGAGCGCAACCCAGTTAGCGGGGGATAGTACGATCGTATTTGACAGGCCGTTTGCCGGGCTTTTCTACGGAACGCTGGAAAGCACCCATACCATGAAAAGATCTTTTATACGGACCTCCTTCCTTTTGGGCATCATGGGTCCATCCTCAGGGGCGGGGAGGTTGCAGCGCTGGATCCACGATAATGTGACTGAAGATGGGGTCTTTGATGCCTGGCGTTTCCAGCTTCCGGATCAGTTACTTATTAACGTTTCGGGAAAATATGTTTATGATTTTACCCCCGAAGGCACATGGGCAGGTGTTTATGGAGGTTGGCAAGCCCGCATGGGGAATCTCTATATCGACACCACGCCTACTGTTGGTTTGCGGATCGGCCAATTTAACAGCCTTAACAAATCGGTTGCCCTGGGCAATGCGTTGCTTGGGAATAGTACCGACTGGGAGCTCTACCTGCACTCATCTTTCTCAGCCACCTGGGCTTTGTTTAATGCTACGGCCCAGGGCAGGCTCTTCGGTACGGAGTATGAGTACGCCCTTGAAGAGATCAACCCGTTGTTTCTTTCCATGACCCATGGTATCTACTTTGCCTACCGGCGATGGGCCCTTGGTTTCGATCATTTTTTCAGCTACGGAGAAGTGGTAAAGGGAGAGCGGCACATTTATGCCCGTTTTGATCTGAAATACCGGTGGTAACTGCACCTGAAATCCCTTGATTTGTCCACCAAATCAAATAGGATAAAATGGTGAAAAAGCCCAAAAAAAGAGCATTTCAACCCATTAACCCCCACATTTTATCGAAAAACAGACCAAAAACCACACTTTTTGCACCCTATTTGATCTGGTAGCTGTGAAACCATAAAATTAACAGCTATGAAAACAGCACTACTTATCTCCGAAATTTACAAGGAGGCCTTCAGGGATCTGGGGCACTTCCTGAT
>CBFCWO010000092.1:0-10211 GCA_965601625.1 uncultured Flavobacteriaceae bacterium | reverse complement strand
GCTTTTCCCTCTGAAAGGCTGTCATAGTCCGGTGGGCATCAAAAAAATTCTTCTTGGCCTCGTAATGTATTTTTGCTGCTTCGGCCTTCTCCCAGGCTTCTACCAGCTCGAAAATGAACTTTCTATACTCCCCATGGGCCCTGCCATACATTTCGAGCTTGGATACCGGGATCTTGCCGGTAAAAGAATCCTCAATTTTGCTCATGATCTCGGCGAGCTTGTTCTTTCTCAAATCCTCATAACGCTTTGCAATAGCCTGAAGTCGGACATAGGTTGTCCCGGCTTCCTCTATCTCTGTGATGAGCTTTTCGAAAAATGACAATGACGGTTCTTGTATCAATTGGGCACCATTTCATCCCGGGGCCTGAGACGCATGATATAGACTTCTGCTTTTTTATCCCCAGCATTGATTTCCTGTGCTCCCACATATTCCAGGGCCTGCTCATAGGCAGCTTGGGCAATCCTTTGGTCCCGCTTCTCTAGCCACCCCTTCCGGTTCCTTTTAAAGAAAAAATGCACGTGCCGAAAAGCACGCACTGGCCAATTGAGGGGGAGGATACAGCAGACACAGAGATACCGCTCATAATCTAGGAAAGCGGACCCCATCCACCAGGGAATAACCTCCCCCTCTTTCAGCTCTCGGTAGAAAAAACTCAGAATTTTTTTTCCATTAGGCATATTTTGGTCCCTGGTTGATCCGGAATGGAATAACAACTACATTCAAGATCTCTTGAAACCGGCTCCGGTGGCTTTTTTCCACATGACACAACAGATAAGATTAGGAGCGTGACTGTAATTGCAAAGAGGCTTTTTGACATGGGGACTCCTCCCATTTCACCTTTTTGACACCCCATTTAATCTTGCCAGTATAGCATTTCCCCTTGTCAGCTCGGGACACAGTGACCTCTTCCCCGGCCAGGTATTTGTTTAGGAAATTCTCAAAATTCGCATACTTCCCGACCCACCACTTCACAATTTCCATGTCCTTCTCTACCTGAGATTTGCTGGCACAGCCGAAAACAAAAACCATCGATAATATTAATAAAATCCTCATTTTCTACCTTTCAAAACCCCGGATCCCGTTTTATCCAATCAAGGCAGGACCCGGGGCAACCTACTTCTAAAGAAAGAACCTCATGTCTGGCTGGATTGTAAATGACTGGTATTAACTGTCAAGTAAATACCTTATTTAGGGTATGGAAAATTGCAGATAAATTGCGGGAAAATTGCACTTTTATTGCGGTGGGAGGGGCAGGCTTTGATCCCTGCATACCGGCTGCGCTTTGTCCGGTGCCTAGGGGCCTCCTGGTGCGCGAGGAGAAACCCTAGCCTGGGTTTACTTCCCAGCACCCTCCCACCCTAAATTATATCAACCCCCTCAATATAATTTTTCAAATGAGTGAGCTGCACATCTCGGAAATCGAATTGATACTTTTCTTGGAAGGATCCCTGTCCTATCTGGTGAAATTCCCTGTGGTGGTGCCGACAAAGAGGCACGGCGTCCAAATCACTTCCCCCGGCCCCCCGGGTCTTCGCATGGTGAGGTTCTACTTCCAGGACGCCACACACGGCGCAAGATTGCTGCCTCAAGTGCTTTAAGTAGCCAGGGTTTAGCATTATCTGAAGTCTCGGGCTTCGACATTAAGCGCGTCCCTAAATTTTACTGTGGTTTCGGCTCCGCTGGTAGCGTGTTTTAGCGTAGCGTAAAAAGTTTGCCTCTCACCGCGGCGAAGCTCATCGGATTGCGCTCCGGTGATCTCTACCAGGGCAAGGCCCTTTGTGGGATCCGGCTTAGTGATTCCGGCTGCGGGGGTGCTGGTTAGCTCCAGCTCCCCGGAGGTTTTTTGCATTTTGACCGTGATTTCGTAATCCGAAATATCCTTGCAGCACGTCAAATTGCAGTCCTCTGTCTCCATAAACCGGATGTTGAAGCTTGCCGCGTCTCCCTGGATTATGACCAAGGGTGCCGAAGCATTGGGTAAGCAGCTCATGAATCGCACCTCACTTCTCCCAGAAGAATGGTTTCCGGGCCAATAACGCCCTCTACCTCTTCGAGGGTTACATTACCAACCAATTCAGTTTCCTGAATAATACCGTATAGCGTGACGTTTTCAATCTGCCCCAGGAGCTTTGCCTGCTCTGGGATTACGCCCACCAGCTCCTTTTCCCCGGTTGTGAAAACTGGGGTGTCAACCGATGTCGTCACCGGAACAATCTCATAGTCTACGGTTGCCATTTGGTGTTCGCTGCTCTCTGTCGTGTGGGAGGCGTCGTCGTAGGTTACGAACGTGACAGAAATGATTTGAGGCGAGGCTAAGGTTTTGGTCAGGTCACGATACAGACCATTGCCAATATGAGACAGATCAACAGGACTCCCAAGAATTGTACTACCTGCTGAGTCTCTAATGATTGCCTGCGGGTATTTATTTTCCGCGCCGTCATGCAATTGCAGAGTCAGAGGTATCGGGTCATTAACCGTAATCTTAAACATTTAAAAGCTTGTCCGCGTCTTTGTATCCCAGCTCTATTGCCCTTTCTATCTCCTCCGGAACCACTTTGAAAGACCCCGGAAAATTCTCGCTGGGATAAATGTAATTTAGCTTAACCTTCACTTTGCCAGGTATTTGGTTATAAGCCAAACACCTACGTATATCTGAAATAAAGGCTTCATTAAGCACAATGTCAATTGTACGGACAAGCTCGGAAAGTGACCGGGGAAACCCTGGCTCCCATTCCTCCATGCTTTCGCTTACCGGGTTTGTGAGAATTGCCATTATCTCCGTGGCCCCATCATCTATCGCTTTCTTGAGCGGGGTTTGGTCACGGATCCCACCGTCCAGATACGTCCCATCAAGAGCCTTTACCAATGGTGGCTCGCTTGCGCTTGCAATAACGTAATAAATAAAATCACGAATCCCCATCCCAGAATTGCAGGCATAAAGAAGTTTCCCGTTCATCAAATTGACATAAGAAACGGTAGCCGGGCATTTTGGCAGCGCACCACCGGCATATTCCTTCAGCCTCTTCTCCAAGGGATTCATGTTGTAAGTCGGAAAAAATCTTTTCAGGCTGCTCCACCATTCGAGTTTGATGATGTCGCTTGATTTTCTTAGGCCCTTCCAAATTTCTACAAGCCTCTTAGCATTGCCATAACTCCAACCAACAGCGTTAACTGCACCAACAGAGACACCATATATATGGTCAAAAGAAATTCCATTCTCTTCTAATTTTAGAAGAGCACCGGCTTGATAGCCACCTTTGACATTGCCACCAGATAAAACGCAAACCTTCATGACTGTTCCGTAATGATCAAATCAACCCATGCGCTAACATCTTCCGAAAGCAATTTCATGGTATTGAAAGTTATTCTGATTCCGAGCCCTCTGTTTATTTCCCCAGGAGCACCGTCCGGAGTCATCATCTTACCGCATTTATCCATCGCCTTGACCCAACATTCGTCATACTCTTTTAGTATAGTTCCAGCACCGTAACCTAAATAATTATTGGGATCCGTTATTCTGATTCGGATGATGTCGTCTTCCCCATAGTTATCGAAAGTGAAAATTATCCCCCACAGATACCAAAACCCATCTGTCGGGATCCCGGGGGTAACGTATTCAATATCAAAAGAATTTGAAAGAATGCCATCACCAGCAGTTATTTTTGGATTGTCTACTGTGAGGGTTTTTTCTGTCGTGTCTACTGCCGTGATGTGCCCATGCTCCTCACCCTGGAAGATCAGGCCACCAACTTCAGGAGTCAATGACGGTTCGCTTGGGGAATCATAATCAAAAGTTTGTCCACTCTTGTTAGAAAGGCTGATATCGCAAGCGTAATCTGAAGCGGTTATTTTGCCCTTTATAATCCCAAGAGGTTTTAAGGTGTGATCATTTGCAGGGGGTTTTGGAATTACTTCTTTCGGCACGTCTCCCTTTAAGTAATTGATTGCTTCATTTATATCTGTGATGTCTGAAGATCCATCATTTACAATGGCTATTCCGGATCCGATGTCAGAAAGAAGAGATGAATCATTCGCCCATGCCATTTCCTCTAATGGTTGTATTTGGTAATACTGTCCAGCTTGGATTTCCTGACCTACCCAAGTATGGGTTTCACTGTCATTATTTTTTATTTTCTTTATCATCGCCTAACCTGTAATGCTGGTTTGAATCCATAAAGCTCCATGCGGTTTACTGAAGCTTCCAGAATCACATTTAATTACAACCTCGTCATAAGCATCCAATGAAATATCTGGGGAAACAATTTTGTTTGTTTCGTTCGTGAAAGTAACGCTAACCAAAGGGGTCAATAAATCTGAAGCCTCATAAATTGACATTACTCCTGTACTGGCAAGAGTGGTCCTTAGTGTAATTGTCTTTATTATAGAATCATTTGGTAAAAGAAACGGGCTAATATCAGAAGATTGCCCTGAATAAAATTCTGGATATTTTCCTGACCCACAATTTCCATTGTAAGAATAGGTTACGGCAAACCTGTCATTAGCAACTGCTTCACTTTTGGATTCTTCGATTGCTGCTTGAACATCATCTGACAAATATCCATTCGTAGAATTATTAAATGGTATTTGGTCCGCTCTGGGTGGTCTGTAAAATCGATTGCTCATGGCTCAAAATTCACTTTAGCTTCAAAATCTGTCGTGTCTGGTGCAGTTGTTTTTATTTGGAATTGGTAAACACCACCTTTAGGATCCCATATTATCCAAGATCCCTTAACCAAAGTTTTCCAAGTGGTTCCTCCATCATCCGAATAAAGAAGGCTCTTCACTCCAAGATTTTCTATCAAATAGGTTTGAATAACTTTGCCTGGAGAGGCTGGGATTGATTGCGGAGTGACTGTCGCTGTCCCTGAATAAGTTTCTGTGGACCCGAGTAAATCTTTGGTTTCAAATTGAGTTGGTTGATCAGCCATATTTAAAAAATGGGGTCCGGGGAGACAGCCGGACCCCATCCTTTCCTTAATCTACTATCCTATTGGAAGTTAGGAAAGCTCAACACAGGCCAGAGTTCCGTGCATGTCAGAAGCGGGACCCTGATTCTGTGTCCCATACAGTATTAATTCCTGTGTTCCCGTGGATCCCGCAGTGAATTTGAGAGCATCCATATCAATTTGGAAAGTATACTGTCCAGGACCAACCAAACAATCAGCAATCACTGCCTCTGCCGCGTCATCTTTTTGCACTAGCTCGAATAAGCAATCCCTTGTGCAGGACACTAGAGCCTCAACTTTTTCATATACCTTGTCTACAGTCAGAGTGATTTTGCAAACCTCTGTCTGCGTGCTTGGCACACCAAGAACCTTCGCATGTGCGTTCTTCTCTGTCCCAAAATCGAAGCTGACCGGCAGCTTATTTTGGGCGTTTAGTGGGATATACTGAATTTTCCCAGAGCTGTCCTTACAGGGCATGGCAGCCAGAGTGTCATCAGTTGGGACATCATCTGTATTTTCTGCCGCAACCCGGGCAACTTTGAATTGGTCAGAAGCATCCTTAAAACCGGAAACCGGACCAAGGTTGCGACTTGCAACATCATCACCCTCCGCTACCTGATGCCATGGTTTGCCAACCTCAGTTGTGAAATCCTCCAATACCGGGAAAGAAGTTCTTTCATCAGACATATTATATCTCCTTTTTTAATAATATTATTAACTAGTTGGTCTGATCTGAACCTGTCAGATAGGCTTCAACTGGAAGAATCGGCGTATTGGCTACTTGTTTAAACATCAATTTTATGTTTTTTCCTTCACCAACAGGGCGTAATTCCTGCCATATCTGTTCATCAGTAACATGGCCTGGGCCAGTTCTACCAGAAGCCAAAATGTTGCCACCCTCAAAGAGTTCCCAAAGGGATTCGGCTCTGGATACTACCCGGACCATAGAAAGGTTTTTTGTGGTGTTGGCTGGGACAGTAATATCAATCAGGGTTTGCTGGGATCCCGGAATGGAGTCTCCCTTAAATTCCTCAAAAAAGGGAGTCCCTTGGACCAGGTTTATTTTTTGTTGAGCCGTTGGCATTTGATTTTATTCTATACTCGTCAATCAACCTACTCAATCTAAAGTCCTCAATCTTACCTAGCGAAATCCCTTCACTATCTGACACGCTTTTCCCGGGACAGAGCGCGGTTAATTTTTGCCAATCAAAGAAATTAACAATATTGGGTTTCCGAAACCAGACAATATACCCAGCCAATCCATGGCGTCCAATGTTCCTAAGACTTTGAAGCTGGTGATTGACAAGGCGGGAATGCTTGAAAGTCCTGCCCTCTACTGTCTTGCAATCTATGAAAGCGACAAAGGAGAAGTCCTTAACCAGGATATAATCGAAAGGGCTTTTTTCCCGGATGAATTTATTGGCTGAGATTTGCTTGCAGGCGTCAGGGATACGTTCCACGTGGAAACCTTGGTAGCGTGACAAGTTGCAGAAAATCTCTTCAAAACCAGCACCGATTTCCTGGGCCTTTTTCCCCCCCAATTTTCTTCGTAAATTCCCCACACTACCATTTTAACTTTTGGTGTGTTGACTGGGAAAAGTAAAAAGTAAAAATAAAAAAGTTGGGCCGGATTTTACTTCCGACCCAACCTAAAGATTCTATGAAAAGGCGTTAGGTCCAAAGGCCCAATGGACCGTAGGAAGGATGTTACTCCTACCCCTCTTTTAGGTAAGGACGCGCCTTACCCCTCTCTTTGTTTGTAGCACAGAGGAGGGATAAGGCAATGACAAAAAGGATCGTTGACATGCAATTTATAAAAATTTCAAAAGACATTGAGAATGCTTGGTTTGTAAAAAATTCATGCTTCTTTAGGATAGCAGTCCACCTTCTAATCCATGCGAATTGGGCTGATAACTGCAAGGTTAAACGCGGTGAGTTATTGTTCTCTTATCGCTCTGTGTCAAAGAATACTGGAGTCTCTCTTTCTAGTGTGAATAGGTTTATGAAGGAAGCCAAAAAGAGGGGAGATGTCACACTGCGTAAACACAACAATGGATCCATTTTAACCCTCAATTTTTATGATCAAGGTGTGTTCTCACAGGATACAGAGTGTGTTCTCACAGAACACACAGTGTGTTCTCAGAGAACACAGAGTGTATCCTCACAGAACACTATTCATAGAATAGAAAAGAATATAAGAAGCAGCGATCCTTCCGGATCGCATCAGCTCGATCTTTTTGGCAACACTACCAAGCAAAAAAAAACCACCCCTAGAAAGTCTCCCCGGAAGAAAAAATCCCAACCGAAAAAACCACCCTCCGAACCGAAGCAGCCCAATGAAGTTTATGAGCTTAAAAAGCACTGGGAAGCGAGATGGACTTGGCACTGCCGCGCTACCTGGGGCGAGTTTACTTTCCTCAAACGGGAATGGGGAATGATGAAAAATTTTCTCAAAGAGCATGGCGCAGAAAAGTGTAAATATTACATGGAGGAATATCTGTCCAATGATGACCCGTCGCTTGCCGCCAAAGGCTACCCTCTAGGCATACTCCTAGTGGAAGCTGAGAGGATAGAGCAGAGGGACCAGGCCATGCGAGAGAAGAAAAAACGGGATTGGGATCTGCTGCTGAAAGGCACCACAAACGGGATCCCAAACTCAAGGCGCTATGCCGGAATGACTCCGGCTGCGTAACCCCCTGGCGGGGCTTTTAACGATCAAGGAGGCGTCGAAATGAGTGAAGCAATAGCCAACAGTACCTTAGCCAAAAACAAACGCTTGGCGCGAGGAAACAAGCATCTGGCAGCGCACGGAGAGAAAATAAAAGCCTACTCCGAGAGGCTTTCTTTCAAGTATAAGGGATTTTTTGATCGCGCGATGTCTGGAGAGGGATCAGCAACCGAAGCAATCAAGGCTATGTGTCAGCATTGTTTTGGGTATGAACTAGTGGGGGAATCAATCAGGGATTGCCAGGCTTTCACCTGCCCCCTGTATCTTCATCGGCCATACCAGGAGGGAGAGGAAAATGAAGTATTATCGGATGTTTGATGACCCTTCGGTAAAATCCGGGGTCATTGAAACCCCGGTATACGAATGCAGAGAATGGAACGAAAAGGGGTGGGGTATATTCTGGTGTGTCAATGACTTCAAATCTCACAGGAGGCTCTCAGAGCTGTCCAGGATCAATTACTGGTACGTTGACCTAGATCAGGGCTCAAAAGAAGCCCAGTGGGCCGCTATTGAGAAATCACCGGCTATTCCAAGCATGGTCCTAGAGACAAAACGAGGGTTCCATATCTACTGGGAAGCCCAGGATGCGACCGTGGAAAACTGGACAAGAGTCATGAAAGACAGGCTCATCCCGTTTTTTAATGCGGACCAAAATGCTGCTGATATAACCCGGATCCTCCGGGCCCCGGGCTTTTTTCACATGAAAGATCCCAAAGACCCCTTCTGGGTAGACTTCGCTTTCGGAAAGGAAATTTGCTTTTTTGAGCGTGAAATGCTTACCCTTTTCCCGGATGCTACGAGGAGGACTCAGGAGAATAAGCGCAAGCATTTTAATGACTTACCACAGACAGTAAATGGTAAAGATGCGTGGGAAAAAATATGGAATTTAGATTGCGAAAAGGCCCTAAAACAGCTATCTGGGACCAATCACGTAAGCGGCGAAGTCTATGATTTTAAAGACAACCGAAATGGCACAAAGCAAATTTTCGTAAATGGTAAATCTACCGCGTGCTGGATTGATAGCGACCGGCACATTGGAAGCCATAGCAATGGAGGCCCAACCGTTGCTCAATGGCTTAGGTGGTTCGGCCATTCATGGAAAGACACAATAGAGATTCTTGAAAAGGAGTTCCCAAATGTTGGATTTAAACTTAACCCCCCTAGCTACGGATATCGAAATCGAACACCAGGCCCGGGAAGAGGACTGTAAAAAGCTTCTGACATACGGCGTCGATTTCCTGGATAAAACCCTGGTGGGCATTATCCCATCTGACCTAATCGCCATAGGAGCCAAGAGCGGAATCGGGAAGACCGAATTTGCCATGCACATAGCCCGGGTCAATGCGGAGGCAGGAAACCGGGTTGCTTACCTGGCCCTGGAAGCTGAGAAGCATGAAATTTCCCGTAGGCTAAAATACAGGGAGATGGCGAAATTGTATTACAATGATCCGAACCGCCATTGGTCTGCCCCGTTCAACTACCGGCTCTTTCGTTTCAATAAGCTGGATGAAAAGTTTGGACCCTATGAGCAGCAAGCGGAAAATAACCTGAAGGAAACCCTCTCCAATATGCTGATTTACTACAAAGAGGAAACCTTCGACGTTGAGCACCTGGCTAAATTTCTCCAGAACCTGAAAAACGAAATCGACATCTTGGTGATTGACCACCTCCATTATTTTGAAACCTACGATTCAAACGAATGCCGCGAGATGAAAAATATTATGAAGCGCATCCGGGATCTGAATCTGATTTACAATATTCCGATCATCGTGGTGGCCCACTTAAGGAAAAATGGAGTTAACCATATCCCGGACCTGGAAGACTTCATGGGCTCCAGCGATATCGGAAAGATTGTCACCACCGCGATAATGATTGCCCCTGATTACGAAAGCCAGGATTATAAAAGCGGCTCACATGGAACTTTCATTAGGATAGTAAAATCGAGATTAGGAAATGTCTCCAGGCTGGTGGGTTACGCTAACTTTGATTCTCAGCAATGCCAGTACAGCTCTATGTTGAAACTTCTGAAGTTAAACAAATTTGGAGACAAGCCAGTAGAGATTGCGCATTATGATTATCCGTATTGGTTGAGGGAGGAAGATGAAAACAATATTCCTTTTTAGTATCGCCCTGGTGGTGTCGGGTTGCATGACTGTGGTGTGCCCAAAAGAATGCGATGATTTCACTATTGAATCTCCTCCGAATATGGAACATCAAACATATGAAACTGAGGAGCACCAGGAAGGGTCAAATTATCGGTAATCCTTGATTTCCATTACGGCACGGATCCCAAAGTTGGCAGCAATCTTTCCAATGAGATCCCGAATAGAGGAAGCGGTCTGCCCCTTTTTTCCTATGATTTTTCCTATGTCTGTCTGGCAGGTTTCAACAAAATAAACCGTGGTTTGCTCCCCTTCATAGAAATAGACTTTTGATTTGGACGGGAAGTCCACCAGATTTCTTACCGTTTGCTCAAGCCAAAGGCGAAGCCATTCTCTTCGTTCATCCATTGGGACATTTTCAATCATAGATTCGG
>CBFCWO010000091.1:0-10386 GCA_965601625.1 uncultured Flavobacteriaceae bacterium | reverse complement strand
GGTAAATTTAGAGGTGTAATCAGAAAGGGTTCCATCCCTTTCCTCAAAAGTTTACCGCCATGAAAAAGCTAATCTATATTTTTTTGGTGCTGGGGGTTTCACTGGCTTGCAGCAGTGACGAAGATGAGGACGTTATCACCAAAGACGGGCCTTTTAACATCAGTGAATTGGCGGGCTCATGGGACGCCACCAAAGCCCAGTTCAGCGTAAGTACCACCTCGGTCGATGTGGTCGAGGACGGGGGTGCTGTTACCATGACCGTGCAAACCAGCGGTCGCTTCACTGCAACCCTGGCCCCGGTAGACCGGGCTCCCTATACGGTAAGCGGAGAAATGTTCTGGGAAGAGTGGCAGGGATCTTTTTACTTTGCCATCGAGTGGGACGATGAACCCGGCGACTGGGATACCTATGGCCACACCTATGACGGGACCCGGCTGAGCCTGAATGGGGGAGCTGATACGGGTGCTTATGATTTCGACAACGATGGGGATATGGAAGCATGCTCCCTTCATTTTATCCTGGTTCGCTCCTGACCCCAAATTATCCCAAAAAAACAAACGTAAGGGTGCCGCCTAGGTATAGGCCGGCACCTTTCCCGTTACCCCCTTGTAGAACGCTTTGTAGGAAGCGTAGTCTTTATCATAGTCACCTGTAGGGGCACGGGGATCCGAAAAGCGCACTGTCTTTGTACCATAGTCAAAGGCCACCAAAACAATAGGGACTTTTGCTTCCAATGCAATGTAGTAAAATCCTGTTTTCCATGTGTTTACCTTTTTTCGAGTACCCTCCGGTGCCAGGGCAAGACGGAATTCGGGCCGCTCCTCAAACAATTGGGCTACCGCCCCAACGGTATCGCTCCGCTTGCTTCGGTCCACGGGAGCCCCGCCTGTCCATCGGAAAAACCAGCCAAAAGGGCCTTTAAAAAGGCTTTTCTTGCCGATATAACTGATCTCCACCCCGATGAGCTTTCGCACCATCAACCCGATAAAGAAATCCATCCAGTGCGTATGCGGCACTACGATGACCACACATTTGGGGACCTGGGGGAAGGGACCGTCGAGCCTCCATCCCAGCAGCCTGTGAAATATAAAAGAGGCCAGTGCTCTCATAGGGAAGTATCGGGGTTTATATATTTTTATAAATATCAATGACCTGCTCCGGACTGATCTTGGACTTCCAGTCCCGCCCGAGTGCATTCTCCCAAAGCGGTTCCATCTCCAGGGCAACCCTGGCCATGGTCTGGAGGTCATCTTCCGTCAATGCTGCGCAAACGCCTTCTGGCAAAACGATGCCTTGTTTTTTGCACATCTCTAAAAACAAAGCCACGCCTTCAGGGTAATAGGCTTCCAGATGGCGGAAAACCAAACAGTTGCCCAGCCCGTGCGGGGTACCCAACACATAGGACAGCCCGTAGCTCAGGGCATGGGCAACCCCGACCTGGCTGTACGCAATGCTCATGCCCCCATGCCAGGAGGCCATCATCAGCTTTTCGCGGCTTTCCGAGGGGGTGAGGTCCCCGAGAAACACCTCCTTGCAAAGCTTGAGGGCCTCTTCCCCATAGCTGCGGCTGAAGGCATTGAGATAGGCCCCGCTCAGGGACTCGATGCAATGGATAAAACAGTCCATGCCCGTGTAAAACCACTGGTCCCTGGGGACTCCTTTGGTCAGGTCCGGATCCAGGATCACCTGGTCAAAAGGGGTATAGTCAGAGTTGATGCCGAGCTTTCTTTCCGGTCCGAGCAGGACGGTGGTCCTGGAGACTTCGGCCCCCGTGCCGCTGAGGGTGGGGATGCCTACATGATATACGGCGGGCTGCTGCACAAGGTCCCATCCCTGATAGGCCTCAGTAGTTCCCTTGTTATTCAGCATTATGGCCACGGCCTTGGCAAGATCCAGAAGCGTTCCCCCTCCGATGCCCACAATGGCGGAGGGATGCCTCCAATCCGTGCGGATGCGTTCCACAAGGGCGTCTACCTGCTCGGTCTTGGGTTCCTCATCAGCCGAAATCAAGATGATCTGGTCTTCCATGATGGCCGGGATCCGCTGCATGAGTGGGCCTCCCTCAAAAACATCGTCTACCAGAAAAATAATGGGAGCCTCCTCTGCATGCCGCAGGGGCATCAGGATCTCGCCCGTTTGATCGAAACAGCCGGCACCAAACACCACTTTATGTACCATAGGGAAGTTTCGAAACTTCTTCCCTTTCATGGCTGCAGTAACATTTAAGGTCTCATTGATTCGCATAAGGTCAGTTCACATAATTCAACAAGTCCTTCAGACTCGCCAGGGTTAGATGATGGTTGTCGTGTTCATGCGGGTGTACTTCTTCATGGGCCCATGTGGTGTGGAAGGGCACATGAACTGCCCGTGCCCCGATATTCAGGATGGGGAGCACATCCGACTTCAGCGAATTGCCCACCATTAGAAACTCCCTTACATCGATCTCCAGGTGCTCCAGCAGGCGGCTGTAATTGATTTCCTTCTTGTCGCTGAGGACCTCCACATGGTGGAAGTAATCGATTAGGCCCGATCTTTCCAGTTTCCGTTCCTGATCCAGCAAATCCCCCTTGGTCAGTACCAGGAGGCGGTATTTCGGGCTAAGGGCCTCCAGGACTTCCTCTACCCCATCTAAAAGCTCGAGGCGGTGGGAAATCATCTCCTTGCCCAGTTCCAGGATGCGGACAATGGTCTCCTGCGGTACCTGTCGATTGGATAAGTCCAGGGCAGACTCGATCATCGACAGCATAAAACCCTTGATCCCATACCCGTAAAGCTCCAGGTTGCGCATCTCGGTTTTAAAGAGCTCCTGGTCGATGGTATTCTTGGTCTCGTACCCCTCCAATAGGGAGGCAAACTCGGCTTCCGCATTCCGAAAATAGGTCTCGTTCACCCAAAGGGTATCATCCGCATCAAATGCGATGGTCGATATGTCCTTGAAATTCAGGTCCATGCTGCCTTTGCTCTTTCCAGGTCTTCCGGGGTATCGATCTCGATACCGGTGACCCGGGTTGCCACCATTTTGATTTTTTTGCCGTACTCCAGGTACCGGATCGCCTCAATTTTCTCCACGGCTTCCAACGGCTGTATGGGCAGGCGGCGAAAATCCAGCAGCGCCCTTTTGCGGAAGGCGTAAACCCCTTTATGCTTATAATACACCGCCCTGGGGCTTTCTGCCCGCTGATATGGGATTGGGGCCCTGGAAAAATAAAGGGCAAAGCCCTGCCGGTCCGTAATGACCTTCACGGTATTGGGGTTCCGGATCTCCTCAGGATCGGAGATTTCCGTCATCAGGGAGGCCAGGTCGATCTCCTCACGGGGGTCTTCCCGAAATACGTCAATGAGCTTTTTCAGGCTTTCCCCTTCGGTAAAGGGTTCATCCCCCTGAACATTTACCACAATATCCACTTCGATATCGGACACCGCCTCTGCAATACGGTCACTTCCCGTCTCGTGCTGTTCCCGGCTCATGATCACCCTGCCTCCTGCCTGCTGGATAACCTCCGCGATTTGCTCACTGTCGGTCACCACCAGCACTTCATCAAAAAGTCCTGTATTCAGGGCGGCCTCATAGGTGCGTACAATGACTGGTTTCCCCCCGAGATCCTGCATCAGCTTTCCCGGGAATCGGGAAGCCGCGTAACGGGCCGGGATCATGGCAACGGTTCTCATGGCGTTTGGATGCTAAAGTGATTTATACAAAAGTACATTAATTGTTATACTAGGTCCCACCCCTCCTGGGGCGGAGTTTCCGGTAGATACGGAGCACAAGGGCCAGTACAATGATTACCAGGATTACGGCAACCAGCGGCAGCAGCACAGCGGTCCAGCTAATGACGGTTGCCATAGCGGTTTCCACGGCAGAGACGGCGGGATTTGCCAGCCCACCTGTGCCTATCGTAGAAGCCATTCGGCTTCCGGCCGCAGCGCCTTTAATCGCCGTGGCGGTGCCTCCTCCGGCGATGATGGCAAGACTCCATGTGATCACCGGATCCATTCCACTTAGGGTGGAAACCATCACTGCAGTGCCCGCCAGTGCCGCAAGGGGCATGGCCAGAGTGTCCAGCAGATTGTCCACCCAGGGGATGGAATAGGCAAAGATCTCCACGAGGGTAGCAATCCCAAAAATGAGGAGGGCTGTAATACCTCCTATCCATTGCCAACTCTCATTGAGCTCAACGATATTGGTATAGGCCGCAAGGGAAAGGACAAAAAAGGGCACGAAAACCCTGAATCCGGCCGAAGCCGCAAGTCCTATTCCCAGGAAAATGCTAAGGATCACGTCACCGCTCATCTACAGGAGGCTTTTGTTTAAAAATAAGTCATTCCTCCATGGAAAAAAAATCGGCTTGGAATCCTATAAGGTAGAGCCTGGTACGCGCCCGCGTCAGGGCTGTGTACAACCACCTGAAGTATTCCCTGTCCGGTTTCCCGGGCAGATATGGCTGTTCTACAAAGACGGTTTCCCATTGCCCACCCTGTGCCTTGTGACAGGTAATGGCATAGGAAAACTTCACCTGGAGGGCATTGAAAAAAGGGTTGTTCTTGATGGCCAGGAATTTCTTGTACCCCGAACGTTCCTGGGCGTAGTCCTTCATTACTTCCTGGTAGAGGCGGTTGTTCTCCTCATAGGTAAGAGACGGCGTCTCTGCCCGCAGGGTATCCAGCAGCAGGACCGTTTCGAAGGGATCCTGTCCCGGATAGTCCACCATACGGACCTTTACCTCCGCAAACTGAAATCCGTAAAGGGACTTAAAGGCAAAGATCTCCAGCACCTCCAGGATATCGCCATTGGCGATAAACCCGGCCTCTGAGCTGCTTTTCAGCCAGAAGTAGTTGTTCTTGACCACCATCAGATAATCTCCTGTGGCCAGCTCATTGTCCAGGAACAGCAGTCGGCTCCGGATGTTTTGGTTATACAGGTTGGCCCGTTTATTAGAGCGCACGATCACAGCGGTTTCTTCCTTCCCGCAAGCATCAAAGGCGCTGTTGATGGCATCCTGTATCTCATATCCGTCCGTCAGCCGGATAATATCTCCATATCCCGAAAGGGAGAATCGAAATGAAGGCAGGGGATCACATTCCAGAGATTCCCGAAGATGGGTAGCATTCATCAGGATCCCGGAATCCTCAGACTGCCTGACCACCTGATCCAGCTCGATCCGGGTAACCTCCTTCCGGAATTGCAATTCCAGTCGTTCGGCATCCAGGGCAGGGCTGATGGATAATTTTACCGGGGGGAGCTGGGCGGTATCCCCAATGAGCATGAGCTGGCATTTATAACCCGAATACACAAAGGTCATCAGATCATCCAGCAGGGAATTCCGGGCACCTTTGGAAGTATCCGTAGGGGTATCCGGGATCATGGAGGCTTCGTCCACAATAAATACGGTATTGCGATGCCTGTTCGGGGCCAGGGTGAACCGTACGCCTCCGGCACGGTCTTTTTTGGGGAAATAGATCTGCCGGTGGATGGTATGCGCCTTGGTGCCGGTATAGGTCGACATGACTTTAGCTGCCCTCCCGGTGGGTGCCATCAGAATGGCCTTCTTACGGATGTGCCATAAATTCTTGATAAGGGTTCCCAGCAGGGTGGTCTTCCCGGTCCCGGCATATCCCTTCAGAAGGAAGAGTTCGCCTGAATCTCCCCGGATAAGAAACCCGGAAAGCAGCTTCAGGGCCTCCCGCTGTTTCGGGGTGGGATCGTGGGGGAATTTTTCGCGTAAAAGCTCGTAAAACCGCGGGGCAGAAGGGGAATTCATAGACCCTCAAATATAGGGAGGTTTTTAAGGTAAACACTTTCGTGATTAAAAAAAAATTGTAGATTTGTGTTTAACCAAAACATCAAATTAACACCATCTAAAATGAAAACCATACTTCAGATTGTTCTTTGGATCGTATGCATTTTACTCGGGTACATGATCTACAGATCCGTGACAGGTCCGATCGAGTTCGATAAAGTCAAAAAAGAACGATTTGCAGAGGTAATCGACCGCCTGAAGGACATCCGAAACTCCCAGGAGGCCTACAGGACAGTCAACGGGCGATATGCAAACGATTTCCAAAGCCTTGTTGCTTTTGTGGATACCGGGAATTACACCATTACACAGCAGCGCGACTCTTCTTATATGGAATTTGACCGTGTCTACCAGATCGATATGCTGCGGGAGGTGACCATTATCGATACCCTTGGATTTGTCTCCGTAAAGGATTCGCTTTTCGGCGCAGATGACCGCTACAAGCAAATGATGAATGTCCCCTATGCCTCGAACAATGAAAAGTTCACCATGAAGGCAGATATCGTTGAAAAGAGTGGATACAAGGCGCCCGTATTTGAAGCAAAGGTGGCCAAATCAGTCGTTCTGGGTGACCAGCCTAAAGACCTGCTTTCCAGGGAAAATGCCCAGGTAAGCGTGGAGGAAGTGAACGGGACAGAGATCAAGGTAGGGTCTCTTACCGAAGTGAGCACCAGTGGAAACTGGCCCCCTATTTATGACAAAAAAGGAGAACAATAGCGATCTGGTTTCTCAGGAAAACAGCTATCACAAATTGTCCATTCAGGTCAGCCTGAATGGACTTTCTTTTTGTGTGCTGGATACCATTGCCAACACCCTAACCCTGAGCTATTCCCACCGATTCGACGATCCTATAAGCCCTTTTGACCTGCACCGGGAAGTCCGACAGCATCTCAGCGACCACGGGGTGCTGGATTATGCCTTCACAGAGGTTATCGCCATTCACCGCAACACGCTTTTTAGCCTCGTGCCCCAACCCCTATTTGACCCGGATCAACTGGCGAATTATTTAAAATTCAATGCCAAGATCCTGGCCACCGACCACCTCGACTATGACCTGATCCAGGGGCTTGACACCGCCAATGTTTATGTCCCCTTTGCCAACGTCAACAATTACCTCTACGACCTGTTCGGGGAATTTGACTTTAAGCACAGCGGCACGGTATTGCTTGAAACCCTGGTAAAGCTACCCAGCAGCCGACAGGGCACCCTCTGCTACCTCCACCTGGCGGAATCGCAAATGGATCTGGCCCTGTTTTCAAACAAAAAGCTGGTTTTTTACAATTCCTTTCAAATTCACAGCCCTGAGGATGTCCTGTATTTCCTGCTCTTTACGCTGGAACAGTTGGAAATGGATTCGGATTCCCTAAAGCTCCGCCTTTTGGGAGAGATTCAGGAAGGTGACCCTGTTTATGAGCTTTGCTCAGAATATCTTGAGAATGTCTCCCTCTTCGTACCCCCCGATTCTGAGCTTACCAGAGAGGGGATTCAGGAAGGGATCGACTTTACCCTGATCAACGCCCTGTGATACGCATCATTTCAGGTGAGCATAAAGGCCGGAGGCTTCAGGCGCCCAAAAACCTGCCTGTCCGTCCGACCACAGACCGGGCCAAGGAGGCCCTTTTCAATATCCTGGCACATCAGATCTTTTGGGAGGAAGCCACTGTGCTCGATTTGTTCGCAGGGACGGGGAATATCAGCTATGAATGCGCTTCCAGGGGATGCCCGCAAGTCATTGCCGTTGATGCACATGCCGGCTGCGTAAAATTCATTGAACGCACAGCCACAACCCTGGACATGCCCATATCCGTGATCAAAAGGGACGCGGTGAAATTTTTAAAGCAGTGTACACAACCTTTCACACTGATCTTTGCGGACCCCCCTTATGACATATCGGCAGAAATGCTGCAGGAACTCGTTTTGCTTTGCAGGGATGGGCACCTGCTCAGGGAGCAGGGGCAACTGGTCATTGAACACAGCCCGCATCGGGACCTCAGCGCCCTCAGCGGCTTCCAGCAAGTGCGCAAATACGGAAACACGCACTTCAGTTTTTTCAGTTGGGATTGATAAAACAGCAGGTCATAAGCCGGATTCTGTATACCCGGTGAAAACCGGGACTCCTGTCATCTATCTGGACCCCAGGTTGCCCGGGGGTTCGATCCGCCTACCCGCCAGCTCAGACGTACAGCCTTCATTCGCTGGCCTATATGGCGTTTCACCGCATAGAGTTTACCTGATTTCACTACAGCCGAACTGTACTTGCTTTCTGTTGCACTGGTCCGCTCCCCGTTACCGTGGAGGACGGGTGTTACCCGCTATGCCGTACTGTGGTGTCCGGACTTTCCTCCCCGACCGCAAGGCCGGGGCGACAGGCTGACCTGCTGGTTTTCAAAAGTACTCCATTTGTTGATAAATTGACCAATAGTCATGCCAAAGAGTTCCGGAGAACTCAGTGCGATATGTATATTTGTAAGAAGGCATGTGCGGAACGCCTGCCAGTTCAAGACGGGGATATGGAACCTTTTATCGTTTCGGCACGAAAATACCGGCCACAGCAATTTGAAGATGTGGTTGGCCAGCAGTCGATAACCCGGACGCTGACCAATGCCATCGAGAAAAACCACCTGGCTCAGGCACTGCTTTTCTGCGGCCCGAGGGGCGTGGGAAAAACGACCTGTGCCCGGATCCTCGCCAAAAAGATCAACGAGGATGGCAGCGAGCAGGAAGGTGAGGATTTCGCCTTCAATATCTTTGAACTGGATGCTGCTTCCAACAACTCCGTAGACGACATCCGAAACCTTATCGACCAGGTACGGATCCCCCCGCAGGTAGGCAAGTACAAAGTGTATATCATCGATGAGGTCCATATGCTCTCCCAATCGGCATTCAATGCCTTTCTCAAAACCCTGGAGGAACCCCCCAAACACGCTATTTTCATTCTTGCGACCACCGAGAAACACAAAATCATACCCACCATTCTCTCGCGCTGTCAGATCTTCGATTTCCGAAGGATCACGGTTTCCGATATGGTGGATTATCTTAAATCCATTGCTGCCCAACAGGGCGTGGAAGCTGAAGAGGATGCCCTGCACATTATCGCCCAGAAAGCGGATGGGGCTATGCGGGATGCCCTGTCGATCTTTGACCGGGTGGTCAGCTTCGCAGGTAAAAAACTCACCCGCAAGGCTGCGGCTGAAAACCTGAATGTTCTGGATGTGGACGTGTATTTCCACACCACGGATCTCATGATTCAGCAGGATATTCCGGGAATACTGCTCTACTTTAATCAAATCCTAAGCTCGGGATTCGAGGGACATCATTTTATCAGTGGTCTGGCCTCCCATTTCAGGGACCTTATGGTCTGCAGGGATACCCAGACCGTTTCCCTTCTGGATGCCAGTGAAAGTGTGAAAAACCGCTATCTGGAACAGGCCCGGGGACTGGACGCGGCATACCTTTTGAACGCCCTGGAAATCGCCAATGAATGTGAACTGAACTACAAAGCCAGCAGCAATCATCGGTTGTTGGTGGAATTATGCCTGATGCAGTTGGCCTCCCTGAGCGGACCCGAAAAAAAAAAGGATCCACATAGGGCAGGACAAAAACTGATCCCGGCGAGCCAGTTCCACCAGGCACCGGACAGGTCAGCCCCTCCCGTCGAACCAGAAGTGCCCCCTTCCCCTTCCCCTGCCCCGGTCAGGGACGAGGTGGAACCCCTAAAACCCTCAGAGACCCCCAACCCGGTAACCCAGGAGAAAAAAGTATCTATTCCCATAGCAGAGAAAAAAGGGGAAAAAGTGTCCGGGCTTTCACTTTCTTCCATCCGCGCCAAAAAAATGTACGAGGCCCAGCGCAAAGCCCGAGAAGCCAGGGATCAAAAGGAGTTGCCCGAGGATGTAGTGACCGAGGAGGCCTTATCACAGCACTGGGAGGCCTTTATCGCTCGCATGGAAAAAAAAGGCAGGAAAATCCTCGCCTCTAGCCTGGCCACAGACAGCCCAAAATTGCAAAAGGATCACATCATATGCATCGAGCTGCCCAACAGCACGATGAAAAAAGAGGTAGAAAGGGAACAGCAGGAATTGCTGGGGTATCTTAGGAAAGCCCTGAACAATTACAAGCTGCTTCTCAGGATTACCGTCAATGAGGAAGTTGCCCGGCAATACGCCTTTACCCCTGAGGAAAAATACCAGAAGCTCAGGGAAAAGAACCCGGCTATTGACCTGCTCCGGGATACTTTTGATCTGGACCTGTAGGCCGCTTACCGGCGGGCAATGCCCAATATCAGGAAAATTAGCGCGGTAATTCCCATGCCCAGAGATTCCCTTCCGCGCTCAATATTGTCAATATCCCCACTGCCGATACGAACCCCTTCAAAAGCTTCAGGCCAGTATACGATGGCCAGTGCGCCATAGATAATCGCCAAAAGGAATCCAACCCAGTATGGTATGCGGTTTATCGCAAAAAGGAAGGTGCCGACTGCGGCGGCAAGGTAGAGGGCGATCCAAAGACCGGCATCCGGGTCATTAAACTGCACATAGGCTGCCCACACAAACAACACGGTGAGGGCAAAGGCCAAATAATTGAAGAATTT
>CBFCWO010000090.1:0-10415 GCA_965601625.1 uncultured Flavobacteriaceae bacterium | reverse complement strand
TTCCAGAGGGGCCAACGGGGTGATTGAAATCACGACGAAAAAAGGGAACTGACCCAATTCCCGATTGTAGAAGAACTGCTCCAGACTACCTTGCCATCCTTTGCTGATAAACGGCAAGTTCAGAGGCATGTTTCCTCCCGATCCTCCTCACTGCTATACCTAAGCTAGTTTCAGGAGATTACTCCAGGGGGACTTGAACGACGAGGTCCTCATTAAGGGTAATGACGCATTCATGGAATTTGGGAGGCCCGAAAGTCTTCATCCGGGCCCTCGAAAACCCAAAGGGCTCCTTGGGGATCCCGATCCAATTCGTATCCAGCTCGTCATTCCCGTTCTCATCGTGAAAAACAGCCAGGGCGTACTGGCCTTCGGGAAGGCTTTCGAAAACTACACGGGTTATGCCCTCGGTGGCCTGAGCACCTGCGTTCCGGAATACGTATTCCGTTTTCAGGAACCCTGCTTCCTCCCGGTATATGGCAACCTCTATAGAGCCTTCGGAAGATGCCACTCCCACCGCCTCTACTTCCAGGCGGTACTGGGACAAGAGCAGGACAGGAAGGAAAACCATCAGGAAAAACAACACACCGCGCATGCAATACTCGATTTTGGTTGACAAATCTACGTGGTTTACTGATATCCCAGCGGCTTCTCCAGGATTATTTGTGACAGGGTAGCCTGACGGTCATTCTCCTGTATCGGTCTTTGCCCGGAGAAATTCATACATGTTCTGTGTCTCCAGGGAATCTGCAAAATTCAGGAAGAGGGTAAGGGTATCCCGGTAGCGCACCCTGAGCTTGTGCCTTCGAAGATCATCCACAAACACATAGACGGGCCGGTCCGGCAGCAGGGAATCTACAAATACTCCTTTTTCCCGCGCCCAGACGGAAAAACCGTGCTTTCGTTCCATCTCCGGGATCTTTTCGATCCACAAGACGCTGTCCAGTTCCTCGTAAGGTAGTTCCAGGTAATACACCCCGGTGAGCAGCTGAATCCGGTCTTCCTTCAGGCGAACCCAGTTCCTGTAATGGGCCGCAAAGGCAAGGATGCAGACCACAACGGTGAGTGCGATCAGCAGGTTCAGAAGCCAGGGGCGTTTTCGGGTTGCCATCATTCTTCTCCCTTGGTCCGGTATTTATCCAGCCAGGCCAGTGTATGGGCCACCTTGCTGATCAGGTTGCTCGGCCGGTTGGCAATCCCGTGGCTCGCTCCCGGGATTTCTACCAGGACTGTGGGAACTTTCCGGAGCTTCAGGGCGTGATAGAGCTGTTTAGCCTCACTGGGAGGGGTCCTGAGGTCGTTCATCCCCACCATCACCATGGTGGGGGTCTCAACATTGCCCACCAGTGACAGGGGGGAGAAGTTCCAGTACCCTTCGAAGTTCTCCCAGGGCTGCCCGGGATAGCGGCTGTTGGCATATCCGAAGTAGTTGTCGGCCACCAGGGTCTTGCTGATCCAGTTTACCACAGGCTTGGCCACTACGGCAGCCTCAAAGCGATCGTTCTTTCCAATGATCCAGGCGGTCATGATCCCCCCGGCACTTCCCCCGGTGACAAACAGCTGGTCTTCATGGGCGATGCCTTTAGAAATACAGGCATCTACCCCGTCCATGACATCCTGATAATCGTCTCCCGGGTAGTTGTTGTACAGCAGGTTGGCAAATTCCTCCCCATAGCTGGTACTTCCCCTCGGGTTCGGATAAAAGACGATATAGCCCGAGGCCGCATAGAGCTGGATCTCCGCGGTGAACCGATCCCCGTAATTGGAAATAGGTCCCCCGTGGTTCTCTACCAGGAAGGGGTATTTTTTTGAGGGATCGTAATCCGGGGGATATACAATCCACCCCTGTACATCCCTGCCGTCGACGGTGGAGGTATACCATATCTCCTCTACCTTCCCCAGCTTGCGCTGATCCAACAATCCTTTGTTCAATTGGGTAATGCGTCTGGCGTCTTTGGCGCCCTGCTTTACCACCGCAATATCCGCCGGAAATTCAGGACGGGTGAAGGTGTATGCGAGGGTCCCGTCCGTACTCAGGCTGAAAGAGCCTCCCCCGTAGGGCCTGCCTATGGAAGTACCCCCCAGGTTGTCCGCAAGTTTGGAAACCTTCCCACTCAGGCTCACATACCCGATCTTCGAATTTCCTTTGTCGTCATAGGTGAAATAAATGCCCCGGCTCTTCGAATCCCAGGTCAATCCGCTGACATTCCGGTCCAGAGAAGGGGTCAATACTTTTTTATCCGATCCGTCGGCCTTCATCAGGCGGAGCTCGGTTACCTGATGAGCCTGCCTGCGGTCCGTGTATCCCCGGTAGGCTACGTACTGCCCGTCCGGAGAAACCACTGGGCCGTTATCCGGTCCCTGACTATCCGTAAGCGCTTCCATTTGGCCGGTAGCCACCTCCAGGGCATACACCTCGCTATTGCGGAAGTCGTACTCCCAATCTTCGGACCGGTTGGAAGTCAGGTATATCATTGCCCCATCCGGGGACCAGGAAAGCGGTCCGCGATGGCTCCAGTCTCCAGAGCTGACCTGGCGTGCTGCCCCGCCTGCTGCCGGGATCACAAATACGTGGTTAAAACCCGGGGCGATGTATCCCCTGCCATCGGCCTCGTGGTAGAGGCGGTCGGTGATCCGTGGTGCACCTGCCCATTTTGCGTTCTTGGGCTTTTTGGGGAGTTTGGCGAGGACAGGAGCATCGGCCGGCACATTCATGGTAAATGCAAGTTGCTGCCCGTCCGGTGACCAGCTCAGGGCTGAAGGGCTCCCGGGAAGCTGCGTAATCCTGGCATACCTGCCGCTCTCCAGCCAGTACATATATATTTCGGCCCCTTCATCGGTGCGGCTCACAAAGGCAAGCCGATCCCCTGCCGGGGACCAGCGGGGGCTGTACTCTGCCACTTCACGGGAAGTCATTTTCTGATGACCGGAACCATCTGTGCGGATCATCCATAAATTTCCAATGGAGCGGTCCTCCAGGATATCAAAGCCCATCCGGCGATATACGATCCAGTCCCCCTGCGGGCGGATCTGTGGATCTGAGGCGTACTGAAGGTCAAAAACGTCCAGCATTTCAAAAGGCTTGTCTTGTGCATGGGTGTTGGGTGGGTTGCCCAGGAAAGTGAACACGCATATCAAAAGGATCAGTACTCTCATTGAATTATGTTTTTAGATTACAAACTGAAAGATACATATTCCTGTGATCGTCACGAAACCCATAAACCAAAGGGCAACCCCGCATCGCTCCAAATTCGAAAACCTTTGGCAGCAATGACGGATTTCCCTAAAAAAGAGCAGGCCCAACGACCGTCTCAGCGGTCTTAAAAATATAACCCTTTGATTATAAGGGAGTCATTCACTTTCACTATCTTTAAAGGTCTCCCAAAGCGGGAGTCAGCCTAATTCACAAAAACAATCCTTATGAAAACAATCACTACCCTGCTACTGCTGTGCAGCTGCATGCTGGGATTCGCACAGGCGGACCTCTCCCAGAAGAGCATTACAGGCATGCTGGAAATGGTCCAGGGCCAGATCGTTATGCTCACTGAAGCCTTTAACGAAGAACAATTGGCCTGGCGACCCGCCGAAGGGATCCGCTCTACAGGAGAAACTGTCTTGCACGTGGCAGCTGCCAATTACTACCTGGCTATGAAGCTGGGGTATCCCCCGCCAGAAGGGGTAGACATCATGAAAATGGAGTCTATCACGGGCAAAGAAGCCATCCTGGAAGCCTTTAATACGTCCGCTGCTTTCGTAAAGGAAAAGATAATGGAAGTGGACCCTGCCACGCTAGGGGATGAAGTGGATCTGGGCTTTGCCAAGATGAATCGCTTGTCAGCTCTCCTGGTAGTTTTGGAACACAGCGGGGAACACAAAGGGCAGCTGATTGCCTATGCCCGTTCCAATGGCGTCGCTCCTCCCTGGAGCCAGCCCGCTGCGGAATAACGTTTGACCGGCCTGTATCCCAGGCCGGTTTTTTATCCCAGCCCCACGTCCAGGGCCATCATGATAATAAAGCCCCCGATGAATCCCATCGTGGCGATATCTGTGTATTTGTCCTGCTGGGTTTCGGGGATTACCTCTTCCACCACCACAAAGATCATGGCCCCTGCGGCAAAGGAGAGTGCGTAGGGAAGAATAGGCTGGAAAGTCAGCACGGCCCAGGCGCCCAACACCCCTGCTATAGGCTCGACAATGGCAGAGGCCTGTCCGTACATCCAGCTTTTCCTGCGACTCAGACCAAAGCGGCGAAGCGGCATGGCTACCGCAAAACCTTCCGGAAAATTCTGTAGACCGATCCCCAGGGCAAGGGCCACTGCGGCCCCGATGGAAGACCCTTCGAACCCGGCCGCCACGCCTCCGAAGAGCACGCCAACGGCCAACCCTTCCGGGATATTGTGGAGTGTAATGGCCAGGGTGAGCAAGGTGGTGCGCCTCCAGGGCGTCGAGATCCCTTCGCTTTCCTTGAAGTTGATATGAAGGTGGGGCAGGACCTTGTCCAGGCCAAAGATGAAAAGGGCACCAAGCAAAAAGCCTACCGCTGCCGGGATCACTTTTACGAACCCATCCCCCGGGCTCATTTCAATACCCGGGGCCAGCAGGCTCCAGAAACTGGCTGCCACCATCACCCCTCCGGTAAATCCGAGCATCCCGTCCAGGACGGCGCGGTTCATGGTTTTAAAAAAGAAAACCAGCCCGGCTCCTGCGGCGGTCAATCCCCATGTAAACAAGGTGGCATACAGGGCCGCCAGCACAGGATTGATGGATTCCATATAATCGATTACCGCTTGCATGGCTTATGTGTTGTTTGGTTTGATATAAAGGTTGGATGCGATCTGGTGGGAAATCTGCAGGCGCCGCTCCCCAATCAGGATTTCCATGGATTGGTCGTAGGCCTCCTTATCCAGCACCTCCACACGCTTGCCCAGTTCTATATGGTGTTTGTCCAGGAATTTCAGAAAGGAGGAAGAGGAATCCACAACCCCCACGCAAATTCCATGGCTCGATACCGGCATGGTGCTCAGGAGTTTCTTCTCACGGGTCTTGAACCGCCCCTGTTTGTCCGGAATCGGATCCCCGTGCGGGTCAAAATCCGGATTGTCGAGCAGGTCATCCAGGCGGTCGATCAGTTTTTCGCTTTCGATATGCTCGAGCTGTTCCGCAACCTCATGCACCTCATCCCAGGAAAAATCGAGTTTCTCCACCAGGAAAACCTCCCACAGCCGGTGTTTCCGGATGACCTTGAGCGCCTGCTGCGTACCCTTTTCGGTTAGTTGCACCCCCTGATATTTCTTGTAGTGGACCAACCCTTTTTCGGACAGTCGCTTGATCATGTCCGTAACCGAAGAAGGCTTCGTATCCATCTGCCCGGCCAGTGCATTGGTGGAAATCGAGGTCTTGCCACCCTGGCTCAGGTGGTAAATGCCTTTAATATAGTTTTCTTCAGAGTGTGTCATTCCAGTGAAAACAGACCCAAAAATACATTTTTATTTATAAAAACATATTTTTAGATTTGTCTAAATTTTTGAGACTCCTTAAACGCTTGCATGTTTCACCGTCCATATTTACTGCTTCTGGCCTTCTGGCTTGGGATTCTTCTTGCTCCTGCCCAGGACCAAAGTGCCATCCTCTCCGGTACGGTGACCACATCGAATGGTCCGCTTCCCTTTGCCACAGTGTTTGTCAAGGATGCCCCCAAAGGAACCACCACCGATGAAAACGGCTCTTACAACTTGTCGGTTTCAGCGGGTGAATGGGTGGTGGTGGTCCGTTCCCAGGGATATCGGACAGCATCGCAAACCGTCCGGGTTGCTGCCGGGCAAAACCTGACCCTTGATTTCTCCCTGGTGGAAGACGCCCTGGGCCTGGATGAAGTGGTTATCAGTGCCACGCGGAACAGGGTAGAGCGAAAAAGTGCCCCTGTGGTGGTTTCCACGATCAAACCCCGTTTGCTTACGGCCACCCAGTCCATCAGCCTGGCGGACGGGCTTAGTTTTGCCCCCGGGGTCCGGGTGGAGACCAACTGCCAGAACTGCGGTTTTACCCAGGTACGGCTCAACGGTCTGGAGGGAGGCTATACCCAGATCCTGCTGAACAGCCGGCCGGTCTTTAGTTCCCTGCTTGGGGTGTATGGGTTGGAGCAAATCCCCACCAACACCATTGAACGGGTGGAAGTGGTAAGAAGCGGCGGTTCGGCCCTCTACGGGTCCAATGCTATTGCAGGGACCGTAAATGTCATCACCAGGGACCCCATCCTGAATACGTGGGAAATCGGGACCAACCTGGCCCTGATAGGCGGGGAACAACCGGACCGGGTCTTAAACTTTAATACCTCTGTAGTGGCTGACGACCTCAAAAGCGGCATGACCCTCTTTGGGACCTACCGCAACCGGGATCCCTTTGACGCCAACAAGGACGGGTTTACCGAAATTGTCAAGCTTCGTAACCTTACCGTGGGTGCCAAAGCCTTTTTGCGCCCCACAAACCGCAGCCGGATTTCCGTCAACCTGAATGCCATAAACGAATACCGCCGGGGTGGGGATCGGCTGGACCTGGCCCCTCAATTCACCGATATCACTGAGGAATTGGACCACGACACCTTTATCGGTGGGGTTGATTATGACATCACCAGCAAAGACGGCACAGGGCAGACCCAGGTCTACTCCTCCGCCTCCTACACCCGACGGAAAAGCTTTTACGGCGGGCTGGGTGGCGGCAGGACCCCCCAGGACAGCGCTCTGGCAAACAATGCTTTCGGAAACACCAGGGATCTGGCCTGGGTAAGCGGGCTGCAATACACCAAAAATGTAAATACCCGGGACATCCTTACCCTGGGGGTGGAATACACCCTTTCCGAAACCGAGGACCAAATCCCCGGATACAACCGGCTTATCGACCAGGTGGTCAATTCCATTGGCGGGTATGGGCAGTACGAATGGAAACCCACCGAAGCTTTTACAGCCCTGCTGGGAGCCCGCCTGGATCAGGTGCAGGTAGACGGGCAGTACGCCGTCGGGGGGATTGAACGGGCCTCCGATATCCGGCAGACCGTGCTATCCCCAAGGCTGACGCTCTCCTATAAGCTATCTGAATATCTGCGGTTGCGCGGGGGGTATGCCCGGGGATTCAGGGCCCCGCAGGCCTTCAACGAGGATTTGCATATTGCCAACGTAGGGGGAGAACCTCAATTCGTTATCCTGTCTGAAGACCTCAAAACAGAGTATTCCAATGCATACACCGCATCCCTGAACTATTCGCGCTCCAAAGACCTGCTTCAGCTCGACATCTTGCTGGAGGGGTTTTATACGGCCCTGAAAGATCCCTTTACCCAGGTGAGCACCGGGGCCGTGCTGCCCAACGGATCTATTCTCGAAGAGGTGCGCAATGGGTCCGGGGCAAGGGTTTATGGGACTAATTTCGAGGTTGGGGTATCCCCAGACCTGCAGTGGCAGTTCCAGTTGGGCGGCACCCTGCAAAGGTCCCGGTATGAGGAACCCCAGCTGTTATTTGAATCTGATGGGACGCCAGGGGAATCGGATGTGGTGATCGATGAATTCGTAAGGGTGCCCAACCTGTACGGCTATCTCAATGCTTCCTGGATCCCCGGTGAAACCTTCAATGTAGATCTGACCGGGACTTATACAGGTCAAATGACGGTGCCCCGGGTAATCAGTGAGACCGGTTTTCTGGAACTCAATGAGGTAAATCCATTCTTTGACCTGAATATCAAACTGGAATCGCACATCGATTTCAGCGAAGAGTTCATGGCTACCTTCACGGTTGGCGTAAAGAACCTGTTCAACAGCTATCAGGATGATTTTGAGGTGGGGCCCACCCGGGATTCCAACTATATATATGGCCCGGCCGCCCCAAGGACCTATTTCTTCGGGGTCAAATTTGGTAAATTGCACTAACGAGCTGACGGCACGTGTTTCGCCTATGACAAAAGCCCTCAAATATCCGCTGCTCCTGGGAATGATCTTTTCCTTTACCTCCCTCCCTGCACAGGAAGCAGGCATCCGCTGGTTGAGCTTCGAACAGCTCGAAGACTCCCTGGCCATAGCACCCAAAAAGGTATTTGTGGATTTCTATGCGGAATGGTGCGAATACTGCAAGAAAATGGACCGGGTAACGTTCAGGGACCCTGAAGTAATCGCCAGTTTGAACAGGGACTACTATGCGGTGCGCATGAACGCGGAGACTACCGATACCATCTTTTTTGACGGACAGGTGTATATCAACCGGGAATTTGGTAAAAAACGCAATCCGGTGCATGAGATCCCCCTCCAGCTCGCCTCAAGGGAAGGGCTGCCCTTTTCCCTTCCGGCCATTGTCATTCTGGACGAGTCCTTCCGGATACGTAAACGCTATTTCGAATACATACCTCCCAACGGAATGCGAGAGCTCCTTAATCAGTAGCCCTTTGATCCATGGGGGTAATTGAAATAGGAAAGTACATGCCCCCCTGGGGGCCTCTACTCGGGTTGAATTTGTACATTTAGGCCATTGCCCTTAATGCATGAAGGAATTCGATTATATCATTGTGGGTGGCGGCGCCTCGGGTTTGCAACTGGCGGATGCCCTGGGTAGCGACCCATATTTCGCGGATAAACGCATTGCCCTCTTTGAGCGGGAAAGCCAGAAAGGCAACGACCGCACCTGGTGTTTCTGGGAAGAGGGAAAGGGAAAATTCGATGCATTGCTCACCAAATCCTGGGACCATCTCCGGTTTCGGGGGCCGGAATTCGAGCGCAAAGTTGGCCTTGATCCTTACCGGTACAAGATGCTCCGGGGAGAGGATTTTTACAGGGACTACCACAAACGCATAGCCCAATATCCAAACATAGCACTGCATTTTGAAGAAGTGCGCTCTGTGGAGGAAAACGATGGAAAGGCCCTTGTGCAAACGGAGAATGGCACCTTCAGGGCCGGGCTGGTTTTCAGCAGCGTCTCCTTCGAGCCCGTGGAAAAACTCATGAAACCCTTCCCTGTGCTTCAGCAACATTTCCTGGGTTGGTTTGTGCGCTGCAAAGCGCCGGTGTTCGACGCTCAGGCACCCACCTTTATGGATTTCTCGATCCCCCAGCAGGGCAATACCCGCTTTATGTATGTCCTTCCTCAGACCCCTACAGAAGCTTTGGTGGAATACACCCTGTTCTCGGAATCCTTCCTGGAAACACAGCAGTACGAAGCGGCCCTGGAGGACTATATGAAAAATGACCTTGGAAACCCGGATTTCGAGATCCTGGAAAAGGAACAGGGGAGTATCCCCATGACGGTCAACGACTTTACAGCGGCGGACCGGCCGTATCTGGTACATATCGGAATTGCCGGGGGCTGGGCCAAACCCAGTACGGGCTACACCTTCTGGAGCACGAGTCAGAAAGTGCCCCAATTGGTGGAGGCCCTTAAATCGGGAAAGCCCCTTAAGATGGCGAAAAAATCAAAATTCTGGTACTACGACCGCCTGATGCTCGATGTGCTGGCGCGGGAGAATGCCCAGGGGAGTCGCATTTTCTCCAGTTTATTCAGGCACCTCCCTCCCCAGCTGATCTTTAAATTCCTTCACGAAGAAACCAACCTGGCAGAAGATTTCCAGATCATTAATTCCTGCCCAAAGTCCATGTTTATCAGGGCCTTTTGGAAGGCCCTTATCAGAAGTTCCTATTGAGGAGCCATTGGCCGAAATCGCGGAGATCTCCTTTCCTGGCGTCAGACAGTTCGAGGCCTTCCAGGTGTTTGAAGGCTTTTTGTGTATAGTCGAGTATGTTCGTTTTAGCCGCTTGCGCCGCCCCGCTGGATTCAAAAAGCTGTGAAACCCTTTTTATTTTGGAGTCCGGATTTCGGGGCTTAATGGAATACAGGTCCCGGAGTTCCCGTGCTTCTTCTGCACTGGCCAGTTCGAGGGATTTCAGGTAAAGGAAGGTCTTCTTGTTTTCGATAATATCTCCTCCCACCTGTTTTCCGAAGGTTTCAGGGTCCCCGAAAACATCCAGATAATCATCCTGAAGCTGGAAGGCGAGCCCCAGGTTGATGCCAAAAGCATAAAGTGCATCCTGATCAGCCACGGAAGCCCCCCCTACCAGGGCCCCCATCTTGAGGGCACAACCGAGCAGGACCGCGGTCTTGTACTCGATCATTTGCAGGTACTGGTCGATCTTCACCTGGTCCATGGTCTCAAAATCCATATCATACCGCTGCCCCTCGCAAACCTCCAGGGCAGTCTTGGAAAAGATCATCAGCAATGCCTTAAAGATCTCGGGCGGATAAACCTCAAGGGCCTCGTAAGCCTGTATGAGCATGGCATCCCCGGACAGAATTGCGGTATTCGTATCCCATTTATGATGGACCGTTTGCCTGCCCCGACGCAAGGGCGCTGCATCCATGATATCGTCGTGGACCAGGGAAAAATTGTGAAA
>CBFCWO010000089.1:0-10626 GCA_965601625.1 uncultured Flavobacteriaceae bacterium | reverse complement strand
GGGCGGATTTGGGCCTCAGCCTGGCCACCCCCACCGAGGGATACTCTCTGGCCCCGGCCTACAGGGCCTTTTCCAGGTATTATCACAACCTGGGGAGCCGTGCTTCTTCGGGGCGCAACGTGTCGGGGAATTCCGGGAATTTTTTCGCGATTTCATTTCATCACTACTTTACCCAATGGGAACTCGCCGGCAATCTGGATAACGCCGGACGCGATTTGATCTTTCTTGGAGCTCTTTACGGCATTCAGCGAAACTACTCCAGTGGCTTTGGATTTGGCCTGGAAGCAGGAGCGGGGTTTTATTTCAGGAATGGAATAAGCTCAGGCCTCGGGCCGGCAGTAAATTTCAGGGTCAGCTGGAATCCATTTGCCCGAAAGCAGCAACCATAGGAGTCCGGAAGGGAAATCAGGCAGGGTTGAAAGCTGTAAAATATGGGCTCGGCGGGGGTACCCCCCTCCCCCCACCCACAATCAAGATAATCAGAACCCCGACATTCTCCTTGCAGCAAAACCCCATTTTCCAGTCAGGTCTTCTATACCTAGCCTCCTGAAGTTTCTGCAGTCGCATTAAAGAAACTCAGGATTGACAAAGTTCGGTGCGCTGATGCAGATCATTTCACCTGATCTGCCTAACGGCTATCTTCAGGCTTGATAAAACGATGAGATATGAACCGATTAAAAGACAAAGTAGCCATCATTACGGGAGGTGCAGCGGGTATCGGTAAGGCCACTGCAGCACTTTTTCTCCAGGAAGGAGCCAGGGTAATGCTGGTCGATCTGAATGAAGAGGCCTTAGAGGCAACTGCGAAGGAATTGGGAAATACCCATGTTGCCCATTGCGTGGCCGATGTATCCAAATCTGTGGATACCCAGAAGTATGTTCAGGCCACCCTGGATACCTTTGGGCGCATCGATGTATTCTTTAACAATGCAGGAATTGAGGGCAGATCCGTCCCCATGGCCGAGTACCCGGAAGAACTGTTTGATAAGGTCCTGGCGGTTAACATCAAAGGGGTATGGCTGGGATGCCAGCACGTACTTCCAAAGATGAGTGAAGGGGGCAGTGTTATCATTACCTCTTCCGTAGCCGGATTAAAGGGAATGCAGGGCCTGGGCGCTTATGTGGCCAGCAAGCATGCCGTAATTGGCATCATGCGGACGGCAGCCCTTGAATTTGCCAATAGGAAGATACGGGTCAACAGCGTACATCCGGGTCCGGTAAACACACAGATGATGCGCAGGATTGAGACTGATATTTCTCCGGAGGACGCCGGACAGGCGCAGCAAAATTTTGAAGGGATGGTTCCTTTTGAACGCTATGCTGAACCCGGCGAGATCGGAGCCCTTACCCTGTTCCTGGCTTCAGATGAAAGCAAGTATATTTCCGGCCATACCCACGTCATTGATGGGGGAATGATGTTGACCTAGGGCAGATTAAGATTTACTCCAGTTAAAAATACCCTTATCCCGGACGGTTTTCCGGGACAGGGTATTTTTGTTTCCACCCCGGCATTGGCATATAAATTCGATGTATCTTTGCGCGATTTTAATCCGCTCATGAAAGACATTCTCAATATTGCCATCATTGCCCACGTGGATCACGGAAAGACCACCCTGGTAGACAAGATCCTCCATTTCTGTCAGCTCTTCAAAGCGCATGAGAAGACAGGTGAACTCATTCTGGACAACAATGACCTGGAACGTGAGCGTGGCATTACCATCGTTTCCAAAAATGTTTCGGTCACCTACAAGGACACCAAGATCAACATCATTGATACTCCCGGTCACGCGGATTTTGGTGGAGAAGTGGAACGGGTACTGAATATGGCGGACGGGGTGCTGCTTCTAGTAGATGCCTTTGAAGGTCCTATGCCCCAGACCCGGTTTGTGCTGCAGAAAGCTATTCAGATGGGCCTGAAGCCCTGCGTGGTCATCAATAAGGTCGACAAGCCTAACTGCACCCCGGAAGAAGTACACGAAAAAGTGTTCGACCTTATGTTTGAACTGGGGGCTGAAGAATGGCAGCTGGATTTTCCCACCGTTTATGGTTCTGCCAAAGAGAATTGGATGAGCGAGGATTTTAACCAGCCTACGGACAGCATTGCTCCCCTGCTGGACATGGTCCTCGAGCATATTCCCACCTATGTGCCGCAGGAGGGTTCTACCCAGATGTTGATTACTTCCCTGGATTATTCCTCCTATACCGGAAGGATCGCCATCGGCCGCCTAACCCGTGGCAGCCTAGCCGAAGGCCAGCAGATTACGCTGGTCAAGCGTGATGGCCGCCAGGTCCGTTCCCGGATCAAGGAGGTGTTTACTTTCGAAGGCCTTGGTCGAAGCCGCGTTACCGAGCTTCAACTGGGGGATATTGGCGCCCTGGTAGGGCTGGAAGGCTTTGAGATCGGGGACACCATTGCCGATGCTGAAAACCCTGAGGCCCTGGGCAGCATAGCGATTGACGAACCTACCATGAGTATGCTGTTCACCATTAATGACAGCCCGTTTTTCGGGAAGGACGGCAAATTTGTTACCTCCCGTCATATCAAGGAACGCCTGGAGAAGGAGCTCGAAAAGAACCTGGCCCTGAGGGTGGAAGAAACCGACAGTGCAGAGAAGTTCATGGTATACGGGCGTGGTGTGCTGCACCTCTCCGTGCTTATTGAAACCATGAGGCGTGAAGGGTATGAGCTTCAAATCGGGCAGCCCCAGGTCATCCTGAAAGATATCGATGGCCAGCGTTGCGAACCGGTGGAAGCCCTTACCATTGATCTTCCCGAGGAGGTTTCCGGGAAGGCCGTGGAGATGGTGGCCATGCGCAAGGGGGAGATGACAAAAATGGAATCCCGCGGGGACCGGATGCTCTGTGAATTCGTGATCCCATCCCGTGGCATTATTGGCCTGCGAAACCAGCTCCTTACGGCTACCGCAGGGGAGGCCATCATGGCACACCGGTTTTTGGAGTACCAACCTTTAAAAGGGGATATCCCCCAGCGGCAGAACGGCTCCATGGTTTCCATGGAAACAGGCAAGGCTATCCCGTATTCTATAGATAAGCTACAGGAACGGGGAAGGTTTTTTATCGACCCGGGGGAGGATATCTATGAAGGGCAGGTGATAGGCGAGAATGCCAGGGGGGATGATATGGTGGTGAATGTCACCAAGACCAAGAAGCTGACCAATGTTCGGGCCGCCGGCTCTGATGATAAGTCGCGTATCGTGCCCGCTGTCAAGTTTTCCCTGGAGGAAGCCCTGGAGTATATTCAAAAGGATGAGTTGGTGGAGGTTACCCCGAGCCATCTGCGCCTCAGGAAGATTCACCTGAAGGAAACGGACCGCAAACGGGCAAAATCCGCAGAATAAGGATTACTGGAGATAGAGTTCGGGATGATCGACCAGGCAACCCGTGGCCGCTCCGATGATTCCGGCATGGTTTTGCAGCCCGGCAGGGATGACTTCGGTATCAATGGTGATATACTCCTCGTATTCCCGGAAATATTTTGAAGTACCCCCCCCGAGAATGATGGTGTCCGGACTTACGATCAATTCCACGAGTTCCAGGAACTTGTTAAAACGCTTGCCCCATTTTTTCCAGCTAAGCTCTTCCCGCTTCCTGGCGGAGGCGGCTGCCCAGCTCTCGATCTTTTCGTATTTCTTGTAAGGGATTTGACCCAATTCGAAATTCGGGATCAACCTGCCATCCAGAAAGGCTCCGCTGCCCAGGCCTGTACCGATGGTTATCATGATCACGAACCCTTTCATCCCCTTGCCAATGCCGTAATTCATGGTGGCGTATCCGGCGGCGTCTGCGTCGTTGATGACGGTGAAATCATTTCCCGAAGCCTTTTCAAAGAGCTTTTCGATATCTACCCCCACCCATGATTTATGAAGGTTTCCCGGAGATTTGCAAATTCCTTTCTTGACTACGGAGGGAAAGCCACAACCAACGGGCCCACTATAGTTGAAGTGCTCCACGATCTGTGCAACAACTTCTGCCATTTCTTCCGGTTTCCTGCCCTCAGGGGTTGGGATTCGGAAACGGTCGGACAACATTTCACCGGTTTCCATGTGGACCAGGGCACCCTTGATTCCGGAACCGCCCACATCTATTCCGAGTACTTCCATCGATGGATTTTAGATTTGAAATGCAAATTACTAAAAAAGATCGGGTCTGGTCCCATCAGCGGAGTTGTCCCCGCTGGTGGAGCAGGTCAAAGATCAGCTGGTCGCCGGGAGCGATCAGATGGCGGTCCTTATAGGTAAGCCAAACCAATTCAAGGACTTCTGCCGCGGGTCTCAGGGATCCGGTGTAGTGAGCCGTAAAGCAGCTCAGCCGGACCATTGTCCCTTGTGGATATCCATCGGCCTGTGCTTCAAAGATCCCCAGGGGTTGTATGCTATCCTCCCGGAGGGTTACTCCGAGCTCTTCCCGGATTTCCCGTAAAAGCGCCTGCTGGTCACTCTCGTGGATCTCACGCTTGCCCCCGGGAATGTAGTACAGGGATTTTCCCTCGCTCCGGCTGCACAGGATCCTGCCATCCTCGAGATGCACCCAGCAAACTACCTCGATGATCCGTTCTCTCGGCTCTATATAGTAATCGATGGAATTCAGGGAGTGGTTCGGGTCGATACGGTCCAGCAGGGCATCCATCCATTTCCCCAGCAGGGTTAACGTGCCATCCCGCTTGTTTCGGCCCAGGGCACTGCTAATGGTCTCATCCCGGTTGCCAAAGGGGTAGCCCCGGGGTTGGATCCACAACAGGTTCAGCAAGTGTTGCATCAGTACATTTCCCAACTGGTCAATGGATATGGCAATCTGCAGAAAGTACTCCCCAACCCCTTTTACCCCTCTGGTAAAAAGGCTGTGGAAAATTCCATAGATCAGGCCCAGGGGGCCTGTGATGACCAAAAGGATTACAGATATCAGGAAAAGCAGCAATCCGACGAGGGGATTGATTTTGGCATCCGGCTGGTCTGTCTTTCGTTTGAATATCATAGCAGCTCGTTGAATCCTGAATGGAAATACCTGGAATTCGGCGCCTCAAAGGCTTTTTCCAGTGCGTTTTAGGACTATCCGGCTTTCTGAATCACCTCAAAGACCTTGTTTCCGTCACATTTCAGGGTTTTTGAGGGGTATTTCAGGATGAGGGCGTAATCGTGAGTCGCCATAAGGATCGTCCGCCCCGTCTTATTGATTTCCTGCAGCACTTTCATGACTTCCACACTGGTCTGCGGATCCAGATTCCCTGTGGGCTCATCGGCCAGGATAAGTTCCGGATCATTGAGCAGGGCCCGGGCGATTGCGATCCGCTGCTGTTCCCCCCCGGAGAGCTCATGGGGAAACTTAAAGCCCTTGGTCTTCATGCCCACCTTGTCCAGCACTTCTTCGATCCGCTGGCTCATTTTAGACGGGTCTTTCCACCCTGTGGCCTTAAGCACAAACAACAGGTTGTTCTGAATATTGCGGTCCGGCAGGAGCTTGAAGTCCTGGAACACAATACCCAGTTTCCTGCGCAGGTTAGGGATCTCTTTTTCAGGGAGCGTCTTCAGGTCAAAACCGACAATATGTCCCTGGCCTTCCCGAAAAGGGAGATCCGCATAAAGGGTTTTCATAAAACTGCTTTTGCCGCTCCCGGTCTTCCCGATCAGGTAAACGAATTCCCCGTGTTTTACCTCAAGACTGATGTCGTTCAACACCATGTTTTCTTTCTGGTATACCGCAACGTCTTTCAGGGATAATACACTTTCTGCCATAGGATAGTTGTTGATATAAAAGTAAAAAGTTCCGTCGTAACCTGGGCTTCCAGGCCATAAAATTCCCTTAATTCGGACTTTTGCACATACTTGTATACGGTATTTGCCGTTATTAATGGAAATTCGCTACCCTCCAGAACACTATGCGAACGTTTATCGTTGTATTTTCTGCCTTCCTTCTGGCCTTACCGGGGATTCGCTCCCAGGAGACCATGGCGTACTCCCACGACCAGAAGACTTATCAAAAAGCCCTGGAGCTCTACCGAAACCAGCAGTACCAGGCAGCCCAAACCCTGTTTGAGCAAGTTAGGGACCACACCTCGGACGAGGAAACCCGTGCCAACAGCTCTTACTATATCGCCAATGCCGCGGTGCGTTTGAACCAGTTGGGCGCAGACCGGCTGATGGAAGATTTTGTCGAACAGTACCCCACCTCCACCAAGCGCAATGCTGCCTATATGGATGTGGCAGACTACTACTTCGACAATGGCCGCTACCCCTATGCCCTGAAATGGTACAAAAAGGTGGATCAGGGCTCGTTAAACCCTAAGGAGCGGGAACGATTTGACTTTCAGATGGGATATGCCCTGTTCAACGCCAATGATCCGGAAGCTGCAGAGCGATACCTGCAACGGGTGAGCAATTCCCCCGTGTACGGATCACAGGCCAAGTACTACCTGGGATATATCGCATACCAGCAGGAGGATTATCAGGAGGCGAATGAACGCTTTGATCAGATAGCCGATCAGGAGGCCCTGCAGGAGCGCCTTTCGTACTATCAGGCCGATATGAATTTCAAGCTGGGGAACTTCAGGGAGGCCATCGCTGAAGCGGAGAAACAATTGCCAAAATCCGATCGGCGTGAGGTTTCTGAGTTGAATAAAATTATAGGGGAGAGCTATTTTAACCTCGGGGAGTATCAAAATGCCATCCCCTACCTGGAACAGTATAAAGGGAAGCGTGGCAGATGGATGAACACGGATTACTACCTGCTCGGGTATGCATATTACAAGCAGGAAGACTACGCAAATGCGATCGGGCAGTTCAACAAGATCGTGGATGGTGCGGATTTTGTGGCCCAGAATGCCTATTACCACCTTGCGGAATGTTATCTGAAACTCGATAAAAAACAGGAGGCCCTGAATGCCTTTCGCAACGCTTCCCGTATGGATTTCGATCCGGAAATACAGAAAGACGGCCTGTTGAATTACGCCCGGCTGAGCTATGAGATCGGGAACCCTTATGAAGCTGTACCTGAGGCTTTGGGTGCCTATCTGGAAAAGTATCCCGCAGATGAGCATGCCCAGGAAATTGAAGAGCTTTTGGTCGATTCCTATTTGACGTCCAGGAATTTCCAGGGGGCACTTGAATTGATGGAGCGCCAAAAGGGTATTGCCAGCGCGGAAACGTACCAGCGGGTAGCCTACTACCGGGGTGTTGAGCTCTTTCTGGAAGAACAGTACTCGGAGGCGTATCAATTGTTGGAAAAATCGCTGGATGCCGGCAGGGACCCTGACTTTAAGGCTCGGGCCAGTTTCTGGAAGGCGGAGTCTGCCTACATTCTCGGCCGATATGACGAAGCCCTTGCGGAATATACCCGCTTTGCAAGCCTGCCTGCGGCATCCCGTCTGCCTGAGTATTCTTCCCTCCAGTACCAGTTAGGATACACGCATTTCAAGCTTAAGCGATATGAAGCGGCTGCCGGATCATTCGAGAAATATGTGCGGCAGGAGGGGATGAGCCCCCAACAGGCCGATGCCTATATGCGGCTTGGGGATAGTTATTTTGTGAGCAGGCGGTACCGGGATGCAATAGCGGCCTACGACCGGGCAAAATCCGCGGGAAGCCAGGAAGAGGATTATGCGGACTACCAGAAAGCCCTGTCCCTTGGATTCCTGGGCAATGAAAGCTCCAAACAGCGCGCCCTGGAGGACCTGATCAACACCTATGCCAGTTCCACCCTAAAGGACGATGCCCTCTTCCAGCTTGGGAATTCCTTTGTGCAGGAAGGGAAGGATGATTCGGCCATACAGACCTATGATCGCCTGATGAGGGAATATCGGATGAGTTCCCTGGTTCCTGCGGCCATGATGCGAAAGGGACTGGTGTATTATAACAGGGGTGACAATCAGGAAGCCCTGAAAGTATTTAAGGAAGTCGCCTCGAAGTACCCTGAAACGGATCAGGCTTCGGGGGCCGTACAAACCGCTAAACTCATCTATATGGACCTGGGGGAAGTGGACGCGTATGCCCAATGGGTGAGGGGTCTTGACTTTGTGGAGGTGAGTGACCAGGAATTGGAAACCGCTTCCTACGAAGCCGCCGAAAAGCAGCGTTTGGAAGGGAATGCTTCCAGGGCGCTTAAAGCCTATGAGGGCTACCTTCAGCAATTTCCTAACGGTTCCAGGAATATCGAAGCGAGGTTCAACCTGGCGCAATTGTATTTCGAATCGGGAGATAACGACAAAGCCCTGCCCCATTTTATGAGCGTTGCAGATTCCGGAGCCGGGGAGATGGCAGAACAATCCCTGACCCGTGTCTGCGAAATCCTGATCTCAAGGAATGCCTATCCCGAGGCTTTACCCTATCTGCAGCGCCTGGAACAGGTAGCTGATATCCCCCAGAACAGGACGTTTGCCCAGTCCAATCTCATGAAGGCTTACTTTCAGGAAAAGAATTACAGCGAAGTCCTCTCCTACGCATCGAGGGTGCTCGAAAATCCGGGCCTTGATGACCGGATCCGCTCGGATGCTCAATTGATGATCGCAAGGTCCGCCTGGGAAACGGGGGATTTGGCCAAGGCTAGAAGCGCATATGGGGAGGTGTTGGAGACCGCTTCCGGAGCGGCTGCGGCCGAGGCGTTGTACCACAAAGCCTATTTTGAGCAGCAGGACGGGGACCTTGAGGTATCCAATGCAACCATACAGGGGCTGGTCAAGGAATATGCGGCCTACAGGGAATGGGGAGGGAAAGGCCTCATCCTTCTGGCACAGAACTTTGACCGGTTGGAAGACGTATTCCAGGCCACCTATATCCTGGAGAATGTGATCTCCAGTTTTGGGGATTATCCAGAGATCGTGGCTACTGCCGAAGAAGAACTGTCCAGAATCAAAACAAGGGAGGCCGAGCGCAATGCTTCCGTAAACCCCCAAAACAATTAACCGATGAAGGCCCGCGTTACATCCATTCGCATCGTTGTCTGTTTCTGCCTGCTTTGGCTTTCGGGAATCCTGAGCGCCCAGGAAGATGAACTTGGAACGGAGACTGTGACCGTGGTGCGCTCCTATACCCCTACGGTATCAGATGCCTATAAGATCAATCCCCTTCCCACCCTCAACGATAGCATCGTTGGCCAGAAGATCCCCATCCGCTACAGCATACAGTCGGTTCCAGTGGCCTCTACCTTTACACCGGCTAAAGGCCGGGCCGCTGAGGTAGAGCGGAAGGAACGCGAAAAACTTTACAACACCTATGCTGCCCTTGGCCTGGGGAACTATGCCAATGCCCAGGCAGATTTCTATACCAGCCTGGATTTTGACAGGGGGAAACAACTGCTGGATATAGGCCTGAACCACCTTTCCTCCCAGGGGGATATAGAGGGAACGCCCCTGGATACTGATTTTTATAATACAGCCCTTGATGTGACCTATGCGCGTCGCGACCGCGACTGGGACTGGAACATCGGAGCAGGCCTTGAGCATAGGCGCTATAACTGGTATGGGCTTCCCGATTCTGCCCTGGAAGCTCCCGGACTTGATGGCATCGATGAGGCTCAGGATTATTTCAGAGCGGAGTTAGAGGGTAAGGTATCCCTGCCCGAAACCTATCTGAAAGAGGTATCCCTTACCGCGCGTGGTTTTTGGGACGCGGTGAACTCTGCAGAGAACAGGTTTGTCCTGAATTCTGTTCTTGAGTTCCCGGTGACCGGGGAGACATTCAACCTGGGGATTACCCTGGATTATGTGGGAGGTGATTTTAAAAACGCTCCGCTGACGAGTCTTCAACAGGAGCCCGGTATTTCTTATGGATATTTTCAGGGGGGGCTCCATCCGTCCCTGCAGCTTCTTAGGGATGATTTAAAGCTGGATCTGGGGGCGTCCCTGGTCTATAATCTGGATGTGGAGAATAGCGAAAGTGATTTTTACCTTTACCCGGTGATCAGGGCCTCCTATGCGCTCAGTGAGGAGGTGGCCATTGTATATGGGGGAGTGGAAGGAGGACTCATCCAAAATTCGTACTATCAGTTCAGCAAGGAGAATCCGTTTGTCTCTCCAACCCTGTCGGTGTTGCCAACGGACCGGCAATATGAAGCCTACCTTGGGATCAGGGGTCAATTGCTGCCAGAACTGACATACAACCTGAAAGGGACCTACCGGGCAGAAAATTTCCTTCCCCTCTTTTTGCTCAACCCGCAAAACGAATTCAGGTCGGATGACAAGGGATACATGTTCGGAAATTCATTCCGGCTTTTTTACGATGATGTAAAAACCCTGGGCCTGTTCGGAGAACTGCAGCTGGCCGTCAACCGGAATTTTACCCTCGGATTAAACGCCACAGTCAATGACTACGATACGGAGACGGATAACCCTGCCTGGAACCTGCCAAATATTCAGGGCACCCTTTTCCTGGATTACGAGATCGGGGATTCCTGGTATTTTGGGGGAAGTCTCTTCTACGTGGGCGAACGCGAGGACCTGGCCACCTTAGCGGTACAAAACGTTGCTCCTGAGGATTTTCCTGCCAACATCGTTACCCTGGACGGCTTTTTGGATGCCAATATCCATGTGGGCTATCATCTCAATGACCAGCTTTCCATCTTCGCCAGGGGCAGCAACCTCGCCAATAACGCCTACCAGCGCTGGGCCAATTTCAGGGT
>CBFCWO010000088.1:0-10635 GCA_965601625.1 uncultured Flavobacteriaceae bacterium | reverse complement strand
CGTCTCGGTTCGTTGAGCGAGATCCCATGTTCACTTTTTCGGGTGCTGGCTTTGAGCAGGGGAATCTGGTATCTTGTAGCTGGGGGTCAGAGGGGGGGTCTTCCCCTTTTAATTGATAAAACATTTTTGCCTTCCAACCCCCTTACCCAAGCCAAACGCCCTACCTCACCCCCGTTTCCCGAGTTCAATGACTTCCAGGTCCTTAATTTCCTTTCCATCAATGGCAAACCGCAGCATGGTCCTGACCTTGTGGAAGCCCACCTTTCCGCAGGCCCCGGGATTCATATGCAACAGGTTGTGGCGCTTGTCATACTGGACCTTGAGAATATGTGAATGTCCGCAGATAAACAGTTTGGGTGGGTTTAGCTGCATTACCTCCCGCACCCGTTTCTGGTACCTGCCGGGATAGCCTCCAATATGGGTGATCCAGATGTCCACGCCTTCGCAGGTAAACCGATTGTCCAGCGGGAACTCCCTTCGCACCAGGTCCCCATCAATATTTCCGTACACGGCACGTACGGGTTTGAGCTGTTGCAAGGCATCGGTGACAGAAAGAGGGCCGATATCCCCGGCATGCCATACCTCATCGGCCTCTCTGGCATACGTAAGGATACGGTCGTCCATATAACCGTGGGTGTCTGAAAGCAGTAGGATTTTAGTCATTGGGATAAGAATTGCGAACAAAGATAAACAGCTGCTTTGAGTTCATTCCTACACGGCCAAATACCGCCTCGAGGATCTACTTCTTTTTTGTAACTTTCATCACTAACCAGAAGGGCCATTGGCATTGGCAGGGATTCAGTCATCCCAGGGAATCATGGGATTTTCCGCAGCTACTTCTAGAGGGACCCTTCTCACCGACTGATGACTAAGAAACCGACCACACTCAAGGCACTACAACGCCAGTTGGAGATCGAAAGAGCCCTGGAACGGATTAGGGACCGGGCCATGGCCATGCACAGGACGGACGAACTCCAGGAGGTCCTCAATACAGTTTACAACCAATTCCTGGAATTAAACGTGGATATTTCAGGGGGTGCCTTCCTGGTTATAAACGAAGACATCGATGCTGAAATCGTCTGCTGGGGTGCCGGGGGATCCGCTGATTATGTGCAGAAAGTCCACTTACCGTTTATGGATATGCCGATCTATACAGAGCTGATGGAGGGAATTAAAAACAGAACGGCGTTTTTCCGGGAATCATTTACTTATGAGGAGAAACAGGACTTCTTCAAGGAGCTTTTCAGGAATCCTCCTTACAACGAGGCTTCTGCCAAAAGGAAAAAGGAGGTATTCTCCAGACCCGGAGGATACACCCGTTCATGCGTAGTTTCGGAACACACCAGTATCTTCATCATCAACCATCACGGAAGGGATTTTACGGAGGAGGAAAACGACATCCTCAAGCGGATGGGGAAGGTTTTTGAACAGACTTATGTGCGCTTCCTGGATTTGAAAAAGGCGGAAGCCCAGGCTCGGGAAGCCCAGATCGAAACAGGTCTGGAACGTGTTCGGGCACGGACCATGGCCATGCATAGAAGTGAGGAACTGGGAGAAGTGGCTGCCGTGCTTTTTGAACAGATCGACCGTCTCGGGGCCACCCTGGAACGCCTCAACATAGGCATTGTGAGGGAAGAAGAGGGGGTTATTGAATGGTGGTCCACGGAACAGGGAGGACGGCAGATCGACCGTCTTTTCAAGGGGAGCATTGACGAACCCACGACCATTTCAAAGGTCTATGCCGCCTGGAAAGAGGGCCAAAAAAGGTTGGTACTCGATCAAACCGGGCCTGAGTTACAACAATGGATCCGCTATGTGACCGAAGTAATCGGCCTGCCCTTTGACCCGAAATTGATACAGGAACGCCGCGTGCATTGTGCAGCATTTTTCAAACACGGAGCACTGCTGGTGTCCACCCCACAACCCCTGCCTGAAGAATCCATAAGCTTGCTGGAACGATTTTCAGCCGTCTTTGAGCAAACCTATACCCGATTTCTGGACCTTCAAAAAGCAGAAAAACAAGCCCGGGAGTCCGAAATCGAAGCCGCCCTGGAGCGCGTACGGGCCAGGACCATGGCAATGCACAACACCGATGATATCGCAGTTACTGTAACCACATTCTTTGAGGAACTGATCAGCCTCGGACTGGGAGATTCTACACGATGTGGAATCGGCATCCTGAGCCCTTCGGAAATTATGGAAGTATGGACCGCTTCTATTCAAAACGAAAACAAAAGCACGATCCACAGAGGCTTGTTGAACATGGGGGCCAATCCTATGTTAGCCGGATTGCAAAAGAATTGGTCAGAAGGGGAATCCCTTTATGAATACGTCTTGAAAGGGGCAGAAAAAATACGCTATTTCAAAACCATCAATGAAGCACCGGAATACCCGGTTAAAGTAGATTTGGACACCCTTCCTCCTACCGTCTACCACTATAGTTTTATATTTCCTCAGGGCACCTTGTTTGTTTTTGCCGAAACCCCCTTACAAAAAGAAATCAGGAATATTTTCACCCGTTTTTCTTCTGTATTCGGCCAGACCTATACCCGATACCTGGACCTGCAGAAAGCCGAACAGGCTGCCAGGGAATCCAGGATTGAGGCCTCCCTGGAACGGGTGCGGGCCAAAGCCCTGGCCATGCACGGTTCGGAAGACCTCCGGCAGACCATTACGGCCATTTTTGAGGAATTGAAGAATCTAAATGTGAGACCCCTGCGTCTTGGACTGGGTTTGCTCAACCCGGACAAACCGGAAGGGAAAATCGTAACGTCCCGCATTAACGAGAATGAGCAAATCCTTGAAGTGGGTGGAGAATTTGAATTGGTAGGGCATCCTATCCTGGAAGGGGTATACGGCCATTGGAAAAAGCAGATGGATTATTTCCCCATTCTGGAAGGGGAGGAAATCAACGCGTATTATGCTGCCCTAACCAGGTCTGTTGACGTGCAGGGCTATGGGACCGACGAAAGGCATTATGGCTGCTTCCTGTTCTTCAGGGAAGGAGGCCTTTACGCATGGGCAGCTGAGCCGCATTCCGAGGAACAAATCAGCATTCTAAAGAGATTTTCCCGCGTTTTGGAGATTGCCTACCGGCGCTATAGCGACCTCGTAGAATCCGAAGCCCGGGAAAAAGAGGCAATCAAGCAGGCCTCCCTGGACCGGGTACGGGCGGAAATCGCATCCATGCGGACCACTGAGGACCTCGAGCGGATCACGCCTCTGGTCTGGAAGGAACTAACTACCCTGGGGATACCATTTTTCCGATGTGGGGTGTTTATTATGGATGAAGTCAGTGAACTGGTACACGTTTATCTGACCACTCCTGAAGGGAAGGCGCTGGCAGCCATGGACCTGCCCTTTGATTTTGATATGTCCCTAATTCAAAAAGGGGTCGAACACTGGAGAAAACAGGAGCCCCTTATTGAAGAATGGGACCGGAAGCAGTTTGTCGAAATGACCAAAAAATTAATGGAACATGGCCGGGTGAAAAGTGCGACATCCTATCAGGCTGGCGAAGAGCCCCCTGAGCGCCTTGTGCTCCATCAGGTCCCCTTCGCCCAGGGCATGCTCTATGTCGGAAGTGCCCAAATGCTTTCCACTGAAGAGATGGACATTGTAAAGGCACTTACCAGGACGTTTGCCGTGGCCTACGCAAGGTATGAGGATTTCAAGGAGCTGGAAAAGGCGAAGAAAAAGGTCGAAAATACCCTTACGGACCTCAAGGCCACCCAGGCCCAGCTGATCCAGTCCGAAAAAATGGCCTCCCTGGGGGAGCTCACTGCGGGCATTGCCCACGAGATCAAAAACCCGCTGAACTTCGTCAACAACTTTTCCGAAGTGACCCGAGAGCTGGTGGAGGAAATGATCGAGGAACTCCAAAAGGGAGACACAGAAGAAGCCGACGCCATAGCCAAGGACGTAGTCCAGAACCTGGAAAAGATCGTGCATCACGGCCAGCGGGCAGACAGCATCGTCAAGGGCATGCTGCAGCATAGCCGAAGCGGGGATGGCAAGCGTGAATCTACAGACCTAAATGCCCTGGCCGATGAATACCTCCGCCTGGCCTATCACGGGCTTCGGGCCAAAGACAAGTCATTCAATGCTCAAATCAGGACGGAATTCGACCCCAATACGGGATCCATGGAACTCATCCCTCAGGATATGGGGCGCGTTTTGCTGAATTTGCTCACCAATGCCTTTTATGCCGTAAATGAAAAATCCAGGATGGGAAAAGCATCCGAAAACGGCAGCTATAAACCTGCCGTAACGGTTAGAACAAAAAGAGAAAACGGCCTTTTGGAACTTTCCGTTTCAGACAATGGGGGTGGCATCCCTAAGCAAGTGCAGGACAAGATCTTTCAGCCTTTCTTTACCACCAAGCCTACCGGGCAGGGCACCGGCCTGGGGCTCAGCCTGAGCTATGACATCGTCAAGGCTCACGGGGGAGAACTAAGCGTTGAAACCGAAGAAGGTGAAGGCACCACATTCTTCATTACATTTAAAACCGAAACCTGACCTATGAAGGCAAAAACCATTTATGGCAATACCCCCAGGGAATTGCGTTCCAACCTGGAGGAAAGCAGGAAGGACGGGTACAAGCCTACCCTGGCCATCATTTTTATTTCCGTAAAGCAGGACAGGAAGGCAGTTGCTGATCTTTTTCGCATAGAAGGCATTGAAGTCATCGGCGCCACCTCGTCCGGGGAATTTATCGATGACCATCAAAGCGCTGGAGGCATTGTTGCCATGCTGCTCGATTTGGACAGAGCCAGCTATCGCATACTATTTAGGGAAATAGATGGGGATTCGCTGGAAGAATCAGCCAAAAGCCTGCTGGAAGAAGCATTTGCCTCCTTTTCCGACCCGGCATTTATCCTCCTGAGCACCTTTCACAGTGAAACGGGCACCACCATAGACGGGGAAAGCCTAATCCGCTACATGGAAAAGGCCGGAGGGCCTGACCTGAAACTTTTCGGGGGCATGGCCGGGGATGACATTACCTTTGAAGGAACCTTTGTATTTACCGGTACCCAAACAACGGATTACGGGATTGCTGCCCTGGTTTTGGATGGCGACAGGATCAGCTTCAGGGGCATGGCCCTGTCGGGCTGGAAACCCATCGGGATATCCAGGACCATAACAAAAAGCGAGGGCAACCTCATCTACACCATTGATGGGAAGCCCGCCCTGGAAACCTACCTGCGGTTTTTGGGGATCGACCCCGCTTCCATTGAGAGCCAGATCAATTTCTTCAACACCGAATCGGTGCATTATCCCATTCAGATAGCCCGGGAGGGCCGGGAACCGATGATATGCAACCCCATCGGCTATGACGAGGAAAAAGGGGCCCTGGTCTGCGAATCCGAGATTCCCGAGGGGGCAGCCTTCCGGTTTTCAACCCCTCCAGACTTTGACATTGTGGAAACCGTTCTGGAAAAGGCGGGTGAGCTAAAAGAAAAAACTGGGGGCGACGGGGCCGATGCCGTCCTGATCTTTTCCTGTGCGGGCCGCCTTAGCGCCCTCGGGCCCATGGCAGAACAGGAGAATCAAGGCTTAAGTGACCTCTGGAAAGCGCCCATGGCGGGTTTCTATACCTACGGGGAATTCGGGAAATCTGTCGATGGAAAACACGATTTCCACTCCACGACCAACTCCTGGGTGGCCCTGAAAGAAAAATAATCATTTGAGACAGATCTGAACATGAGAGCAAAATCCATCAAAGGAACGTCCCCGGAAGAAATCCGGACTGCCCTGCAACATAGTTTGGCAGAAGGCTTCACCCCTACCCTCGCCATTGTCTTTTTATCCGTAAGCCAGGACCGGGAGGCCATCCGGCAACTTTTTACGGAAGGCAACATCGCCGTATTCGGGGCCACCACCAATGGGGAATTTATCGACGAAGATCCAGAGAAGCACTCCGTAGCCGTCCTTCTTCTCGATATGAACAAAGACTATTTCAGGTTGTATACAGCATCCTTCGAAGAAGACTCCTTTCGGGAGACCGCTGCGAAACTGGCCAGCAGGGCAAGGGAGGAATTTTCCAAAGTGGGTTTCCTGCTGTCTACCAGTGGGGCAGCTACTGATGGGGAACAGGTCTTGCTGGGGCTGCAGGAAGTAGCCGGTTCGGAAATCAACGCCTTTGGAGGGGCAGCAGGAGATGACTACAGCTTTAAGCAAACCTTTGTCTTCTCGAATGATTTTGACAGCGACCAGGGAATCGTTGTGCTGGCCATCGATGAAACCAAAGTCAAAATCAAAGGGATTGCAACCTGTGGCTGGAAGGCCGTGGGAACCGAAAAAACAGTGACCAAAAGCGAGGGGAACCACGTGTATACCATCGATAACATCCCTGCTCTGGACATTACCGCCAAGTTCGGGGGCATTGAAAACCCGAACCCGGATAACGAAGAGCTGATGGTCGAGCTTGCCTCCAACTTCCCACTGCAACTGCAACGGGAAAATGGAGACCCGGTCATGCGCCCGGGCCTGGTGGTAGACTGGAACGATCGTTCATTCTACACCAGTGGCACGGTCCCCCAGGGCTCCAAGGTCCGGTTTTCCCTCCCTCCGGACTGGGATGTGATGGAAAAGGTGGTCAATGGGGTCAGGGAGCTCAAAGAATCGGAAATGCCAGAGGCGGATGCCGTGGTAGTGTTTAGTTGCGCCGGCAGGATCCTCTCATTCGGCCCCATGATGAATGCAGAGCTTGAGGGCATCAAAGAGGTGTGGGGAGTACCCATGGCCGGCATGTTCTCGAATGCCGAACTGGGTCGGATGGCCGGGGGCAACCTCGAAATGCATAACCTGACCACCTGCTGCGTTGCATTAAAAGAGATCTGATGAATAAATCCCTGCAAAACGTAATCGAAGATATCCGCTCCAGTGATCAAATTGCCGAATCGGATAAGGAAACCCTGCTGAAATCGCTCAAGGCCGCAGACAGGGAATTGCAGGTACTGGCCTTTAAACTGGAACGAACCGAAAAAGTGAAGCGCACCACGGCCATTTTACTCGAGGAGACCATTCAGGAACTGGAGCAAAAACGAAAGGCTGTGGAAAAAACCCTGGCAGAACTCAAGGCAGCACAAGACCAACTGATCCAGTCTGAAAAAATGGCCTCCCTTGGGGAACTCACCGCAGGCATCGCCCACGAGATCCAGAACCCGCTGAACTTCGTGAATAATTTCTCCGAGGTAAGTGCGGAGCTTCTGGATGAGATGAAAGAAGAATTGCAGAACGGGGACCTGGAGGAAGTCATCGCCATTGCAGATGACATCAGGCGAAACCTGGAAAAAATTACGCATCACGGAAAACGGGCGGACGGCATCGTCAAAGGGATGCTGCAACATAGCCGCAGCAGTGACGGGACCAAAGCGCCTACAGACCTGAATACCCTTGTGGATGAATACCTTCGGCTGGCCTACCACGGGATGCGGGCCAGGGACAAATCCTTTAATGCGGCCCTTGAAACGGACTACGATCCGGAGGTGCCACAGGTAACCCTGGTGCCTCAGGATATTGGCCGGGTCCTGCTAAACCTTCTGACCAATGCCTTCTACGCCGTTAATGAGAAAAAAGCACAGGACCCTGAGGGGTATCAACCGCTGGTTTCCCTGAAAACGAAAGGGACCTCAAGCGGGGTTGAAATAAGCGTACTGGACAACGGGAATGGTATTCCCGAAAAAATAAAAGCCAAGATCTTCCAGCCCTTCTTCACCACAAAGCCCACCGGGCAGGGTACGGGCCTGGGTCTAAGCCTCAGCTACGATGTAATCAAGGCCCATGGGGGCAGTATTTCGTTGGAATCACAGGAAGGAAAGGGAACCGAATTTGTAATCAAGCTGCCAGTCGGATGAAAAACAAAGAAGGCTCAGCAGTGGAATTTGAGGGGTATCCGGTCTATCAGCAAATGATGGACGTTTTGTTGGGTTCTGGTGCCCCGGAGGATCTCAAAACCTGCGTCCATCCAGATTTTACGGGCTACGGTTCCGCAGCACATGAAATTTTTAAGGGTCGGAATGATCTTATGGAAATGGCCCGCAGGCAAATGGAGCAATACGACAGCCTGCAGCTCGAGGTCCAGCGCACCGCACTTACAGGCCGGTTCCTGGACAAAGGGGAAACCTACCTGATCTCAGAGGAGTTCCTGTTTATAAACCAGGACGATAATCATGCCTTCCCCCTGAGGGTAACTACCCTGCTGCAACAAACCGGCAAAAAGTGGCTTGTCACACATATGCACGGCTCTACCCCGGACTCTGATATTGCCGAAGAGGAAGCCTTCCCCGAACAGGGGCTCCGAAAGAAGAACGAGGAACTCGAAGCAAAGATCCGGGAACGTACGCGGGAACTGGAGATCGAAGCCTCACTTGAACGGGTGCGGAGCCGGGCCATGGCCATGCAGGCCTCGGAAGAGCTATCAGAACTGGTGATTACGGTATTCAGGGAATTGAGCAACCTGGATATGGTGCTTACCCGTTGCCTGATCTGGATCTTCAACCCCATCGATGACTCCGGCATAGCCTGGATGGCCAACTCGGAAGACCCGGATGTGGCAGACAGCTATCTTGTCCCCTATCACGATCATCCGGCCTATCACAGCTATCTTAAGGGATGGAAATCCAGGGAGTCCAAATGGGAATATGTCCTGGAAGGGGAGGTTAAGGACCGTTGGGATGAAATCCTGGTCTATGGATATTTTAAAAGCCTTCCTGAAAACATAAAACTGGCGATGAAGGAACCACAGCGGGTCGTCCTTTCCGGTTCCTTTAACAATTTCGGTGTCATCCAAACGGCGAGCCTGGAATCGCTCTCTGAGGCAAGTCGGGATATCCTTAATCGCTTCAGCCGCGTTTTTGAACAATCCTACACCCGCTTCCTGGACCTGAAAAAGGCCGAGGCTCAGGCCAGGGAGGCACAGATCGAGGCGGCCCTTGAACGCGTCAGGGCGGCAACCATGGCCATGCATAAAACCGAGGATATTTCAGGGGTGGCAGTGGTGTTTTTAAACCAGCTTAAACAATTAAAACTGAATTTCGTCCAGGCATGGATCGATGTATTCCATCTGGAAGACGGATACATTGACATCTGGTTCTCGCCTTTGGAAGGGGTTTACGAAGAACCCCGGCATTTACAGCTGCCGAGTGCAATATTTGAAGACACCTCTATTAAATCCTGGAAAGCCGGGAATAGGTTCTCTTATGTCTCCCTGAAATCTAAGGAAGAGGTGGATGCTCTGGTGGCCGCCTGTGATGCCGGATCCAGCACAGATTATTTCAGCCATTTCCAGGAAATACTGAAACTGGATCGGCTTGAATTTGTGGATGCAAACCATAAATACGGAACCGTCAGCAAATCCAGTTTTGAGAAGGCAACCAAAGAGGAGGAAGAGATCCTTCACCGCTTTGCCAAGGTCTTTGAGCAAACCTACACCCGCTTCCTCGACCTTCAAAAAGCAGAGGCCCAGGCACGGGAAGCGCAAATCGAGGCTGCACTGGAGAAAGTTCGTTCGCGCACAATGGCCATGCAAAAAAGTGATGAGTTGCCTGAGGCGGCGAATCTTTTATTTAAACAAGTTGAATCATTGGGTATACCGGCCTGGAGCGCCGGCTTCTGTATCTGGGACAAAGAAAAACAAAATACAACACAATGGATGAGCAGTGAGGGGGTGCTTCAACCCCCTATCAAAATTCCAATGACAGAATACCCCATGTTCATCCGTACCGTGGAAGCTTATCAACGGGGTGAGAACTTGTTTATCGAGGAAGCGGGGGGAAACTATTTAAAAGAACAATATGAATATTTGCAAAATCTGCCGGTGGTTGGTGAGGTCCTTAAATCGATCATCGAGGCTGGCCATGAACTACCCAGGTATCAGATAAACCACAATGTCTTTTTCTCCCATGGCTACCTGCTGTTCATTACCTACGAACAAGTGCCTGAAGCACATGATATTTTCAAACGATTTGGCAGCGTCTTTGAACAAACCTATACACGTTTTCTAGACCTCAAAAAAGCCGAAGCCCAGGCCCGGGAAGCCCAGATAGAAGGTGCCCTGGAGAAAGTACGGGCAGGCATGATGGCCATGCATAAGAGTGATGAACTCCGGATAGTCATCAAAACGATCTTCGAACAACTCCAGGGATTAGACTTTGGAGCAGATGCCACTGCGGTGATCATCTACGACGAAAACTACGCTGCGGAACACTGGTTTTCGGGCTATTCCTTTGAGACCTATCCGAAAAGTTATACCATCCCTTATGTGGAAAAATTCTCCTACTGCACGGACCTGGTGGATGCCTGGAAAAATGGAGTGGATTTCGAAGCGTTTCCCATGGAAGGGAAAGAAAAAACAGACTACGGCCACTGGTTGCTGGAAAACAGCGATTTTAAAGATTTACCGGAAGAGTTCACTGTTCACGCCATAACCCCTGATCGCCTGGTACTTAACGATGCCTTCAATAAATATGGCATGTTGGAAGTGTTAGGTCCGGAAGCATTGTCCGAAGACAATGCCGAAATCCTGAAACGTTTTTCCAGTGTCTTCGAACAAACCTATACCCGCTTCATCGACCTCAAAAAAGCGGAAGCCCAGGCACGGGAAGCCCAGATTGAAGCCTCCCTCGAGCGGGT
>CBFCWO010000087.1:0-10847 GCA_965601625.1 uncultured Flavobacteriaceae bacterium | reverse complement strand
AATGCGTCTGTACCTGATGTGCAACCTGCCCTGGATGCCGTAACCCTTGCCCTGCTCGAATCGGTATCCGCTGTTTAGCGTCTGGAGTGGGACAGGGTGCCAAAGCAGGACGCGATCCTTTTTGATAAAACTGTATCTTAACCCAATAAAACAATACGCTATGCGTCTGCGCCACCCAACTGCTTCTTTCCGTGTCCTTTTTTTGATCTTTATCGGTTTTCTCCAGGCCAGTGTCCTGGGGCAGGAAGCAGAGGCTCCTAAAGAAGCGACCAAGCCCATACCCGCTCCCAGGGTTTTTGTTACGGACCATGAAGTCCTTAACGGAGATCGGAAAATAGCATATCGCGCCACGGCTTCTGAGCGATACCTCACCGATGATTCGGGAAGCCCGAAAGCCTCCATCTGGTCTGTGGCATATACGGTAGACTCAAAGGGGGATCCCTCCAAACGACCGGTGACCTTTGTCTTCAATGGAGGTCCGGGATCCGCCTCAATTTGGTTGCACCTTGGATTGCTCGGACCCAAACTTGTCGAGGTGGACTCCGAAGCCTCTAAAGATGATGGGGCGGCACCGTATACCCTAAAGTCAAATACAGCAGGCCTTTTGGATCAAACGGATTTGGTCTTTATAGATCCTGTGGGTACCGGGTATAGCCGGGTCATCGGAGAGGGGAAGGTGGAAGATTACTGGGGTCTGAACGAAGATGCCCGTTCCATCGCCCGGTTTATAAGGGACTGGATCACGGATCACAATCGTTGGATGTCCCCTAAATATATAGCTGGAGAAAGCTTTGGCACTACCCGGGCGGTTGCCGTGGCCCAGGAATTGGAGGGTGGCGGCCAGAATATGTCCCTGAACGGCCTTATCCTGATCTCCCAGGCGCTGGATTATGGGGGCTCAACTTCCGAGCATCACAATATTACCTCCTACATTACCTATTTGCCAAGCATGGCGGCTACGGCCTGGTACCACAAAAAAGCAGGGCAGGACCAATCCCTGGAAGACTTCCTGCAGGCGTGCCGGGAGTTTACCTACAACACCTACATTCCGGCATTGTACAAAGGAACCCTTTTGGGTGCAGCTGAAAAGGAGTCTGTAGCCCGGGAATTGTCGAAATTTATTGGACTGAGCCCGGAGTATATCTTTAAATCGGACCTAAGGGTGCTCATTCCCAGGTTTCAGAAGGAACTGCTGCGCGAAAAAGGAGTTGCCCTCGGACGCCTGGATGGACGATATATGGGGCAGGAGATCGACGCCTTTTCCGATGGCCCGCATCTTGGAGACCCCTCGAGCTATCAGATCAGCGGGGCCTATACCGCAGCCATAAACCACTACCTGAGATCGGATTTGCAGGTTGCCATGGACCGACCCTACCTGACATCCAACCGGGAGATCGGAGGCAAATGGAACTGGAGGCCTGTGCCAAAGGGAAGGTACTGGGAGCCTGAAAGGGTCAACGTTGCCCATAAATTGGGGGAGACCATGCGGAGAAACCCGCAGATGCGCGTTATTGTGGCCAATGGCTACTATGACCTGATCTGCCCGTTTTTTGATGCTGAATACACCTTTTCACGGAACGGGATCGAAACCGAAAAGATCACAATGGCCTATTATGAAGCCGGGCATATGATGTATACCCATCAGGAAGACTACCTGAAACTCCTTAAAGATATCCGGTTGTTTTTGGCCAATGTCCCGGATTGACGGGAAGAAGCGATCCTGAAAACACAAAAAGAATCCCGAGGCGATTGTCCTGACGGGTGAAATGATCAAAAACATAAATTTGTTGATCAGTAAAACATGAACAGGTCAGAAACAGGGATCAGGGGAATTTGTTATGATGCGGGCTCTTCCTTTCAAAGGGGGCCGGCCCTTGCACCTGAGGAGATCCGAAAGGAGCTGAACTCGGGGGGCATGAACCTGACTACCGAGAATGGTGTCGATTTAAACGAATGGCCTACCTGTGATCTGGGTGATTTTCCGATCGGGTCTTATTTCGATATTGAAGCCCTCACCCTGAAGCAATTGAGGGCCTGTGACCGTCTTTTTACCCTTGGCGGAGACCACTCCATTACCTATCCGATTCTCAAAGCCTATCATGCGAAGTATCCACTCCTGGATGTCCTGCAGATCGATGCGCATCCGGATCTTTATCAATCCTATGAAGGGGATCCGTATTCCCATGCCTGCCCATTTGCGCGCATTATGGAAGATGGCCTGGCCACCCGGCTGGTACAGGTGGGGATACGAACGCTAAATCCGCACCAACAGGATCAGTCCAAGCGCTTTGGCACGGAAATGTACACCATGCAAAAGGGGTTTCCAGAAACGCCCTTGAAATTCGAAAACCCGGTCTATATCTCCCTGGACCTCGACGCCCTGGACCCGGCCTTTGCCCCCGGAGTATCCCACCGGGAGCCCGGAGGATTTACGACACGGGAGGTAATCCACTTGTTGCAGCAACTGCAAGGACGAGTAGTAGGTGCCGATCTGGTAGAGTACAACCCCTCCCGGGATGTGGACCGCCTTACGGCGAACCTGGGGGCCAAACTGATGAAGGAATTGCTGGGCAGACTCGTCTAGTATTTGACAAAACCCCTACTGATTGCAGGCTGAATTGCGTACCTTTAGGTAGAATCAAATCTATTGGTATCATGGAATTAGGTGCTTTTTCCGTAAGCCTGAATGTTTCCGATCTACAGGCTTCCAGGGATTTTTATGAAACACTCGGATTTACGGTTTTCGCAGGGGCGATGGAGCAGAACTATCTCATTATGAAAAATGGACAGACCCTGATCGGACTCTTTCACGGGATGTTTGAGAAGACCATGCTGACGTTTAATCCGGGCTGGGATCAGCATGCCAGCAACCTCGCGGAGTATACGGACGTTCGCCGGATCCATGCGTCCCTGGAAAAAGCAGGGATCCCCATCCTCAGCAAATCCCTGGAAGAGCCTTCCGGCCCTGGGAGTATTGTGGTCCAGGATCCGGATGGGAATCCGATCCTTATAGATCAGCACGTATAGGACCCTAAATCAATAACAGTACGGAATTGTGGCCAAAGGCATTGATTTTTATTACAGAAGCCTGCTCTCGGGACGCACCAAAAGGCATATTGAGAAGGCCATCCTGACCATTGCCATCGTCAGTTTCCTGGTGCATCTGGCGCTGATCCTCCTGGTGGATGCCGGAGTGCTGTCCATGAATTCGCAGTTGCTAGACAGCCCAATTGCGGCTATTTATACCCCCTTTTCCTTTATCCTGATCTACGAGGTCTACCTGCTGATCTATTACCTGCCACAGTCCATTACCACCTACATCGGCAAACAGTACGAGATCATTACCCTGATCATTATCCGAAGGCTTTTCAAGGACCTGGCCAATCTCAAGCTGACCTCCGACTGGTTTGAACTGCAGGATGACCTCCAGTTCACCTACGACCTGCTGGCCTCGGTAATCCTGTTTTTCCTGATTTACCTGTTCTACGTGCAAAGCCTGCAAAGGCGCAAACTCCTAAAGCAGGGGGGTGGTGATCAGACCAACATAAAGCGATTTATTGAGCTGAAAAAGGCTATTGCCACGGTTCTGGTCCCCGTACTCTTTGGTACGGCGGTCTATTATTTTCTGAGCTGGGGCCTGGCCGCCGCCGGGATCCGTGAGGCGGGAAGCCTTTCCTTCAAGAATATCAACAGCGTCTTTTTCGATGAATTCTTCACCATCCTGATTGTTGTGGATGTGATCCTGCTTTTGGCCTCGTTCTACTACTCGGACCGCTTTCACAAGGTTATCCGGAACTCGGGTTTTGTGATCTCGACCATCCTGATCCGCCTTTCCTTTTCGGTGGAAGGGGTAGTCAATACGGCTTTGATCATCACTGCAATTCTGTTTGGCTTGCTGATGCTGCTCATCCACAACAAGTTCGAAAAGAAAATCAGGGAACAGGAACCGTAGTGCTTGAAAATGGATTTTCAATAGGATTCAAATATATGCCCTATACGTACCCCCGTTTTGCCACCGTATCCGCGGTTCATGAGGAGGAATCCAGGCGCTTTAGCCTTGAAGTCCTCCTTGGCACTCCCGGAGAGCAAACCTGGCTGGTTATTCAGAAAAACCCGAGCAGGGCCAGGAAGGGGGTTTCAGACCATACGATCAACAGGGTACTGAATTATCTGTACAGAAACCGGGAGCGCTATGAGATCCTTCGCAGTATTGGCCGCGTTGTTTTCCTTAACCTAATTCCCTGGTATGAAACCTATTCCAGAGAACTTAAGCACCGGAAACAAGCGCTCAAAGACACTGCAAATCTCGAGATTATAGAAGGCTATCTGAAAGAAAAGCACCCTTGCCTGGTTGGTTGGGGGAATCCACCCCTTGGGCTGGCCGCCCCTTACGGTGAGTTGGTTGAGGAGGTGGTGCAGGCTTTAGGCAAAAACACCAATCCAATATATCGGGTCGGGTCCCTAACCCGGCTTGGACACCCGCGGCATGGGCAGATCTGGGGCTATGCCGATCCGTTGGTTCAGTACTTTCCTGGGTAGAAATGGATGCCATCTGTAACATTTCGATGTTTATAGCGTCCATATAGTAGAACGTAGGACTAAAACACTTCCCATGAAATCTACATCAAGCATTCGACTAAACGGGTTGAGCAAAGGGATTCTGATATTGGTTTGCCTTTTGGCTGCTGCCTGGAATATTCATGCTACCCGTGGGGAATCCCAATCACCCCAGGAGACCTCAACATTCGTGTATACGGCTGAATCTGATTCCAGGACCCCCTAATGTTGCAGATCCACCTGCAATTCTTTTGCGACATCATACTTGAAAATGAATTTTTTTAGGATAGGATTTTTGATCTGGGGCCTTTGGTGGGGGGTACAGGGAGACGGGACGATTTTACCGGAAGCCGGCAACCTTAAGGATGCTTCCCTGATCAATACACCCCACTGGGAGCACTTCACCTACCTCCTTCGGCTTAAGAACGATATTGCACTAGCTTCCTGGCCTGATTTTGCCAGGGAGGATTTCACCCTTCCCGCCTTGTACTATACTGCGGAGGGGACATTCGCTATAAACCCCAACGCCCATATCCTGGAGCTCACCAATCCTGCCCCAGTCCCCTCACCTGATCCTAAATGGAAGATCTTTCGACTCCCGGAGTCCTACACCGATACCACTGAATTTCAGTTCGCCAACAGTTATAGCGATGATCCAAATGACCTGTATTACCAGGAAAACATCATGATCTTCAGCAGTTTTGAGCTCACCCGGCGTTTTGTGCCGATTGAAGACCTGGACGAATGGGCTGAAATGGTGCTGCATGAATTGTTCCATGCCTACCAACGTTCGCTGCCCGGACACAGGGAGTACTATAGGCAACTGTCCATTCCAGGAGGCCCGGATATGTTCTTAGCGGCCTACCACAAAGATCTGCCCTGGTTTCGGGAAAGTGTGGCCAGGGAAAATCAGCTGCTCAAAGAAATCTGGCAGAATAAGCGGCCTCCATCGGAAGGGATTGCCTCTTACCTGGAACTTCGCCAGGCAAGACGAAATCGAATCTTTCAGGAATACGGGGTGGATATTGGTGAAGCGGAGGACTATGAAATCATGGCGGAGGGTCATGCGAGGTATTTTCAGTCCCTGGCCAAGCGCTATATGCGGGACCATTCCACAGATACCTCCATGTTGTCTGAGGAGGACCACTCCCTGATAGACAATATATATACCGGGTACGATCCTGTTTCAGATAAAGGCCTATCCGATATCTACAACCACCGGTACTACTACCCACTTGGATACAATATTTCCATGATTCTCGAACAATACCTGCCGGGGTATAAGGAAACAATTTATGCAAGTGAGTACAATTTCAACACATATCTGGAGGAATTGGTCCAAGGGCCGCAGAAGGAGTGAATTTGATTCGGGTCATTTTATAACATCCTGGTTTGTAATACTATTGCCTAAGAGGAAAATTAAAAATGGAATCCTCAGGGCAGCCAATATTTTTTCTTTGAATGCGTTGGCCTAAGGTGTAACAACTTTGTATAAATATCGTCTATTAAGTACACCCTATTTTTTAGGAACTGGTTTGTAAGTCTTTCGCTATGTCTACTTGTCGATTAAATCTTTCGTATAAGGCCCTTTTGATAGGGATCTGTACCATGGCGGCCCTTTGGAGTTCACAATGCGAACGCGAAACCTCGGCTGATGCCCAGGTTACCGTCGAACTGCATTCAGCTCCAGCCGTTTCCCACATCCCCTGAGCCATCTTGCCGTCCTTTCCATAAAGGAGATACTTCATTTTTTGCGCTTAATCCGAAGTGAATTCGTTTTTAGCATCATTTTTGTTCTGAAGTAAATCGGGATATCCCATCAAATTAATTTTTTTACGAAATGAAGAGAATATTGCTAGTGCTTTCTATTGTATTGATGTCCATCGGCAGTTGGGCACAAACCAAGAACTTTATCGACCAGCCCTATCTGGAGACCTCGGCCCGGGTCGATACCCTCGTGACCCCGGACCGGATTTACCTGCAAATCACCCTTCAGGAAAGCGATACCAAAGGCCGGACCTCCCTGGAAGAACTGGAAAAGCGAATGGGCACCCGCTTAAGGGATCTGGGTATAGATCTGGAGAAACAACTGATGGTTTCAGACCTTTCAAGCGATTTTGGAAAATACTTCCTGCGAAAGCAGGATATCCTGAAAGAGAAAACCTTCGAGCTAATCGTATATGATGCCCCCGCTGCAGGACGTGTATTGTATGAATTAGAGCGATTAGGGATTTCAAACGTAAGGCTTGAAAAGACGGAGTATTCCCAGATGGAAGATCTGAAGGATATCCTGAAAGCCAGAGCTGTGGTAAGGGCCCGCAGGCAGGGAGCGATCATGACACAAGCCCTTGGACAGTCCCTTGGGAGGGCCATTTATATATCGGACAACCGCTTCAATATATACAACAGCATGAAGGGTAGAAACGCTGAGGTCATGATGTCGGCGGATGCGCCACAAACGGCCTACGTGGAGCTGCCGGCGGATTTCGACAAGATCCGGGTCGAAGCCGGGGTGCAGGTGAGGTTCGTGCTTGAATAGCCCATGTATTTCAGGAGGGTGCTCTCAAGACGCTGAAGTCCTGACGCAAAGTGTGTATCTTTGGGTATGCGAGCGCTCTTTTCGATAGCCACTATCGCGTTTATGACCATAACCGTTTCAGCCCAGCAATTGATGGAACATCGCTGGAATGACAGGGTTTTGCTGCTGTATACAGATGATCTTGACAATCCGGAATACGAGAGGCAGATCCGGGAACTGAAGAGGGATTGGCAGGGCGTGGAGGATCGACGGATCGTTGTGTATACCATTCTAAAAGAGGGCTATGCCCGCGGCTTGCCCGCAGAATTTTGGGTTCGAAAAGCATCTGCCCGCAAATTGCCGTCCACCGGCTTTTATCTCGAATTAGTGGGTTTGGATGGGGGAACCAAATTGCAGAAAGAACATTACCAGCCCATTGCAGATATATGGTCGCTGATTGACGGGATGCCGATGAGGCGCTCAGAATTGTCAAAAAAAGGGAACCCATAAAGGTTTTAGCATGTCTACACGAAAATTGGGATTGATCGTTTCACTGGTGGTCTTTTGTGCCGCATCGTACTTGCTGGTAACCGGGTCTCCGGTATTAAACCAGGTAGCATCAGAAGCCCTTCTAATGCCCTGGGGAACCCTTATTACCTGGTTTGGGCTGCTAAGCCTGCCCAGCCTGGTTTATTTTGTGTTTCCGGGAATAATGCATCCCGCCACGGGGGTTCAGCGCATTCTGAAAGGGTTTTTGTTGCTCTCTGTGGTCCTTGCCCTTTTATGGCCCCTGCTTAGTTTTTACCTGGCTGCAAACTGGTCATATTCCTTTAAGGCGCAGGAGGCGTTTCGGGGGAGCGCAAGGGCATCTGTCTATTTTTGGAATCTTGTGAAGTTCACGGCTGCACTTCCCCTTTTGGTATTTCTGGGTTGCCTTTTGGAGCGATTTTTTGGGAGATCCAGGAAATAATCGGGTGTTTTGACCCGGTTGGAACAAATCAGGGAGCCTTCCCCAGTCTTTTGGGTGTTTGGAAAATGCAGGGCGATCCCGTACATTGTTAGTGGGGTGGGGGCACTTCCCCCAATAATATCCCAGTATTAGTATAATGTGCTACGACATCAAAGCCAGCCTTGAAGCCCAGTTAAAAAGGGCGTTGCGGAGAGGAGATCAGGAGGCAGCGGATCAGATCCGGGACCAGCTGCTACCCCAGACGGACCTTCCGCTTTTTCACGCCTCGGGGTTCAGCCACCCCAGGTTGCTTATCTATACAGATGCCAGCCCGGAGTACCCTGCCGTGGCCACTTGGGGGTTGGTCCCTCATTGGGTAAGGGACCGGGAGCAGGGCCGCAAACTCTGGAATAAAACCCTCAATGCCCGGGGGGAGACGATTTTCGAGAAACCATCCTTTCGCAAAGCGGCCAGGAGCAACCGATGCCTGATCTATGTGGACGGGTTCTACGAACACCATCATCACAAGGGGAAGACCTACCCCTTTCATATTTATCGAAGCGATGGGAACCCCCTGATCTTTGCAGGATTGTATTCGGATTGGGCAGATCCCGAGACGGGGGAGGTGGTGACCACGTTCTCCATAGTTACCACGGAGGGGAATCCAATGATGGCGCGGATCCACAACAACCCTAAACTATCGGGGCCCCGGATGCCCCTGATCCTTCCGGATGAATTGGCGGATCGCTGGCTCGATCCGGTGTTGGATGAACTCGATCAACAGGAGCTGCAGGAATTGATCCGGTCCTACCCGGAAGAAGCACTCGCGGCCCATCCCGTGGGGAAACTCCGGGGCAGGGATTATAAGGGGAATATAGAGGGGATCAGTGAGGAAGTGGTTTACCCCGAACTCGAGTCGCCCGTGTAGTCCATGAGTGCAACCCATGCAGTACGGTCAAAAATCCATTTACCGAAACCCAATCGTACATATATATGAATCCTGCCAGGACCTGGCAAAACTGAATTTCTAAAAAGATCCCTATGAAACGTACCTATTGGATATCCGCATTGCTGCTGTCGGCCGCCCTGGTGTTGGCCGGATACTTTATCGGAAATGTGCAGGTCAACGCCCGCAAGTTTGACCGGTATGTTACCGTAAAAGGCCTTTCCGAACGAGAGGTGAAGGCAGACCTTGCCGTCTGGCCCATCAACATAGCCCTTACCGGCAATGACCTCCAGGACCTCAGTCGGCGCATTGAAGGCCAGAACGAGGCTGTATATCAGTTCTTTATAAGCCAGGGATTTGAACCGGGGGAGCTGACCAGGGGGCCGGTGAACATCAATGATGCCCGGGCAAACCTCTACAATACACAGGCCATGCAAAACCCGTATCGATATCTGGCCAAATCGGAGCTCACGGTGCGCACCCGGGATATTCCCAAGCTTCAGGGTGCACTTACCAATTCGCTGGAGCTGCTTTCAAGTGGTATTGTAATGGGATCAAAAAACGAATGGCAACCCATTGAATATATCTTTACGGGCCTGAATGACCTCAAACCAGAAATGGTAGAAGAAGCCACTAAGAATGCCCGAACCGTTGCAGAGAAGTTTGCGAGGGATTCCAATGCTGAGGTAGGGGAGATACGGGTGGCGCGGCAGGGATTGTTTTCCATCGCCAACCGGGATGCCAATACTCCGGAGATCAAAAAGGTCCGGGTGGTTACCACCATTGATTTTTTCCTCCGGGATTAAGCACTGTCCCCCGTGAGTTCGGTGAAAAGGGTTTCAAGGTTTTTGGTCCTCCGGCTGAGTTGCAGGGTTTTAAGCTGGTTGTCGTGTGCAAAGTCAAAGACCACTCCGCGCATATCCTCAGGGCTTGAAAAGCTGATCTCATAGACGAATCCCCCCGTGTTTCGCACGGCCTGCACATGGGGTAGCCGCTGGAGCAGGACTTCTTCCACCCGGTAGTCGAATTCTACTTCAATGACCTGGGTTTCATCTTTTCGGAGCATTTCAAGGGTCTTGTCTGCCACCAGCTTTCCACGGTTGATGATTAGCACACGGTCGCAGACGGCCTCTACCTCTTTCATAATGTGTGTAGAGAGCAGGATGGTCTTCTCGGATCCAACTTCCCGTATCAGCTTTCGGATTTCAAGGAGTTGATTCGGATCCAGGCCCGTGGTGGGTTCATCCAGAATAAGCACCTCAGGCTGGTGCAACAGTGCCGCTGCCAGCCCTACGCGCTGTCGGTAGCCTTTGGAGAGCTGTCCTATTTTTTTATGCGCCTCCGGAGCAAGTCCTGTTTGTTCGATGACCCTATCCACCGCATCCCGACCTACCTTATAAACCGAGGCATTGAAAGCCAGATACTCCTTCACATATAAGTCAAGATACAAGGGGTTGTGCTCAGGCAGGTAGCCCAGGCTCCGCTGTACTTCCCTGGGTTGGGTAAGCACGTTGTATCCATTGACCTGTGCCTGCCCTGAATCGGCCGTATAGTAGGTAGTCAGGATCTTCATCAGGGTGGATTTACCTGCACCGTTCGGACCCAAAAACCCGACAACCTCGCCTTTACGTATGGAGAAACTGATGTCATCCAGTGCCTGCTGATTGCCGAAACGCTTGCTTATATGCTGTACTTCAATGGGCATGAATCCGAAGGAATTTTCGGTAAAAATACACAATGGTCCCCAAGTTTCCGCATGGGCAATAGAGTTAAACGCTTTTCCAGATTTGCTGTGCTTTTTTACGTCCCGCCCCGGGTTGATTAGGTATTCAGGGAGCTGTTAGGGCTGCACTTTTTTCAGAAAACCCATGGACTTG